>CAYQDJ010000026.1:33352-34029 GCA_964416255.1 uncultured Nitrospira sp. | reverse complement strand
ACCCGCATTCATCGACGAGTGCCCTGGCCACGGACGGCTCTTCATTCACAAACACGCCGATCGGCAGGACGAACGGCGGAAGCCCGGCGACGATGGCCCGGACAACGGCCGGTTCCACGAAGCGCGGACTCTTTCGATACAGCACAAACCCCACCGCATCCGCCCCGGCCGAAACGGCCAGGGCGGCGTCCTTCGCATTCGTAATACCGCAGATTTTGATTTTGACCCGAGACATGGCCGTATTCACCGGCGCGACCGGGCGTCCGCCGCCGGGATGCCCAGCAAAGTCCGCATGTGTTCATCGGTGTGCTCGGCACGGATGAGTGATTCGCCGATCAACATGGCATGGATCCCCGCCTCGACCAACCGAGCCACGTCCTCGCGACGATGAATGCCACTCTCGCTCACGATCAACTTGTCGGAAGGAATGCGTTTGGCCAAGCGAAAGGTGACGCTGAGATCGGTCGTGAACGTGTTCAAATCCCGATTGTTGATCCCGATCAAGTGCGCGTCGGGAATCCATTCCAGCACCGTATCGAGTTCACGTTCGTGGTGCGTCTCAAAGAGCGTATCCATCCCGAGTTCCCCGGCGAGGGCATAAAAATCCATCAACTGGCGACGTTCGAGTGCCGCCACGATGAGCAGGAGACCGACGATCAGGATCGCTACTGCAGGTC
>CAYQDJ010000026.1:0-33342 GCA_964416255.1 uncultured Nitrospira sp. | reverse complement strand
CCGCCACGATGAGCAACACGGCATCGGCTCCGTGCGCGCGCGCTTCGTAGAACTGAACGTCGCCTATCATGAATTCCTTGATGAGTGCGGGAATCGGCAGAGCGCGTTTGATATCGGCCAGATAACGCAGGTCGCCCTGAAAGAAGTCCCGGTCGGTCAACACCGACAAAGCCGATGCTCCGTGCTCCTGATAGGTGCGTGCCATGGCAAGATAATCAAATTTGTCGGCAAATTCTTCCCGCAACAGCCCGAGACTAGGGGATGCCTTCTTGACCTCGGCGATCAACGCCGGGCTGGATGCCGGCCTCGTCGCCTCCAACGTCACCGCGAACCCCAGCGGCGGCGCGGCGTCACGAATGGCCGCCTTCAAATCGGCAAGGTAGGACCGACTCTGTTTGTGGCGGAGTTCCGCTTTCTTGTGGTCCAGAATTCTATCGAGGATCATAGGCCGCCAAGCGGTTCGTCCAGGCGATGAGGTGTTCGAGTTTTTCGGCCGCCGCGCCCGAATCAATCAACGCGTGAGCCATTCGAAATCCTTCCTGAAGAGTCTTCGCCTGCTGTCCGGCCACGAGCCCGGGGGCGGCGTTCAAACACACCAAATCTCGCTTGGGCCCTTTGCGGCCTCCGAGAATTTCGCGGGTAATCCGCGCGTTGTCTTCCGCACTCCCGCCGATGAATTCCTTTCGCGCCACTCGTACCAGGCCGAACTCTTCCGGCGTCACAAAGTAGCTCGATACGACGCCGGCCTTTCCTTCGGATATCTTGGTGCGGTCAGAAAGCGTCAGCTCATCAAGTCCGTCCATGCCGTGGAGCACGAAGCAATGTTGAGAGCCCAGTTGCAACAGAACCTGGCCCAGAATATCGGTGAGGGCCACATCATACACGCCGATCACCTGGTGGGTCGCTCCGGCTGGATTGGTAAGCGGACCGAGCACATTGAGCAACGTCCGGATGCCCATCTCTTGTCTCGGCGCCGCGCAGTGTTTCATCGCCCCGTGATACAGCGGCGCGAAAAGAAATCCGACTCCGATCTCGTCAATGCAGTCGGCCACCCGGTCGGGCGGCAACTCGATGTTGACCCCCAACACGCGCAGCACGTCCGCGCTCCCCGACCTCGAGGACACGGATCGATTGCCGTGCTTGGCGACGGTAATCCCCGCGGCGGCCACCACAAACGTCGCGGTGGTCGAAATATTGAACGTCTGCGCCCCGTCTCCGCCGGTTCCGCACGTATCCAGCACAATGTGCGCGCCGAGACTGATCTTGGCGGCACGGGCGCGCATGGCTCTGGCTGAGCCGGTGATTTCCTCCACCGTCTCACCTTTCTGCCGGAGCCCCATCAGATAGGCTCCGATTTGAGCGGCCGAGGCGGCCCCGTCCATAATCTCGCACATGACCTCTTCGGCCTGTTCCGCCGAGAGAGAGGTCCGCTCGGCCAATCGTGTCAGGGCTTCTCTGATCATGCCGGGTGAGCCTGGATCGGCCGGAGGGTCAGAAAGTTTCGCAGCAAGTCTTTTCCGACGGTCGTCAAGATGGACTCGGGATGGAACTGGACGCCTTCGACCCGGAGCGTCTTATGACGCAGTCCCATGATTTCTCCTTCCGCGGTTTCCGCCGTAATCTCCAAACACGAGGGAAGGTTCACTCGATTCACGATCAGCGAATGATACCGCGTGGCTTCGAACGGATTGGGCAACCCGCGATAGAGTGTCCGACCGTCATGTGTGATCTGCGACGTCTTGCCGTGCATCAGTCTTGGGGCCCGGATGACTTCCCCGCCATACGCGACCGCCAGCGACTGATGTCCCAGGCAGACACCGAGCAGCGAAATCGTTTCCCCGAACCTGCGAATCACCTCGACCGAAATCCCCGCTTCAGCGGGCGTGCATGGTCCGGGAGAGATGACGATATTCCGTGGGCGCAGGGAGTCGATCTCGTCGAGCGTGATTTGATCGTTTCGATACACGCGGACGTCTTCCCCAAGCTCGCCCAGATATTGCACGAGGTTGTAGGTGAAGGAATCGTAGTTATCGATGACCAACAGCATAGACCGGCCTTGGGCGACACACTCTGACGCAAGATGCACCGCCACCGGACCGGCGACGGCGTATTTCCCTGACGGGTCAGCCCCACGCGACCTGATTCACTCCAAGCCCTGCTCGGCCAGCTCGATGGCCTTCATCATCGCGCGGGCCTTGTTGCAGGTTTCTTCATACTCGTGGTCGGGATTCGAATCGGCGACGATCCCGGCACCCGCCTGGATGAAGGCCCGATGGCGCAACACGACGACGGTGCGGATGTTGATGCACATATCCATGTTGCCGGAGAAACTAAAATAACCCACGGCGCCCGCGTACGGGCCGCGTTTGGTCGGCTCCAACTCCTCGATGATTTCCATTGCCCGTATTTTCGGCGCCCCGGATACAGTGCCGGCCGGAAAACAAGCTCTGAGCACATCGTAGACGGTCTGGCTGGCGGCGAGCTTGCCCGTAACGTTGGACACCATGTGCATGACGTGCGAGTACCGATCCACCTTCATAAGCGATTCCACCCGGACCGAACCCTGCTCGGCCACCCGGCCGACATCATTCCGGCCCAAGTCCACCAGCATAATGTGTTCGGCCCGTTCTTTCGTGTCGGCCAGGAGCCGCCGTTCCAGGTGGACATCTTCGTCGGCCGTCGAACCCCGTCGTCTTGTGCCGGCGATCGGACGCACGGACACTTGTCCGTCCTCGCAACGAACGAGGATTTCGGGTGACGACCCGACGAGTTCAACACCGGCGATTCGAAGGTAATACATGTAGGGCGAGGGATTGACGACGCGCAGCGCCCGATACAACTGAAAGGGCGACGCGTGGAGGTTGGTTTCCCACCGCTGGGAGAGCACACACTGAAAAATGTCCCCGGCTTTGATGTAGTCCTGAGTGCGGAGAACGAGCTTTTCAAAATCCGCCTTGCTCATGTTCGGCGTAAAGTGCAGCGGGGATCGACGACGCGTTTGTGCGGTCCGCCGAAGTGGACGGCGCAGCCGGCGGATCATCCGCTCGATCCTGGTCGTCGCCTCACGGTAGGCCGATCGGACATCCCGTTCGGCGGAAGATTTCAGGTGCGCGTTGGCGACCACTTTGATCTTGTGCGCCACGTTGTCAAAAATCAGCAACGTTTCAGTGAGCAGAAATGCAAAGTCGGGAACCCCCAGAGAGTCCTTCCGATTCGAAGGCACGTGTTCGAAGGTCTTCACGATGTCGTAGCCCAGGTATCCGACCGCGCCGCCCACAAAACGGGGGAGATCGGGCATCGTGACGGGGCGATAGGTCTCCATGTACTCACGGATGCGTTCGAGTGGTGTCCCGCGGGCGGGAATTCTTCGGATCCGCCGTCCTCGCTTGACGATCAAATCCCCGCGGTTCTCCATTAAGATGACGGGACTTCCGCTGCCTAAAAAGGAATAGCGGGCCCATTGTTCTCCCCCCTCCACGCTTTCGAGCAAGTAGGCGGTCGGGCCGTGGTCGATTTTTGCAAAGGCGGAGACCGGTGTTTCATGGTCGGCCAAGATTTCCCGGTACAGAGGTATCAGGTTGCCCTGCCGCGCATAGGACCGAAAGTCATCCAGGCCGAGAGAATAGGTCGGATTGGTCATCGATCCCTACTATTCCGTTGCCACAATCAATTTCTGCCCGACTTCGATAATGTCGTCCGGAAGTTTGTTCATCTTCTTGAGACGCTCGATATCCACCCCGTAGCGGCGACCGATCCGAAAGAGCGTTTCTCCCGGCTTGACCACATGGATGGTGGCGCCTGTTTTGGCGGTCGCCTGGGATTCAGGAATGGGCGGTGTGTCAGGAGCGCTCAACTCTTTCGGCAGGTCGGCTTGGACGCTGCTCAGGTCGCCCAACATGTCGGGAGGTGGCGCCGTTTTCTTTTTAGCTGAGGGAGCACCGCTCTTCCGCATGTCCTCCATGGCTTTCCGCTCGAGCAAGGCGGATTCCTTGATGGCTTCGGCTTCCTCTTGCAGGCGGCCCATTTGTTCGCGGGCGGCTTGGACTTGGGCGGACAGTTCGCGATTGCGGGCTTCAAATTCCGTGAGCTCTTTCTTGGTGCGCTTCACTTCACTGTCCAACTCGGCCGTGCGTTTTTCTTCCTGAGCCAGGAGACGCTGAAAGTTCAAACTCCGAGCCTTTTCGGCATTGTATTTTTCTTCCAAGACCACGCACCCGCTCACCAGCGGTCCGCCGCAGAGCATGAGCATTCCCAGCACGACCGATGTGATTGTCCGCTCGTTCACTCTCTGCTCCTCCTTCTGCATACACGCCTCCTTATGCGCTGCGAGCGCCCAGCCCCTACCCGCCGCCGCGCCCACGACCTGATTCCCTCGCCCTTTGGCCTGAGGCGGGGACTAGAATAAAGGCCACCCCTGTGAAAGTCAAAGCGACGGATGCACGGCGCGAGCGTTTGACCGGCCTGGTGGCCTATGTTACGGTCCGCTCCACTTTCCTCCAAATCATCGTAGGACCGCGCAGGAGACATCCATGGCACAGCCGAACCTCTTCGATCCGACCGAATCGGCGCCGGCCAACTCGTCACAGGCTCCGACATCGGTCCGTGAAGACATCGCGCGACTCAGGGAAACGATTCGGCACCACGATCATCTCTATTATGTGAGGAATCGCCCGGAGATAGCTGATGGCGAGTATGATCGTTTATTCGGCGAATTAGTCAGACTCGAACAGGCCTACCCGGATCTGGTGACCCCGGACTCCCCCACCCGCCGCATCGGCGCTCCGCCGCAGACCGATCTCAAAAAGGTTCGGCATGAACGGCCGATGCTGAGTCTCGACTCGATTGCGGACCCTGGCGATGTACTGGCGTTCGACCAACGGATGCGCCGCGAGTTGTCCGTCGGTCAGGTCGATTACACGGCTGAACCGAAGTTTGATGGACTGTCGGTGGAGCTGGTCTATGACCATGGACTCTTCACTGGCGGATCAACCAGAGGCGACGGAGCGACGGGGGAGGATGTCACGATTAATCTCAGGACGATCCGCTCACTGCCGCTCCAGCTTCGCCCCGATGCCAATCCGCCGTCCCATCTCGTCGTTCGTGGGGAAGTCTATATGCGGCTGGAGGACTTCCAGGCCCTCAATCGCCGCATCGCAGAACGCGGAGAAGATCCTTTTGCGAACCCCCGGAATGCCGCAGCCGGCTCCCTTCGCCAACTCGACTCTCGTATCACCGCCGGGCGGCCGTTGGTCATCACGTGTTACGAGATTTCCGTAACCGATGGGTCGCTG
This sequence comes from uncultured Nitrospira sp., assembly GCA_964416255.1. Taxonomy (GTDB): domain Bacteria; phylum Nitrospirota; class Nitrospiria; order Nitrospirales; family Nitrospiraceae; genus Nitrospira_D. Next base: position 28,051 of record CAYQDJ010000026.1, on the reverse strand, counting down.
CCGCCATCCCATTGGGAGGAATTAAACCTGCTCGATGTGTGGGGCCTGCCCGTCCCTCTTCATCGCCGGCTCTGCCCTACCATCGAAGAGGTCCTGGCCTTCCATCAGGGAACCAAGGAGCAGCGCGACGGTTTGGCCTATGAAATCGACGGAATCGTGGTCAAAATTAATCGTCGCGATTGGCAAGAGCGGCTCGGCACCAAGTCGCGCAGCCCTCGCTGGGCCATTGCGTTCAAGTTTCCTCCCCGGAAGGAAGTCACCGTGGTGCAGGAGATCGCCGTCTCCGTCGGGCGTACGGGGACGCTCACACCGCTCGCCCTGCTGAGACCCGTGGAGGTCGGTGGCGTGACCATCAGCCGGGCCACGCTCCACAATGCCGACGAAGTCGCCAGAAAAGATATCCGCGTCGGTGACACCGTCAAAGTGGAGCGGGCGGGGGATGTGATCCCGGCGATTGCCGAACGTGTACCCGTGCCAGGTGAGCAGCGCTCCGTGCCGTTTGCCATGCCCGATCGCTGTCCGGTCTGCGGTGCGGCCGTCGCGAGGGAAGGCGCATACTTTTACTGCACCGGCCAAGCCGCCTGCCATGCCCAGTTGAAAGGGGCCATCCAACACTTCGCGTCGAAACAAGCGCTTAACATCGTCGGGCTGGGGACAAAGACCGTCGCGCAACTGGTGGACCGTGGCCTGGTCAACACCTTGGCAGATCTGTATGGCCTCACTACCGAACAACTGCTCGTCTTGGATGGCTTTGCGGAACGGTCCGCTGGGATCCTCATGCGGTCGATTGAACAGAGCAAGCAGGTCTCTCTCCCTAGATTTTTGATGGGACTCGGCATTCGGCAAGTAGGCCAACACATCGCAAAAGTGCTGGCACGGGAATTTGGGACTCTGGAGGCCATCATGACGGCCGATGCCCCGAGATTTCAGCGCATCGAAGAGATCGGTCCGGAGATCTCCGCGAGCTTGGTTTCATTTTTTCAAGAAGAAGCGAATCGCAAGGTGATCGCCCGGTTGCTTGAGCTGGGACTTTCGGTGAGCCGCGACACGACGGGAGGCTCTCCTCGGTCCTTGCAGCTCGCGCAGAATGTCTTTGTCTTCACGGGGGGACTTGTACACCTGAGCCGGGAGGACGCCAAGGCGCTTGTGGAACGGATGGGGGCCAGCGTCTCGTCCAGCGTCGGCAAGAAGACCACCTATGTGGTCGCCGGCACCGACCCTGGGTCGAAACTGGACCAAGCGAAACGGCTCGGCATCCGGATCCTGAATGAGGAAGAATTTCTGCGGTTGGTCACACCACCGTCAACTGACCGGATTTAGACTCGGGGTTTCAACCGGCGGGGCCACCTTCTCGTCTTTAAAAATCTGCACACTTCGAATGGAGCGGGGGTCTGCTTCGTGGACGACTAACCGGCAGTTGCCGATGCGAATCTCTTCGCCGACCTTGGGAATCCGGCCCAGGTCTTCCTGAATGAGGCCGCCGATGGTCAAGGCCTCATCTCCCAGTTCCACGTTGAGAAAATCATTGACTTTGCGGACCTCGGTGCGCCCATGCACGAGGATATGGCTTTTCCCGATGCGCTTGATCAACTCTTCGGTGATGTCCGTCTCGTCCACAATTTCGCCCACGACTTCTTCAAGCAGGTCCTCCAGCGTCACCAATCCCATGACGCCGCCGAATTCGTTGACCACAATACCCATGTGTCGCTTTTCTTGCTGGAATTGCTTCATCAAGTCATCCGCGGTTTTGCCGGCCGGGACAAACAGCGGAGGATGCGCAATGTCCCGCAGGCGAACCTCCGTTCTGTCTCTGGCCAGTTCTGTAAGGGCCTTCGTTTTATACAGAATCCCGGTGATGTTGTCGAGGGTGCCGTCATAGACCGGGATCCGGGAATATTTCGACGCATAGAGCCGGTCCTGAGCTTCTTTCAATCGGAGGTTCCCGTCGAGGGCAAACACGTAGATTCGAGGCGTCATAGAATCTTCAGCCGTAATATCCTTCAACTGAAATACGTTCTTGATCATTTTCACTTCTTCGGATTCAATCGTGCCCGATCTGCCTCCCACATCCAGCATGATCTTGAGTTCTTCTTCCGTCACGAACGGCACAGTCAGGCCCTTACCTCCGGTAATTTTGTCGATCATGGGTTCGAGCACAAAAAGAACCGGCTTGAGCATCCACTGTATGCCATACACGGGATAGGCCATCCCCATGGCCACCGACATGGCATGGTGGGCGGCCAGGGTCTTGGGCACCACGTCGCCGAAAATCATTAGGACGAAGGTCAGGATGCCGATGGCAAAGCCTAATGCCTCGGATCCGAATAATCGGATCGTCAGGAGGGTCACATAGGAAGCAGCCCCTGCGTTGACGAGGTTGTCCCCGATCATGATTGTGGAAAGCAATCGCTGGGGATTCGACCGCAGTTGCAAGGCCTTCGCGGCTCGCTTGCTTCCGGATTGGACGAGAGCCTGGAGCTTGGTTTCATTGACCGCGAAAAAGCCGATCTCCGCCGCGGAAATAATGGCAGATAACCCAATCAACCCCACAAGGATGAGGATTTCCATTTGCAGCCGTATTTAAGGACGCCCGAGGAACGTGAATGGTCTGAAGAAGAGCGGAGCATCACCGAGGGGGTACCTCGCCGACCACTCTATTGAAGGTTGTACAAGCGTCAAGACGTGAGTAGACATGTTAACCATCGCGCTTACATTTACCATAGTCGGGTCTTACGAGCAAGCAATCCGAGTAAAGTCATTGTGAATTCAATGCGTTGCGTCTTTACGCCTGGGTTGGAAGCTCCAGCCTATCCGTTATCATCCCGGATCACGAAGGGCTGGAGCTGATATCTGTTCTCAAGGCGGGAGGCTGCACGCTGGGCCTCACCCTCGGTCGCAAACTGTCCGATTTGCACCCGGTACAGGCGCCCTTCGACTAGATCCGCTTGAACGATTCGGCCTCCGCCGTATTCCGCCCTGACCCGTTCAAACAGACGTTGCGCGTTCTGTGGATCGGAGAACGCCCCGACCTGGACCCGTAACATACCCATGCCCTCGGGCCTGGGAACATACCCGACCACCCGGAGTTCGATTCGGTCGGTTCCATTTCCAACCATCTGTAAAACCTGAGCTCCTGCGAGCGACAAGTCCAAAATCCTACCTCGCGCGAACGGGCCGCGATCATTAATTCGGACAGTCACATGCCGACCTGATGTGAGGCTACGGACGACGGCCACGGAACCCAATGGGAGCGTGCGATGAGCAGCCGTCAGTTTATGCATGTCGTAGCGTTCGCCATTGGCGGTCTTGTTGCCATGAAACCCGGGACCATACCAAGAGGCCTCTCCCCGCTCCACGTAGCCGATCGGGTACCCCGGAAATCGTTCGACAGGAGGTGTGCCGGCGCATCCGTGAAGAAACAGGCCCAAGAACAGGCCCGTAAGAAAGCGACGGCACAGAGCGGTCCCTTCAGACGGCTCGGCGGACGTCACCTAGAACTCGTCGAGAGATTGGTTGCGAAGTAGGGTGAGGGCCTTATCGGTATTGGATACAGACAAGACTACGATGGCCCGCTTTCCTTCTCGAGAGGGTGTGCAATAACCGCATTTAATGTTGATCCGGCTTTGGGTGAGGAGATCGGCGACGTCTTTCAGCGCTCCGGGTTTATTTTCGAGGCTCAGGATAAGAGCGGTTTCTTCTGAGAATTTCACTTTTGCCGCCTTGAGCGCCGCCCGGGCGCCATCCACATCGGCGACCAGCAGCCGCAGTTTTCCGGTTCCGGTGACCTCTGGAGCAGAAAAGGCTTTGATATTTACCCCGGCTTCCCCAAGCACCGATGCCACATGGGCCAAGACCCCGGGTTTACTTTGACCACTGATGACCAGTTGCGTCGTCGTCGGCATCTGTTACTCCGTGCTGTGTCCTACCGTGCTCATTCGCTGCGCCAGAGGATCAAGTCCAATAGGATTTCATGTCTCTCACAGGGAATCAAGTTGGTGATTCGAACACGGTGACATCACCGGGCGGCCATCATCGATTATCTGGTCGCAGACGCAATCGTCTATCTTTCCTTCCCAAGCGCCGTTGTTTCAAGGGGGACCAGGAGCTGCACCGATGTTTGATGCACCAGGACGGCATCATCGTTTCCAGAATCTGGTTCACGTCTCTTGAGCGTAAGGAGAGCGGCGTCCTCGTGTCCCAGCGAGTCCACAGGACCCGCTGTTCCCGAGGGCAGAATAGCCACAGCTTCCAATTGTTCATCATTTAAACTCCTTCTGCATCTCAGCCAAACGACTCTTTAGACGATTCCCGAACCGATTGCAACCGACTTGTCATCCGCGACCCGCATCAGGCCTGTGCCGTTTGGACACTCCGGCGCTCGTTCCTCCCATCATCAGGAACACCCGCTCGTGGCGCCACAACTAACACACTTCAGGCAAGTACCATTCCGGACCATGGTGAATTGTTTGCACTCGGGGCACGGATCGCCCTCATACCCCTTCACTTTGGCGCTTTGGACTTCCGTCAGCGTCAGCGTCTCCCGCATGATCTCGACTTGCCTCGCCAGGCTGTGTCCGTTGCCATGGCCATTACCCTTTCCTCCGTTCCGGCGGATCGGCAAGTGCTCGGTGATGACCGAGGATTGTGCCAGCGCATCCATATCCGCTTCTTCTGCCACGCACTCCGGATCAAGATCATCCTTTTTCATCGAGTCCATCCGGAGATCTTCTTCCTTCACTTGCGCCAAATCATACCGGTCGAGATACGTGACGGCGAGTTCGCGGAAGATGTAATCGATGATGGAGGTGGACATCTTGATCCGATCGTTAAGCTTGACCGGCCCGTTGGGTTCGAAGCGCGTGAAGACGAACGCCTCCACAAACTCTTCCAACGGCACGCCGTGCTGAAGCCCCAACGAAATGGCAATGGCGAAGCAATTCATCAAGCTTCTGAAGGCGGCGCCCTCCTTGTGCATATCCAGGAATATTTCGCCGACCGTCCCGTCTTCATATTCGCCGGTTCGCAAGTACAGCTTGTGACCTCCGATAATGGCCTTTTGCGTATAGCCATTCCGTCTTCCCGGCAACGGCCGGCGCTTCGCGAGGTAGCGGACAAGCACTCGTTCCGTAATTTTTTCCGCCACCGCCGTGACATCGGTCACGGCTTCCGCAACTTTCCCGCTGTCGGTGGAAGCGCTCAACGGCTGGCTCAGCTTGGAGCCGTCACGATACAGTGCAACCGCCTTGACCATGCTCCTCCAGGACAACAGATAGGCAGCCTTGACGTCTTCGAGAGAGGAATCCGCTGGCATATTGATCGTTTTGCTGATGGCGCCGCTGATGAACGGTTGCGCAGCCGCCATCATCCGAATATGGGCATCGACGGCAATGTACCGTTGTCCGATACGACCGCACCGGTTCGCACAATCGAACACCGGCAAATGTTCGGTCTTCAGATGCGGGGCACCCTCTACCGTCATGGTGCCGCAGCAGTAATCATTCGCGGCTGCAATTTCCTCCTGCGTGAAACCTAGCACCTTCAGCATGTTGAAGGTCGGATCGTTCAACTGTGCTTCCGTACATTTGAGCTTCTCCACGCAGAAGGCTTCGGTCAGCGTAAATTTGTTAAAGGCAAACTGGATCTCAAACGCCTGAGCCAAGCTGCTTTCAAGCCGTTCCAGAGCCTCATCATCGAAGCCCTTGTACCGCAAGGTTTCATGATTAATGAAGGGAGCTCCCTGGAGTGTTTTGGCTCCCACACAGTAGCGCACAATGTCTTGCACCTGTGCATCTGTGTAACCTAGCGAGGCCAAAGCCGCCGTCAGGCTCTGGTTGATAATCTTAAAGTACCCGCCCCCCGCCAATTTTTTGAACTTGACCAATGCAAAATCTGGTTCGATGCCGGTCGTATCGCAGTCCATAACCAGGCCGATGGTGCCCGTGGGCGCTATGACCGTGACTTGGGCATTCCGGAACCCATACGCGGTGCCCAGCTCAAACGCGCGATCCCACGCCCGGCGAGCGGCAAGGAGCAAGTCCGGAGGACAAGATTCGGGTTGAATCCCCATAGGAGCGATGGTTAGGCCTTCAAACTCCTCAGACGGGGCGCGGTAAGCCGCGCGCCGGTGGTTGCGAACGACGCGCAACATGTGATCTCGATTTTTGGCGTAGCCGGGAAACGGCCAAAGCTCCGCGGCCATTTCAGCCGAGGCACTGTAGGCCTCCCCGGTCATGATCGCGGTCAAGGCTCCGCAGATGGCCAAGGCGCTCGGCGAATCGTAGGGAATGCCTTGTCTCATCAGCACGGTTCCGAGATTGGCATACCCCAAGCCGAGCGTACGGAACTGATAGCTTCTTTCAGCAATGGATCGGCTCGGAAAAGAGGCCATGAGGACGCTGATTTCCAATGCAATGGTCCAGAGCCGCACCGCATGGCGGAAGTGTTCCAACTCAAATTGCCCATCGGCAGTGTAGAAGGCGGCCAAGTTCAGGGACGCCAGGTTGCAGGCGGTATCATCCAAGAACATATACTCGGAGCAAGGATTCGAAGCATTGATGCGTCCATCCTCCGGGCAGGTATGCCATTCATTGATCGTGGTATCGTATTGCGTGCCTGGATCGGCACAGATCCATGCGGCCCACGCAATCCTGTCCCAGAGATCACGGGCCTTGACGGTCTTACAGACCTTGCCGTTGGTCCGTCGCTTCAAGCCCCAATCCCCGTCGGCCTCCAGCGCCGCAAAAAACTCGTTGGGAATTCTGACGCTGTTGTTGGAATTCTGTCCCGAGACGGTCTGATAGGCTTTCCCATCCCAATTGGTGTCATATTCATGGAACACGAAATGTGTAAACCCCTGCTTAGCATAGGAAAACATCCGCTGAATATACGCTTCCGGCACCCTGTCTCGACGGGCATGTGCCAATGCGTCCCGCAGGGAAGGGTTCGTCTTGGGGTCGAGGTCGGCTTTCATTCGGCCGTCGCCGTCCACGGCATGACAGGCTTTCAACACCCCGTTCAAACGCTCGGCGCAGATCTTCGATCCCGTGACCATCGCGGCGACCTTCTGCTCTTCAATGACTTTCCAATCAATGAACTCCTCGATGTCGGGGTGATCCAGGTCTAGGCACACCATTTTTGCAGCGCGGCGAGTCGTCCCGCCGGACTTAATGGCTCCCGCGGCACGATCCCCGATTTTAAGGAAGGACATTAAACCGGATGACTTCCCGCCCCCCGACAGTCCTTCCCCGTCACCACGAAGCTTTGAAAAGTTGGTCCCGGTACCCGACCCATACTTGAATAAACGCGCTTCCCGAACCCACAGGTCCATGATGCCGTTTTCATTCACCAGGTCATCCTCGATGGACTGAATGAAACAGGCGTGCGGTTGTGGATGTTCAAACGCGTTGGTCGCTTTCACCACTTCGCGGGTCTTCGGATCAACGTAATAGTGGCCTTGGGCCGGCCCCGACAGTCCATAGGCATAGTGAAGTCCCGTGTTAAACCACTGGGGAGAGTTGGGAGCAGCCATTTGACGCGCGAGCATGTAGCACATCTCGTCGTGAAAGCTGTCGACGTCTTCCTGGGTCTTGAAATAGCCGTACGATTTGCCCCAATGCGTCCAGCATCCTGCCATCCGTTCGAACACTTGGCGGGCATCGCGTTCTCCCCCGAGCACCGGCTTCCCCTCCGGTCCGACCAAAGGCTGCCCGCTCGCATCACACTGGGGCACGCCCGCTTTACGGAAATATTTCTGAGCAAGAATGTCGACGGCCAGTTGAGACCACTGGTCCGGAACCGAAATATCCTCCAGCTTGAAGACCGTGGAACCGTCCGGATTACGAATCTCTGAGGAGCGTTTCACGAACGTGAGCCCGTCGTAGGGCCCTTGGCCGCGACGGGTAAATCTCCGTTCAATTTTCACAGGATTCCTCCTTCCCAGCACATGTGGACGGTGGATCTTGGCTCTGGATCGGGCGCATCATCTTCAGTCGGTTTCGATCACTTGGACATGCTTAACGATTGAGGAGTGACTACATATAGCTATGCCGAAAATTTGTCAATACCAAATATTGTGGTCTCCTTGTGGAATCTGAGGAAAACTTGTGGATAGCACCAGGTCGGTTCCAGAGGCGGAGAAGCGCCCTTTCAGGAGGACTTATCCACAGAAACCAGGTCGAGGAGATGCCTCCCCAAACGTCTCGAAAATTAAAAGGCAAGACGACCAATTTGGACCGTGGCTTCGTCAAGACCCCGAACCGGCACGAATCGCCCTGCAATGCCGAGCACGACCACCTGCGTGGACCCAATTCGCGTGGCGTATGAACTGAGGAAGCCGAAGTTTCGGCGAATGGTATTCGGCCGCACCACGCTCTCGAGGAGGTTCTTGCTCTGGGCTTTCAGTACCTGCCGGATGAATTGTTGTTCTCGGTTCGACGTACGCTGGTCCATTCGATCCAACACCACGCCCAGCTCTCGTTCGATGAAGTCCAAATAATCGTTCGTCGTGGGGTTCGTGAGCGCCAATCCCACTGCGGTGCCAAGGATCAAGACGGCAATGGTTAGTCGATGGAGACTCACATGGCCCTCACAGCAAGCGTGAACATGACCGTCATCAGCAGCGAAGCCGCCGAAGTCTTACTGAATTCCCACAGACCATGGTTTGACAAACGTCGGGCATCGAACTAGCCTACCCGGCCCAATGCACCGGTCCTTCAGCCAGGAGGAAACGTATGTTTGTGTGGAGCAAGAAACTCGTCGCCGTGTTGTTGACCGCGTTTGTCCTGTTCCTTGGCCTCTTCCTGTTCCACGGGGGGCCGGACCACGCCAGCGGGTTGAAGATTCATACGACGCGTTGGATGGCGTTGAATTACATGGGCCTCCTGGTCTGGATCTTTGTCTGGATGATCGACCAAGCGCGCGTTCGCGGGAAAAACGTCTGGTTGTGGCTGTTGCCCTTTCTGCTAGCGCCACTGCCCGCCCTCATGCTCTTTGTGCTGTTTTTACAGCGCCGACTGGCGCCCTGATCTCTCTGCAGACACAGAAACTCCTTACGCCGTCTGATGCACGGCCAGCGGCGGAGGTTGCGACGGAAGCTGGTCTCGCAGCCTCCACACGGCCCAGAGGCCCGGAAGGGCAATGACGACGGTCCATCCAAAAAACTGGGCCCAGCCGACCGCCTCCACCATTTCGGCGGAAGGCCGGCCGGCAAACACCCGCCCCAACGCTTCCAATGAGGACAGGACTGCAAACTGCGTCGCCGTATAGCGTGGATCGCAGAGCGACATGACCAGCGCAACAAAGGCGGCTGTCCCCATTCCACCCGTCACGTTTTCAATGATGACGGCGCTGAGTAGAATGCCGGAGCTTTTCCCCGCCCAGGCCAAGACCACAAATCCCAGATTAGACACCGCCTGGAACACTCCGAAGATGAGCAGGGCCTGAACCAGCCTGGTCCTCGCCATCCAGACCCCGCCGATCAGCGCGCCGATGAGCGTAGCCGCAATACCAATTCCTTTCACCGCTCCCACTTCAGTCGCCGAAAATCCGACGCCGCCGATCAGAAAGGCGGTCTGGAGAGAAGACGCGAAGGCATCGCCGAGCTTATAGAGTACAATCACGGCGATGAACACCACGGCTCGCGGACGGAAGAACAATTCGCTCAACGGTGCTCCGACCGCTTCGGCCAGCGTGTGCGGCGGAGCGGCCACATTCGAGGGGTCGGGGCTCACCAGAATCGTCACAACACCCGCCAGCATCATGGCGGCCATGATCAGGTAGGTCATGGGCCATCCCAGCGAATCGGCGAACATCAAGGCCCCTGCACCACCCACCAGCAAGGCCGCGCGGTAACCATTGACCCAGACGGCTGCGCCGAAGCCCCGTTCATGGGGCCGAAGACTCTCAGTCCGATAGGCGTCGAAGACGATATCCAACGAGGCGGAACAAAACGCCACGAGCAGCGCCAGGGCCGCCAGTTGCCGCGGCTGAGTTTGGACATTGGTGAGCGCCATCATGATGAGTCCGATGGCGACGCAGACCTGCGTCAGGAACATCCAGCCGCGCCGGCGGCCGAGCCATGGGGGAACGAAGCGGTCGATCAAGGGGGCCCAGAGAAATTTCAGCGTATAGGGCAGTCCCACGAGAGTAAAGAATCCGATCGTCTTGAGATCGATGCCTTCGACGGTCAACCAGGCCTGAAGGGTGCCGGACGTCAGGGCCAACGGAAGACCCGACGCAAACCCCAACGGCAGCATGAGGGCGAGACGCCGAGTGAACAGGCTTCGAAGACCGGACGAATTCGTCATCCCTGGACTCCTTGAACGAAGGATCGTTCAACCCAGCGCAGGATACCATTGCACATCGATACCTGCTCAACAGAATGACAAAATCAACAGGACGGAAAAGCCGCGGGAGCAGTTAACAGGATTGGCCATTGAAGAGACAGGGTTTATACCGTGACAAATCGAACTCCACACCTTCTTGATAGACTCGCTCGTTCCCATTGACACCATCCTGCTCGGGATCATTCCACATGGTGTGGTTCCACCAATAAAACAACGGTTGCGCTTCCGTCTGATACACCGGATTCCCGTATTGACTCCGGGTGTGATCTTGAACGAGACGTCCGGTCACATAGTCCACTTGACCGTCGCCGGACAGTGAAAACAGCATCAAGAACAGCCGCGCTTCGTGATCGTAGAGTTCATCAATCCGAGTGCTGATGTCTGGCTCGGCAGGAAGAGGGTCTTTCGGCCATCCAGCCGAGGGAAAACCTGCCAACACCACAAGACCTGCCAGGATGAAAGAGATGCGACGTCTCATCTGTCCTCGTCCGGCAAAAGTTCGGTCATCCTACCATGCTCGTTCTTCACGATCAAAGGCGGAGGCCTGATGGATTCAACCGCCTTGCCGGACGACAGACGACCTTACTATAATGTGCCCCCATGACTGTGAAACGAGCGTCACTTCACACGTTGGGTTGTCGCTTGAATCAGGCGGAAACCACGATGTTGGCCGAAGGACTTCGGAAGAGAGGCTATCAACTCGTGGCATTTGGGGAACCGACGGACCTGTTGGTCCTCAATACCTGCTCCGTCACAGCGGAGGCGGAGCGGACATCTCGCTACGTCATTCGGAAAACCCTCAAACATTCGCCCCATGCCTTCGTCGCCGTGACGGGGTGTTACGCACAGACCGGCACGGAACGACTCCGCTGCCACCCTGGCGTGGATCTCATCGTGGGCACCCAACACAAGCTTGAGTTGCCGGCCTATCTGCCTCCACTCGATGCCCTCACCAAACGGTCGGTTCCCGAGACCCACCACACCAGAACGATCGCCCGCGATGATTTTGATATCACGGACTGCGGCGAACCGGATTCGACCCGTGCGCTCGTGAAAATTCAGGATGGTTGCAGTACCATGTGCAGCTTTTGCATCATCCCGTTCGCGAGGGGCCATGAACGGAGCCGGAGGCTTGACAATATTATCGTTGAGGTTGAAGATCTCGTGCACCGGGGATATCGAGAAATCGTTCTCACCGGCGTCAATATCGGCCAATACCGTCAAGATGGCCGTACATTCTGTGATCTCCTCCGCCGTCTGGATTCCCTGGCCGGTTTGGAGCGTATCCGCATTTCCTCGATCGAACCGACGACTGTGACCGACGAACTCCTGGAAGTCATGGCTTCCTCTCCAACAATCTGTCCTTTTCTCCACATTCCGTTACAAAGTGCGGATGATGGCATTCTGTCGGCGATGAACCGCCGCTACACCGCGCAGCAGTTCAGCGCGATGATTAGGCGAGCTGTCACTGGGATCCCCAATCTGGGTCTTGGAACCGATCTTATGGTGGGGTTTCCCGGAGAAGCGGACGCGGCCTTTCGTAACACCTTGTCCGCAGCCAGAGACCTCCCCTTTTCTTACTTGCATGTGTTCTCGTATTCCCCGCGGCCCGGCACAGCCGCGTTCCGGTTGAACAGGCGGGTTCCGGCGGCCGTGATCAATAGACGTTCCGACCTGCTTCATGAACTCGCCTCTGAAAAGCGGCTGGCCTTTCATCACAGGCAGATTGGGACCTCTTTGTCCGTGCTCTTCGAGCGCGGCGGCCAGCAAGGATACCGCGTGGGCACCGCCCCAAACTTCACCAAGGTCGCGGTCGCCACGCCCGAAGATATCCGGAATCAAGTCAAGTCCGTTACGATCACAGCCGCGACGGATCGATGGACCGTCGGCCGCATCGTCACCACTCCCTCCGCCCAGCAACGCATGGTCCTGTTATGAGCCCCAAGGCTACCGTTCCTTATGTCCATATTGAGACCTTCGGCTGTCAGATGAACGAATCCGACAGCGAACTTGTCCGCACCATGCTGAAACAGGACGGGTTTGCCTTTACGGAAGATCGTGAGCGCGCGGACGTGTTGCTCGTGAATACCTGCGCAATTCGAGAAAATGCCCATAACAAGATCTATGCGCACCTGTCGGAGTTGAAGGCTTTGAAGAAGCATCGCCCGCTCGTCGTCGGCGTGTTGGGGTGTATGGCGCAGAACCTCAAGAGCGAGTTGGCGGCCAAAGAGCCGCTGATCGACCTCTTGGCGGGTCCGGACGGCTATCGGCAGTTGCCCATGCTCATAGCCACAGCCTTAGAATCCCAGGCGCAGGGTGTGTTTCATCAGAGCTTTGCGCTCGACCTATCGGAATACGAAACCTACGAAGGGGTGCTTCCAGATCGTGACACCGGAGTCAATGCCTGGATCACCGTCATGCGAGGATGTGATAATTTCTGCACCTTCTGCGTCGTTCCCTACACCCGTGGACGAGAACGTTCGCGTGACCCTCGAGGGATTTTGGCGGAGGCGCGCGACGCCGCGGCAAAAGGATTCAAGCAACTCACACTGCTGGGTCAAAACGTCAATTCATACGCAGATGGAGACTGGGACTTCGCCAAGTTGGTCGGTGCGGTCGCAGACACGCCCGGCATTGAGCGCGTCCGATTTACCTCTCCTCATCCTAAAGACTTTCCCGAGGCGCTCATCGAGGTCATTGCCACGCATCCGAAAGTCTGTAAGCACATCCACCTTCCGCTTCAGTCCGGAAGCGATCGCATTCTCGACCTCATGGGGCGCACCTATACGGGCGACCAATATCTGTCGCTCGTCGACCGGATAAGGTCGGTGATTCCACGGGTGACGCTCACCACGGATCTCATTTGCGGATTTTGTACGGAATCCGACGACGATTTTATGAACACCTATCGCCTCGTGGAACGGATCCGGTTCGACTCAGCCTATATCTTCAAGTATTCGGAGCGAAAACACACGATCGCCGCAAGAAAATACCCCGACGACGTACCTGAGACGGTGAAAGGATCACGGGTTTCACAAGTGGTCGACCTTCAACGCCGCATAACGTTCGAACGGAACCAAGAGTTCATTGGGACCGACATGACCGTGCTGGTTGAAGGCGATGCCGCGAAGTCTCCCCGCCAAGGTATGGGTAAAACAGACGGCAACATCACCGTCGTGTGGAACAAAGGACACGGCCCCTTCATTCCCGGCACGCTCATTGCCAAACGGATTATCGACGCCTCCGCCGCTACGCTGTACGGCCAATAATTTACATTCCGGTCTTCAACGCACAAAACTGCACGCTCATCCCTGCAGCGCGCACACTTTCAGACACAGTTCCGGCACTCTCCTCGTCCCTCTGTGACCCTGACGTCTCTTGTGTTCGCCAAGGAATCGCCCTGGTGCATCCTCGATCCAAGAAGTGACGTGATGTGGTCGTACGCATAAGCTGTTGAAACTACTTATGAGTACAACCGCTCATACGTGATGACTCGGCAAGCGATCGTGTCTCAGAGCCATGGCTCTGTCATATCGATGCAGACCAACATCATCTATGACCAAGAAGGCACAAAGTTTGCTGACTTCCCTGTGAAACGAGTTCCTCACCACCCTTTAAACATTGCGGAGCCCTTCATGAACCATCACCCCGAATTCGATTCGAACTCATCGAAACCCCGCATGAGCCTCGAGACCATGATTTCAGTTGGTGTCTTTGGATGGCTTGCGCTCGGGATGGTGCTCATGGGACTGGGGATTTGGTAGATCGTCACCGCCGTCTTCCCCAGGAATGGGAAGGAGCGGCGGTAAGGAGACCGTGATGTCCGGATGCGCACTGGTCCACGTCCTACGACCTGTCGGAACGTTCCTCTTGCCGTGCTTGCTGATTGGATGCTCATCATTAGGCGGAGCCTCTATTCACAACAGTTCCAGAGGAACGGTCTATCTTCAGGAAATCCCAGACTGGTCGTTCGAGGCAAGTCATCCCGTCATCATCGACCGTTCGACAATGCTTCAAATTGTCAAAGGCCTCCTGGCCGACGAACCCCTGACGACGTCGAGCAAACCGCCCGCGAGTGGCAGCAAGCCGATGAAAGTGTTCAGCGATGAGGACGCCGAGTTTCTCGCTCCCCTGCTAGCCCGAGGGTTATCGCAAGCGAAACCGGAGCAGATTGTCGGTTTCACGGTGTCATCATCGGCAGGGTCAGGCGTTGCACCCACAGCGGGCACCCTTTATGTGCATGAAGGAGCCGTACACCTTACGGCCGGTTCCGCCAACGGCAAAAAGCTGTCCGGCTTTGCGCCCAGTATGGCCGCCCGCCGTGAAAAACCTGCCTATGCGTCTGCTCAACTGCCCGGCGCCGTCACCATGGCGATCGATTATCGGGCGTTGTCAAAGGGCGGACCGGCCTCGGCTTCCATGACGGCAATGAGCGCTTCAGCACCGGAGATGGACGAATTGCAGCAGGCTCGTGAGCTCAATAAGCAAAAAGACTCGGAAATTGCCCTGTTGCGGAAAGAGATGGCCTGGATGAAGCAGAAGCTTCAAGTTCGTACGGACGAACTCAAAGCCTTGCAGGCCAAAAAGACCTCAGCATCCCCTAAAACGAAAAAGAAAACCGCAGAAGCCCGCCCTGTGCATTAACCTTCCGACAGATCCCTTCAGCCGACATCAATGAGTTCAGGCTGCAGCAACACCACCTCCCTGGACAGTGGCTGCCGAAAATTCATTTTCGAGTAGCAGGCATAGGTCACGTAGGTATCCTGCAGGCAGTAGCGCGCGAGTTCCGGCCCCCGCCCCTCCTCCCACATGGCCGCCACCTGCTCCCCACTCCCGGATTTCGTGTCCACCTGGAGGGCCCTGGCCAGCACGTCCAATTTCACCCAGCCGCGGGTATCCCAATTGCTCCATACCGCCATCGTGTCGTACACCGGCTCGCTCCTGAACCTCGCCAGATTGATGTCGACGCTGGGGCGCACCTGGTGGACAATCGAACGCTTCTTAATGAAAGGCAGATCGAACCCCAACCCGTTATGTGTGACATAGAGAGTCGGACGATCCTGGGCGATGCGAGACCAGAATTGTTTGAGAAGCTCGCGTTCATTACTCCCATACCAAGCCACCGCGCTTCTCGATTCCATCTGATCCGAGAACTCAAGCAGACCGATGCAGACGATGCGGCTGAACGTTCCGTCGAAGGCCGACTTGGCGTACAGTTCTTCTTGCGCTTGACGTCGGGCTTCCGCCTCCCCGGCCGCGAAGAGGTCCAGTTCCTCATCCGGCAACGGTTCTGCGCCCATCGCAGGCAGCTTCCCCACGAGTCGGGCCCATTCTTCCCGCGGTGCTTGAACGGTTTCGATATCCAACACGACTTTCATGGTGACGCCATTGCCTCTCGTTGAAGTGCGTCGATGATGATGCGATCCGCCGGAGGAAATGTGAACCGGCCCAGATCAGCCGGGACTACCCACCGGATTTCGGCGGAATCCAAGGGCTCGGCATGACCTTCCTCAATCGTGCAGCGGAAGAAATGCAGCTCGACCGTTTTCTCCGGATAGTCGTGGCGGATGATCCGATACGGCACGGGCATATCGATGCGAATACCGAGTTCTTCGAACAACTCACGACGCAGGCAGTCTTCGAGAGTTTCCCCTGTTTCGCGTTTTCCTCCTGGAAATTCCCAGAAGCCTGCCAGATGGACACCTGGCTTTCGGCGCGCGATCAAGTAGCGGCCACCGTGATGAATGAGTCCCGCCGCTACCTCAACCACGATCATCCAGCGCTACCCTTTCGCTTTGTGTTCATATGGATATGTTTTGCACAACGACTTCAACGGGCAAAGCAGACAGTACGGATCCCGAGCACTGCACACCGTGGCACCAAAATCCATTAGTGCCTGGTTGAAGTCATAACCGTTTCCCCGGGGGATCAAAGCCTCCGACAGTTCCCAGAGCTTGGATTTGTGCGCCTTCGGGTCGCCTTGGGCAACAAAAACACGATGCAACACGCGAATCACGTTGGTATCCAGAATAGGCGCATCCTCGCGAAAGGCAAAAGAACGAATCGCCCCAGCCGTGTACCGCCCAATGCCTTTGAACGACAACAACTCATCTGCCGCACTGGGCAGTTCCCCCCCATATCGCTCCACCGTTTCACAAGCGATACTATGCAGACGTTCGGGTCGGATGTTGTATCCCAGGGGATACCAGGTTTTCTTCACATCCGCGACGGGAGCATCTGCCAGCACCTGAAAACTCGGGTACCGCGAGAGAAACTCGTGATACTTGGGAATAACACGCTCAACCTGCGTTTGTTGAAGCATGACCTCCGAGACCAAGATATGGTATGGATTTGCAGTCTTTCTCCATGGAAGATCCCTACCGTGTTCGCGATACCACTTCAGCAGTCTATGCTGGAATCGGCGTTTGAGAGAAGCCTCCAGGGAGATGGCGTGACCGGAGTTCTTTTTTGAGCGCGATGATGTTTTGCGAGCCTGGTGCATGAGAGTCGGTCCCTGAGCGCCGGCATTGTAGGAGCCTCCCTTTCCAAAATCAAACTTGTGCGGATGGACGGCGCTCCGCACGCCCTCGGGGATGTTCAAGCGCATCTGGTCGTGGTACCCTAACCATGCAGCGGAAGCTGTGAGGCCTGTCACAGGGCGGAGGATGACTCGAAGACGGCCAAAAGCGACTCGTTTCCTTGGAGGAGCGGTGTGGGGAATTTCTTTCCTCTTGGCTCTTCCGGCGGCGGCAGCCGATTCTTCCATTCCCTGGGAGTGCTCAAATTACGAAGGCGCTGCGCAAACCCGTTGCCTGAATGCGTTCCTCGAAATTCAGCAGGAGAAACTGCGGCAAATGGAAGAACGACTCGAGGTTCAGCAAGCCACGGTGGGGCAGCTCAAAGACCGCTTGGAACGTCAGGCGGCGGACACGGCCGAGCTCCAACGACAACTCCTGGACCGTCCGGCAATGCGGATTGTCCCCACTCCATACCCCTATGGATATCCGTACCCGCCGGTCCTTGGATTAGGCCTGTACTTCGGTCGATCCGGATGGTATCCCCCTCCATACCCATATGCCTATCGCCCGTATTGGGGGCCACGGTATTACTACGGCTGGAGACGCTGACGCCGACGCATTCCATGTCGCTTCCCGCTCGGGGCCGTTCGGTTTTGCGTTTTCATTGACAAGAACTTGCCCTATGACTAGGTTGCTCACTGACCGGCATGTCCGGTAGCGTTGGCTTCCCGCCGGGATCCACGCCGCTCATGCGGAGCCCCCACATGGTTGTTCGTAAATTCCCTCGCTTTCCCATTGCCATGGCGAGTACGTTGGTCCAGAGAGACCAGCTTCGGTATAAGGCCTCGGTGAAGGACTTGTCTCGAAAGGGATGCCGGATGGAGAGTCTGATCCGCCCATTTACCGGTATGCAATTGGAACTTGTGCTGCAACCTCCAGGGGAACCAACACCGTTGACCATCAGTAACGCGGCGGTGCGATGGACGGGGAGTCATGGAATCGGCGTTGAATTTTTGACGATTACCCCGTCTGAGCAAGAGCGGCTGGATCGTCTGCTCAAAAAGCTGTCGGCCGGCGCCGGAAGCGTGTGACCGGAGCTTCCCCACTTGCATTTGACGGGCAAGCCTTCGTATCCTCCTGCCGTTATGAATTTGGCGGACATCACAGCAGAACAATTCAAAGAACTCGTGCGCGGGATCGTCGATGACCGGATTCGAGAACTTTTGGGAGACCCCGACCTGGGCCAACCGTTGGAGGCAGCCCTGCAAGCCAGACTGAGAGAATCTTTGCTGAGTTGCGAGCGTCTCTCCGGAGAGGAAGTCGCCGAGCGGCTCGGGTTGCGCTGGTGAGGGTAGGATGGCCTGGTATCGGCTCGCATACAGGCCAGCGGTTCTCGAAGATTTGGCGGCCGTCGATCGGACGATGGCCCAGCGCTTGTTCGATAAGACCAAATGGATCGCGTCGAATACCGACAATCTCCGCCATCAACCGGCCGATCCGGGGTTCCCCTCCCTCTGCAAGTATGCCGTTGGCGACTGGCGCATTTTCTACTCCATCAATCAGACCGATCAGGTTGTTGAAATCCACTGCATCGCTCAGAGCACGGTAGTCTAGTTCAGCCCACTGGACCATCATGGCATCGAGCCGTCAAGCGTGGCGAGATGCACCGGGAACCGGCCTCCCGCCGCATCCTCGACATATCGTCTCAATGCATCCTTCACGACGGGAAAGGCGATCTCATGCCAGGGGATCCCTGTCAGCGGAAAGAGCCGGACTTCCAAACTCTCCGAGCCCGCTTGAAATGAAGACGTCACCATGCGGCCGCGAAACACCAGGTATACTTGTCCGATATGGGGCAAACTCAACACGGCATACAGTCCGGTGATGGCGACGTCGGCTTCCGCTTCTTCCTTCGTTTCCCGGATGGCGGCCTGTTCGGTGCTTTCCCCGATCTCCATAAACCCCGCCGGAAACGTCCAAAACCCCAATCGAGGTTCGATGGCGCGTCGACATAATAAGATCTGGTTTTCCCACTCAGGGATGCAACCGGCGACGATCTTTGGATTATGATAGTGAATGATGGCGCAGTGATCACAGACGTGACGCGGCAGATTGTCGCCGACCGGCACTTTGTGCGTCACTGAGGCCCCGCAATAGCTGCAAAACTTCATGGCAGTCGTCCGTCGCTTGTCGGCCCGATGGATAGCACAATCTACCAGTGTTTTGCATCCTGTCCCCGAGGGTTGGAGGCTGCGCTCAAGGAGGAATTGGACACATTCGGCATCCCGACCGACCGGCAGACCGAAGGAGGTCTGTCCTTCAGAGGTCCCCTCGACGCCGTGTACCGGGCCAATCTCAAGAGCCGCATCGCCAGCCGTATTCTTGTCCAGGTCGCGCACCACCCTTATCAAACTGAGACGGATGTTTATCACACCACCCTGGCGCTTTCCTGGTCCTCCTGGTTCCAACCCTCCAGCTCGATCAAAGTGAAAGTCAGTGGAAAGCGCTGTCCGCTGAACAGTCTCGACTTTGTGACCCTGCGAATCAAAGACGCGATTTGTGACCACTTCATGCGAACCGCGAGGGTCCGCCCAAGCATCGACACTCGGCGACCGGACATCCGCATTGAGGCCTTCCTCGATGCCACACACCTCACCCTGTACCTTGACACCTCAGGTGAGCCGTTGTTCAAGCGAGGACTCCGCCCGACCACGGTGGACGCCCCCTTGCGAGAAAATCTGGCGGCTGGGTTATTACGGTTGGCTCGATGGCATCCCGCCGAGGTGCTGCTCGATCCGATGTGCGGCGGCGGAACGATCCCTGTGGAGGCCGCCCACAGGGCCCGCGACATCGCACCGGGCCTTTCCCGAAGATTTGCCTTGGAGCGCTTCCGCTTTCATGACGCGGAGCATTGGGATCGCCTGCGTTTGACGCTCAGAGCCAGGCCTCGATCTCAAGCGCCGGCGGGGATCTGGGCCTCGGATTGGAACGCGGCCGCCGTTCGTGCGGCACAACAGGCATTTCACGTCGCAGGAGTGGCTGCGGATATCAACATAAAACAATGCGATCTGTTTTCCCTCGAAGCACCGGCAGAGCACGGCGTCCTCATGATGAATCCCCCTTATGGGGTGAGACTCGCCCACCCGGGCGACCTTGAGTCGTTCTATCCGCGGCTGGGCGATTGGCTGAAAACTCGCTTCTCGGGTTGGCGGGTCTACATCTTCACCGGAGACTTGCGGCTGCCCAAGTTAATCGGGCTGTTACCCGCGAGACGGATCCCGCTCTACAATGGTGCTCTGGAATGTCGGCTCTACGAGTTCATCATGGTTGCTGGCTCGATGCGGAAGCGCAGCCTCTCCGGCCAAACACGGTGAGCACCTACAACTGAATCTTCCCCCTGCACCGTCATCTTGTCGCTTCCCTTGACTTGCCGAAGGCCGACCTTATCTGAAGGGCATGCCGTTCGTCGTAGGGCCTTCTTTCGCTTTGGCCCGGATAAGGAAATTCCAACATGGAACATGAATCACGGGTGCTGACACTTCCTCTCCTCCCCATCAAGCGGACCGTTCTGTTTCCTGGCGTGATGATGCCGCTCACCATTGGCCGGGAACGGTCGATGGCCGCAGTGCATGCGGCCATGAAGACCGAAGAGAAAATGATCGTGGTCGTGGCCCAGCGCGATCCACAAACGGAGGCTCCCGAACTCGAAGACCTCTATACCATCGGCACCAAAGCCATCGTGAAACAACTCGGCCAATCGTCCGAGGGAACGGTGCATGCGTTGGTGCAAGGGTTAGAGCGCGTGGTGATCATGAAGGAGGAGCAGCACAGCCCGTATTCCATCGCCAGAGTTCGTCTACTGGAACGACCTTCCGACAGCAGCACGGAAGCACAGGCATTGTATCGGGCGATTCAAGAACTGGTGAAGGAGCTTCCGCGCCTTGTGCAAGCCCCTGGCATTGAAGCCGCCAGCATCGCCTTTAGCAATGAAGAGAACCCGGTGTCGCTTGCCTATCGGGTCGCCTCACTGGTGAACCTGACTGTGGCGGAGGAGCAGAAGTTGCTCGAGAGTGCCTCGACCGTCGATCTTCTTCAAACGCTCTATGCCGCGTTGAGCAAAGAAATCCAAATCCTTCAACTCCGGGAAAAGATCGCGAGTGATGCCCAGGCCAAGATCGGGAAGAATCAACGTGAGTACATCCTCCGGGAACAGTTGAAGGCGATTCA
Organism: uncultured Nitrospira sp.; assembly: GCA_964416255.1. Classification (GTDB taxonomy): domain Bacteria; phylum Nitrospirota; class Nitrospiria; order Nitrospirales; family Nitrospiraceae; genus Nitrospira_D. The sequence continues at coordinate 6,963 of CAYQDJ010000026.1, read as the reverse complement.
GCAGGAGCTGGGCGAGGGCGAAAGCGAGGGCACTGATGTCAGTCGTCTGAAAAAGCAAATCCAGGAGGCGGACCTGCCCGAGCCGGTTCGGAAGGAAGTCGAGCGCGAAATCGCACGGTTGGGCAATGTGCCACCCTCCTCGCCCGATCATCAGGTACTGAGGACCTATTTGGAACTCGTCCTTGAACTGCCGTGGAAGAAGGCTTCGAAGGACCACCTCGACCTTGCAACCGTGCGTCAGGTGCTCGAAGACGACCACTACGGCATCAAAGAGGTCAAAGAACGCATTGTCGAGCATTTGGCGGTGCTGAAACTAAACCCCTCGGCTAAGGCGCCGATCCTTTGCCTGGTCGGCCCTCCCGGCGTCGGAAAGACCAGTCTCGGGCAGTCCATCGCTCGGGCCATGGGTCGAACGTTCGAACGGTTCAGCCTCGGGGGGGTCCACGACGAAGCCGAGTTGCGCGGGCATCGACGCACGTATGTTGGTGCACTGCCGGGTCGTATCATCCAGGCCATGCGTCGGGCCAGCGTCAACAATCCCGTCCTGATGCTCGACGAGGTAGACAAAATGGGCCGCGATTTTCGCGGAGATCCTGCGGCCGCGTTGTTAGAGATCCTGGATCCGGCCCAGAACCATACGTTCCGAGACCATTATCTTGATCTGCCGTTCGATTTGTCGAAAGTGTTCTTCATCACGACGGCCAATACGCTCGATACGATCAGCCAGCCTCTCTTGGACCGCATGGAACTCATCCGGCTGCAAGGATACAGTGAACGTGAAAAGGCGGAAATTGCCCGTCGCTATCTCTGGCCGAGGAGATTAAAGGAAGCCGGGTTGGACGCGATCCAAGCGGTGCTCCCTGAAGACGCCCTGAACGCCGTTATCAGCCGCTATACGCGGGAAGCCGGCGTACGGCAATTGGAACAAATGCTTGGCCGGCTGACCCGAAAAGTGGCATTGGCTTTCACGGATCTTCCCGACGGGCAGGAGCGGACACCGATCACCATTCATCCGGATGTGTTGTCCGAATGGCTGGGTTCCGAGCGGTTCATGCCGGAGGAAGCACGCAAACACCTGCCGCCCGGAGTGGCTACCGGTTTGGCCTGGACGCCAACGGGCGGGGATGTGCTCTACATCGAGACGACCTTGCTCCCGGGAAGCCATGAGCTGACTCTGACGGGACAATTAGGCGAAGTGATGCAGGAATCCGCGCGCGCGGCCCGCAGTTATCTATGGTCGCATGCTGAAAGCATGGGGTTGGACATTTCTCGATTCAAGCGGAACGGCGTCCATATCCATGTGCCCTCCGGCGCCATTCCGAAAGACGGCCCTTCGGCGGGGATTACGATGGCGACGGCGCTGGCTTCAGCCTATGTCGGCAAAGTGGTGCGCAGCGATACTGCGATGACCGGAGAAATAAGCTTGAGCGGGTTGGTGTTGCCTGTCGGGGGCATTAAAGAAAAAGTCCTGGCCGCTCACCGTGCGGGCATCAAACGGATCATTCTGCCCAAGGCCAACGAGAAAGATCTTAAAGAGGTCCCGCCGGAGGTCCGTGATGATCTGGGCTTTGTGCTCGCGGAGCGGATCGAAGACGTGCTGCCGGCGGCGTTTAATCATGAGGGAACGTTCGATAATCGAGAAGAGCACAGTGAACCGATCACGGCCTCGCCCGCGTCCTAGGCCATCGCCGGCGCGCCGGAAGCTGCGCCGGATGGTGGGTCTTGTCTGCTGCGTGACTCCATGGCACGATAGAATGGGTTGACCGCCCTCAAACGCAGCGGAACCTTGAAAAGGAGATCACCCATGGCTCTCGAGGCTGAGATTGGCCCGATCGTGAAGATAGTCAAATCCGATGATGAATGGAAGAAGTTGCTGCCGTCGTCGGCCTATCGGGTACTTCGCCACGAAGACACCGAACGAGCCTTCACGAGCCCGCTGCACGACAACCACCAAGCAGGCCTCTACCACTGTGCAGGCTGCGACTTGCCCTTGTTTTCTTCGGAACACAAGTTCGACAGCGGCACGGGATGGCCGAGTTTTTGGCAACCGATCGACCCTAAGGTCGTCGAAACCAGGACCGACTTCAAACTCTTCGTCCCGCGCACCGAGGTCCATTGTGCCCGTTGCCAAGGTCATCAAGGACATGTCTTCAAAGACGGTCCCGCTCCTACCGGCTTGCGCTATTGTATCAACGGCGTAGCCTTGAGGTTCGTGCCCGCATAGCTTGAGGCCCACGTCTTGCCTGCGTGCCAAACGTCCGTAGCATTCCCCGCGAGCAGTGTGGTATGTCGAGCGCATGGCGGCCCCGCGCATTTTGTTGCTGATCCCTCCACTGACGCAGCTGAATACGCCCTATCCTTCCACCGCCTACCTCACCGGGTTTCTCAGATCGCAGGACATTGCCTGCGAGCAGGCTGACCTGGGGATTGAGATGGTCCTCCGGCTCTTCAGCCGAACGGGCCTTCGGTCCGTCTTCGAGCACATGCGTCAGCGATCCACCGATCTTCCCGGTGAGGCCCGGCAAATGTTGGCGCTCGAGCAGGCCTACCTTGACTCAGTTGAACCGGTCGTTGAATTCCTTCAAGGTCGGAACCCGACATTCGCGTCACATTTAGCCCGGCCTGGCGTGCTGCCTCGAGGACCACGGTTTACTCCCCGATCGCTGCCACAGGCGATGTCGGTGCAGGACCGAGCCCAGCGTTGCGCGACGCTGTATCTCGAAGATTTGGCGGATCTCGCGCAAGCCACCGTGTCGCCTCACTTCGCCTTGAACCGGTATGCCGAGCACATTGGCCGTTCCGCCTCATCGTTCGATCGTCTGCTCGGCGCACTGGCCGAGCCGGCGACGCTCATCGATCGCATGATCGAAGAGACCTTGCGCCTCCACATCGAACGGGTACAGCCCACGTTGATCGGGATCACCGCACCCTTTCCCGGAAATGTGTACGGAGCGTTTCGAATCGCGCAGGCGGTCAAAGCCGTCCGTCCGGACCTTATGGTGGTGCTCGGCGGCGGGTATGTGAATACCGAATTACGACGTGTGCGCGATCCACGGGTCTTTGACTTTGTGGATTTCATCACGCTGGATGATGGGGAGGGACCGCTCATCGCCCTCATCGAACATCTGGCTGGGGCTAGAACGCGTCAGGACCTCTGTCGGACGTTCTTCCGTACCGGAGACGTGGTTCGATTCGCCGACACGGCATCGTCCGCCCCATTCGGCATGGGCGAGATCGGTTGCCCGACATACGAGGGCCTGCCCCTCGACCGATATCTCTCGGTGATCGACAGCACGAATCCCATGCACCGTCTCTGGTCCGAGGGGCACTGGAACAAGCTGACCGTGGCGCATGGGTGTTATTGGAGACAATGCACCTTTTGCGATGTCGGACTCGACTACATCGGCCGCTACGATCCCACCCCGACCGATCATCTGCTTAAGCAGATCGAACAACTGATCGCCGAAACCGGCCGCCGAGGATTCCACTTTGTCGATGAAGCCGCTCCTCCGGCAGCCTTGAAAGCGCTGGCCCTCGGTGTGCTCGAGCGCGGCCTCATGATTTCCTGGTGGGGCAACATCCGGTTTGAGCCGGCCTTCACCCGCGACCTCTGCCGGTTGTTGGCTGCCTCCGGATGTATTGCCGTAACGGCAGGCCTGGAGGCGGCTTCCGATCGCCTGCTCGTCAAAATGAAAAAAGGCATCACGGTGGACGGCACCGTCCTGGTGGCGTCGGCATTCCGGCAAGCCGGGATTCTGGTCCATGGCTATCTGATGTATGGATTCCCTTCCGAGACGGTCCAGGAAACGATTGATTCGTTGGAACGGGTGCGCCAGCTGTTTTCCGCTGATCTCATGCAGTCAGCCTTCTGGCATCGGTTCACGGCGACGGCCCATAGCCCGACCGGCCTTGATCCCGCCGCCCATGGCCTCCGCATTCTCGGACCGAGGTTCGAAGGATTCGCAGAGAATGATCGGATCCATCAGGATTGCACCGGCGGAACAGCCGCCGATTGGATCGGCGAGGGCTTACGCCGGTCCATGCTGAACTATCTCGAGCGAAAAGGGCTGAGTCTCGATGTGCGGGAGTGGTTCGACCGGGACGTCCCGCGAGCGCGCGTGTCAGCTGGATGGATACGGAGACTCCTGAACGAGAAGGTGGAGCTGGAGGATCAAGACGCCGAGCGCCGCTGTGTCTGGTTGGGCGGCACCGTCGTTCGTGAAAACGCGTCTCGTCGCACTCGGCTCATTCTTCCGAGCCGGACGACAGACGCCGCGATCACGCTTCCTCACGCACAGGCCGACTGGCTGGCCGAGTTGCTCCGCCAGGCCACGCCCCGCGGCGGGGGTCGAACCGTCTATCCATGGCTCCGTGACGTGAAAACCAAGTTTCCCGGTCCCTCACGGGACTTTGCCGCCTTTGTCAGGACCTCGACGTGGAGAAAGGTGAGGGATGCCGGCCTCGTGCTGATCTAGCACCGGTCGTACGGGCGGAAGTGCCGGAGCACCTTCCGCCCTTGGACGGCCCGCAAAAAGGCAATCGTTTACTTGTTCGGTTGCGCCGTATACCGGAGGTAGGGTTTGACGGTCTTGAAGCCTTTTGGAAACAAGGTCTGTGCTTCCGCGTCGCTGACGGCAGGAGTGATAATGCAGTCCTCGCCGTCTTTCCAGTTCGCCGGCGTGGCGACCTTGAACTTCGAGGTGAGCTGCAGGGAGTCAACCACCCGCAGCAACTCATCAAAGTTCCGCCCGCAGGAGGCAGGATACGTCAACGTCAGCTTGATCTTCTTATCCGGCCCGACAATGAAGACGGACCTCACCGTCATGTTGTCGAGTGCATTGGGATGGATCATGTCATACAGGTTTGCGACCTTTTTGTCCGGATCGGCGATGATCGGGTAGTTCATCGTCGTTTTCTGCGTCTCATTGATGTCATTGATCCAACCTTTGTGAGAGTCGAGCGGATCAACGCTCACCGCGATGACTTTCACTCCTCGTCTCTGAAATTCCGGAGTAATCTTGGCCACCGTACCCAACTCGGTGGTGCACACAGGGGTGAAGTCCTTCGGGTGCGAAAAGAGAATGCCCCAATTGTTCCCCAGCCATTCATGGAAGTTGATGGTGCCTTCAGTGGTTTCAGCTGTAAAGTTCGGTGCCTCGTCTCCCAATCGTAACGCCATGATGCCCTCCTTCTATCCCGATGATAGGAATAAGAATCGACCGACCAGCCCCCAGGCCGTACGATACTTCGCGGCCGCGGGGGAGTGCAAGAGGGTGAGCCCATCCTCGGAGCTGGAAGTTCCGGAGGCTGACCAATACGAGCAGGGACGCCACCGGCCACCCTGTGGGAGAAACGCCTACCCCATCGAACACACGTCGCGTGGTGCGCCCGGCTGGAATCGAACCAGCGACCCTCAGCTTAGAAGGCTGATGCTCTATCCGACTGAGCTACGGGCGCGCGATTATGCTTTAGTGTTCCTGGCGTGTTCCCTTGGAGGTATTTGTGTACCTTTTGCGCTGCTAACGTCAAGTCCGTTCCTCGATAAACATTGTACCGCTTCCACATCTTTTCAGACTTATGCCCAACGATCTTCATAGCCGTTGCGGTGTCCACTCCCGCCCTGCGCAGGTTTTGTAGAGAGCACAGCGTCAAAGATCATGGAAGCGAAAGTCCGTGATCTTAGCTTCTCGCAACGCCGTCTTGAAGGACCGACTACTGCGTTTTCATGGTTGGCCAACAAGATGGCTACAAATACAAAACCTACTCACACGCTCCGTTGCGGAACCATCACGGCTACGATCTGGGAGAATAAGAGCCAGAACAGGCCGTGCTACGCCACGACCTTTTCACGGCCGCTTAAAGGCCAAGCCGGCGAATGGCGGAATGGGTCATCGTTTGGCTTCAATGATCTCGAAGCCCTGCTCACGGTTGCCCGTGAGGCGAAGGAGTGGATGAAGCAGCTCATGCCTTGATTGAAGCGATTGCGATCGATCCAGACCGCGCTAAAAGCGTGACCGAACCGTGACCTAAACCGTGACCTCAATTCGACTCTAACTCCGAATGCCGAGATGAGGTATCTTTCACTACTTTTTGAATGGCCCCATAAAGTTGTTCCTCGGCAGCTTCCTTTGTGAGGAGCATCGCAGCTTGTGTGAGAAAGTGATAGCTCCAAGTTTATCGATCTGGCCCTGTCATCCCTCTTCCCGTCACCTATCTTGTAGGGCGACACCAGTTCGTGTGCGACCGATGAGGGCTGCCTGAGGGTTCTGACACCCGTCACCGGCCTCAGCTCACCTACGCCGGTTCTTAGAGCCGGCCAGTCAGGGCCAGGATGAGCAGAATTAAAAGGATTAACCCCAATCCTCCGCTTGGTCCGTACCCCCAGTTAGTGCTGTAGGGCCAGGTGGGCAGCGCGCCAACGAGCAACAGCACCAGCAGAACGATCAGAATGGTATTCATCTCATGTCTCCTTAGTTCATGAGTTCACCCCGCTGCCTCTCAGCTGTGACTCGGCACGCCGCCGACACGCCTTCTTCTCGCCAGACAGCCGCTCACGCCTACTTCTTTTTTGACTGTACCGGCTGCAGGTGTCTAATCGACACCGCGTGGTTCTTTTCCGTGGCCTCGACTTCCACGCTTTCTCCGACATTGATGGAGCCGTCCATGGTAGTGTCCTTATTTACATGCAGGCGTACTTCCTTGCCGGTCAGGTCCTTCACCACATAATACTCCCCGTCGATCTTGAGCAGGTCCCCTTTCACCGTGTGGGGACCCGGCATGTGGGCATCTGCCACGAGGGGTTTTGTGATTGACAGCGCGTGCCCCTTCTCCGTCACCTGGGCCTCGACCTTGTCGCCCGCCTTGAAGGAACCTTCCAGCTTGGTGGTCTTGTCGACATGCAGGCGGACTTCCTTGCCGGTCATGTCCTTCACCACATAATACTCCCCATCGATCTTGAGCACG
>CAYQDJ010000025.1:0-36747 GCA_964416255.1 uncultured Nitrospira sp. | reverse complement strand
CGAGACAGGAAATGTCGCTCGTTTCCATGCGAGAGCATGAGGGCGTACCCAAAACAAGGAGGTTGTCATGACGACATTAGCGAGACCGGGGGTTCCCGTGGGTGGGTTCAAGACCGTTGGGCAGGTTCACGCGACGAACGATCTGGTGTTTCGTCGAAAGCAGAATGCCATGGGCATCGCGGTGGAGTTACTCACCACCCATATTCCTGGAGCGCCGGTGGTGGACGAACAGGGCGAGTTCATCGGGTTCGTGAGCGAGTTCGATATCCTGCGCGCACTCGAGGCGGAGAAGGATTTGAATCGGCTGACGGCCGAGGACGTCATGGCAAAGGACCGCATTGCGGTGACTGACGAGACCAGCATCGACGAGGCCGTGAAGCTCATGGAGGAGAAACGGCTGCTGAATCTTCCGGTCAAGGTCGACGGCAAGGTGGCCTATTCCATCACGCGGCACGATCTGTTGCGGGCATGGATCGGCCTGGGAGTCGACATTGAATCATAACCCTGTGAGGGGCTGACGACTTGCCCGGCACAACCTCCCCGCAAGGGACCACAAGGATCTGCCGGGCACCCGGATTCAGCAGGAGGTGGTGCGATGACCAGACTGATGGTTATCGGGAGTGGGCTGATCGTGGCGAGTGTCATAGGAGGCTGTTCGTCCTACCACACGGGGAAACATCGGACCGCCGTCAAGGCCGAAGCGGCGATTGCGGGGCCGGGAATTACCGGACAGGCGGAACTCATCGAGGAATATGAGGGGCGTGTACGGATCAAACTCAAACTCGAAGGAAGCGCGGAGAGCAAACTGACGCCGGGGCTGCATGCCATTCATATCCATGAAACCGGGAGTTGTGAACCCTTCACGGCCGCCAAAGGGCATTACGACGGCAACATCGATCCGCAGGTGAACCCGGACGCCAATGTCAGCCCGGGCCTTGGCAATCATCCCTATCACCTCGGGGATCTGCCGAACCTTTCCGTCGGTGAGAATCGAAAAGGCTCGCTGTACACGATCACCAGCCGGGTCACGCTGTCCGCCGGTCTCAACACCGTGTTCGACCAGGACGGCAGCGCCTTCATCATTCATGAATTACCGGACCAGTATCTGCCTGATCCTCCCACGAAGGATGCGCCGGGCGGGCCGAGAATCGCCTGCGGCGTGATCATGAAGCAATGAAGCATCGAGGTATGTCATGAGATGGAAAGATATCCTGCTCAACACCGTCGTGTGTCTGTGGGTCTTGACAGGGGGCGGCACCGCCTCCGCCAGCAGGGAATCCGTGTCCGCGGTTCCCGTCGATACCGTGGTGGACTATCTGCATGCCGTGCTGGCCGCGGATCGGACCTTTTACACCGTCCATGTCGTCGAACGGATGCAGCGGAGGGGCGTGATCGACGCATCGGAAGAATGGCGGTCGAAAAGCGCGCTCCCGCTGCCCGCGCAGTTTTTTCAAGAGTCCTCGAGCTTGGCCGCTTTGACGGGTGTGGAAGTGCGGTACCGGCTGATCGGCCTCCATCCGATCAACAAACAAAGCGGTCCCGCGAGCGAGTTCGAGCAAAAGGGGCTGGAAGCGGTCATGACGCAGCCGGACCACCCGTACAAGGGCTTTGTCATGGAGGAAGGGAAGAAGCGCTTTCAGGCCCTGTATGCGGACCGTGCGGTCTCGCCCGTCTGTGTGAGTTGCCACAATGCCCACCCGGCCAGCCCCAAACACGATTACAAACTCAACGATGTGCTGGGGGCGGTCGTCATTTCCATCCCGGCTCCGGAATGACTGGATTGTCAACAGGCTTGGGCAGTTCCCGTTTGTCGCATTGTGCGCCAGTGCCGATTCCTTTGCTGGAGCAATTGACCCCATCCTGTCCGCTCGTTTGGGAAACCAGCCTCGAAGTGGTTGGCATACAACCGGGCTCCAGTCGAGAAACGGCGGCACGTCCATTGCTCGCTTTGTGATTACGAGGCTTGACTGTGAGTCACCAGCGCGACGTTCAACTCCGATGACCTCGGCACACGCGCTCCCATGAACGAAATATTCCGGGTCATCTGTCCTCAGTGCCGGAGCATCAATCGTACGCCGGCCGGCCGTCTGAACGAAGGGCCCCGGTGCGGCCAATGTCATACCCACTTGTTTGCGGGGCATCCGATAAGCCTCACCGCCATGGAGTTCGACCTCCATGCTTCGCGTACCGATATTCCCTTGGTGGTCGATTTCTGGGCGCCCTGGTGTGGTCCCTGCCGAATGATGGCGCCGGCCTATGAGGAGGCTGCCAAGCTGCTTGAGCCCAAGGTGCGCCTGGCCAAAGTGAATACGGAAGAACAGCAGGCGCTGGCGGCCCGGTTCGGGATCACGAGTATCCCCACGCTGGTCGTGTTTCGTGAGGGCCGAGAGGTGGCGAGAGAGCCCGGCGCGTTGGGGCGAGAGGCTATTGTCCGGTGGGTTCGTGCGCATGTGTGACCGACTGCCGAATCACGAAGCGGAGAATCCCATGCCTGCACGGAGGTCCTCTTGGATGGCCGTATCCTGTATGGTCGTGGCAGCGGCGTGCCTCATCGGGTGCAGTGAAGTGGAGTATGTGCAAAGCGGACAGCAGACCCAGCCGCCTCTTATGCCTGATACCCGGGAGCCCATCCCGCTGTCGGCCAGTGCCGGCCAAGAACATCGCACCGTGATGCTGCAACATTTGGAAACGATTCAAGTGATCGTCAACGCGCTGGCCGAGGAGAATTATGACTTGGCTCGCGGGCTGACCGAGTCGCACGTCAGTTTCTTCAGGCAACGCCAGCCGTTTCCGTCCGCGCACACGCCCGGTGTCCAACAGGAGTTTCCGCCCGCGTATCACGACCTGGCGATGGCGCATCATGAGGCGGCCGAAGACTTGGCGCGCATTATCCCCACGCAGGATCTCAAGCAGATTTTGCCGCGGCTCAACACCGTGCTGAAGGCCTGTGTCGCCTGTCATCTCGAATTCAAAATCAACGACCGCTCCTAACGCTTGGAGGGATCATGGAGGATCGAAAGACGATCAGCGCGTTCTACGAGCAGGATCACGACCGACTGGATGAACTGTTCAGCACGTTTCAGATGTTGAAGCGATCGGATGCGGCCCAGGCCAAGCACACGTTCAAGGAATTTAAGGTCGGGCTCCAGCGCCATATCGTTTGGGAGGAAGACCTCCTTTTTCCCCTGTGGGAAGAGAAAACCGGCATGCGCGAAGGGGGGCCGACGTTCGCCATGCGCGAGGAGCACCGCCGGATCGGCGCCCTGTTGGACTCGCTTCACGAGAAAGTTGCAAACGAGAATCCGGACAGTCACGACGATGAGCAGGCGCTGCTGACGTTGCTCGGTACGCACAATCTTAAAGAAGAGCGGGTGCTCTATCCGGGAATCGATCAGGTCACGACCGAGCAGGAACGCGAGCAGGTATTTCGAAACATGGCCGAGCTCCCCGAAGCCCGTTATCGAGTGTGCTGCGGAGTGGAGAATCGGTAATGCCGGGAGGCCGAGTGCGTACCAATCGAGGGGCCCTTCTCGTGCTCCTGCTCGGATGGCTGGTATCGTCAGCCGGACTTACCGTCTGGGCCACATCGGGGGTATCGGCGGAAGAGGGCCGTAGCAAGGCCGGGAGGAGCCTGTTCAACGGAAAAGGCCTCTGCTCTTACTGTCATGGAATCGACGGGCATCGGGATCACCCGCCTCGGTTGAACCCGGAAACCCTCGCGCTGGTCGCCAAGCTGAATCCGCCACCGAGCGATCTTCGAGACCCGAGCCGCCTCAGGCTCACGAATGATCACGAACGGACCAAGATCATCAAGGAAGGACATGAAGGGACGGGCATGTTTCCGGATACCACGCTCAGCGACCAAGACATAGCCGATACGCTGGCGTACTTGGCGGTCCTGCGAGAAGAGGCGCTTGGCCGACACCGATGAGAGCCATGAATTTCCTCATCATCGGCTATCCCCTATCGCTGGTCGGGGCCGTCCTGGCGCCGGAGGGAGCTACGAGCACGGTCCCCCAGCTCAAAACCAATGCGGAGGTGCGAGGCGAGCGCCCTGCTGCGTCTTCGACCGGAGACCGCATGCCCGGCGAGACGCTCTATAACGCGAGTTGCATCGTATGCCATGGCGCGGGAGGCGAGGGGGGTGTGGGTCCGCGATTGGCCGGCAACCCTGGGCTCAAGAACGATCAACAATTTCGGAAAATCCTGGCAGAGGGCCGACACATGATGCCTCCGTTGAGGGATACGTTGACGGAGCAGCAGATTCGGGACATTCGCACGTGGCTCGAGACGTTGCCTTGACAGGTGGTTGAGATCAGCGCCGCGGCGTTCTTTCAGAAGCTCAACGTGAGGCGGAGAAACGCCTGGCCTCCTCTTGACCGGTCTCTCCACAGGAGCGTAGAGTAAAGTCACTCCGAAACCGCCTGATGTTTAGGTGGTGACATGGTCCTCCGTGGAGCAGAGATCCAACGGCGCGACCCTGATAGCTGCAGCCTCTTTCATCCTCGACATTATCCCCGTCTAATCGCGCAGTTAAGCGGCGTGGCTGCCTCCCACGTCCTTTCTTGGTCCGAAGCGGCCACACCGTCATTCATCACCACACTGTCCGAAGGCGGCCGGCGCATTTGCCGCAGGGAGCCGCTACTCAGAGAGAGGAGGGTCTATGCCGTATCGAATCAACACGCTCGACATCATCGTGGGTGTTGGCATGACCGCCATTGTGTTTGGTGCAATGCTCCTGCTCGTCGCGACCGCAGGCACGTTCCAGCCGGGAGCGCCTGCCGCGGCTGAAGGGTTTCCTGAAGATTCAACGGGAATGATCTGGTTGCAGCCGGCGTTGGGGCAAGCCGTTGTCGAGCAGGCCCTTTTGGAACAGCAGGCCAAACAGAGCTTGGCGGCGTCGGTATCCGAATGGAACCGGGCCACGCTGGCCTCCTACGATTTCCAGTCTCGGCCCGGCGGTCCCTTTGGGTTCGTCATGATGACGGCGGCCGTCGGACCGGCGGAGCATGCCGCTCGGGTCCAGGGCGTCATGGGGCGCTCCATCGTGAACTTCACGCGTCGTGGCATTCGCAGTGAAGTGCTGTCGGCAAACCAACTGCTGTCCTCGTTCAACGACGACATGATTCGGAGGACCCAGGCGATGGGCTTGCGTATGGAGCAATCGTTTGAGGCCATGTGGCAACCCACGCTTGGGCGCGCCATTGTGGAATCGTTCCAGCAGTACGTCGCACAGGCGGGTGCCATTCAAGAGCGGATGGGCGCGGCCGTCCTGCATCTGACCCATGCGCAAGCGATCACGGACACGGCGCGAGCGGCCAACCAGCATCAACTGGCGACCCTGGTGGCCGCGGCGATTCGCACCAACGCATTGTCCGACCGCCTGCAATTGCTGGCGGCGATCGACTTCCCGCAAGAACCGGCTGCGGCTTCCACGCAACCGGCATCCTGGCCGGAAATTCCCATGAGCTTCGTGATTATGGCGATGCTGGCGATGAGCATGGTCTTCTTCGCCGGCGTGATCCTCTCGGCGATGAGCCGAGCGGCGAAAGCTCAGGCCGAGATGACCCGCGACGCCTCGCGATGGGTGTATCGCATGGCGTCATGACGGACGTGTGAGCGAGGGCGTCCGGAGTTCCAAGGTGAGGTGACGTATGATCGAAGTCATTGGACTGCTCACCATCAGTTCGCTCGTGTGGGTACTGGCTTGGGCCATGGGAGCCGAAAAGCGCGGCTTCGAGCGGAAGTGAAGAGCCACCACCCGGCTAATGCCGGTGGAACATCATGATGGGAGAATCCTCCGATTGGCGACGCTGCCGTCTGTTGTGCAGGTGGCAGGAGCGGTGATCGGAGGTTCCCCTGTGTAGAGGCGTGGCTTGATCTCGGTCGTAAGGGCGGTGTGAGCTGCACTTATCAGTCGAACGTCGCTGCTGTAGCAGAAGCTAACCGGCTGGTTCATCTCCACTCCCGCGCACTTGAATCCTCGCATCCACGATCCGGCAGCCTTGCCCCGGGGGCAGCGCGAAGATCGGATTGAGATCCAGTTCGGTGATGTTGGGAATCTCTTCGACGAGGCGCGAGATGCGCAGCAACACCTCTTCGATGGCCTCGAGATCGGCCGCGGGATGGCCGCGGTAGCCGGTGAGCAGGCGGTAGCCTTTAATGCCACGGACCATCTCAGCCGCATCCCGATCGGTGAGCGGCGTAATGCGAAACTGTACGTCGCCGAGAATCTCGACATGAATGCCGCCCAAGCCGAAGGCGATCAACGGGCCGAACAGCGGATCGTGCGTGACCCCGACCATCACCTCCACGCCGCCCGTGAGCATCGGTTGCACGAGCACCCCTTCCATGGCGTCCGATTGATCGCTCTGCGCAACGCGCGTCTTAATCGCGTCGAAGGCGGTGCGGACGGCCTGCTCGTCGGCAAGATTGAGCCGGACGCCGCCGATCTCCGTCTTGTGCACAATCCGATGCGAGGCCAGTTTGACGGCGACCGGGTAGCCGGTGCGTGTGGCTAACGCCGCTGCCGCGTCGGCCGTGCGGGCCAAGCCGCCGGGTTGGACGGGAAGCCGCATCGCGTTCAACACCTGCCTCGTCTCCTCCGTGGTGAGCCAGCCGGCGCCCCGTTGCCCCACGGCCGCGGAGCACATCGCCCGCGCCTCAGCCAGATTGACATCGTCAAAGTCAGGGACCACTCCCAGCGGTTGTTGCCGCCACTCCGCATAGGCCGCCGCTTTGCCGAGGATGAGCGCCGGCGTTTCCGGCAGAGGATAGGCGGGGATGGTCTCGCCGGGAAGGGCAAAGGTGCGGTCCACATCCCCCTCGGCCATCCATCCGAGGACCACCGGCTTCGCTTTGCCGCCGGCCTCGCGGCCCTGCGCGATGCCCGCCAAGATCCCCTGGGCAATGTCGGCCGTGTCCCCCAACGTCACGGACATATAGAGGACGATGAGCGCGTCGATCTCGTCAGTGGCCAGGATGGTCGCAATGGCCTTCGCATACTGGTCGGCCGTCGCGGAGGCGATGAGATCGACAGGATTGCTCAATGCGGCGGCCGCAGGAAGAAACTCCGCAAGCGCCCGCCTGGTGCCGTTGGAGAATTCCGGCACGACCAAGCCGCCGGCCTCGCAGGCGTCGGTGCAGAGGATGGCGGGCCCTCCTGCGTTCGTGATGATGCCCACCCGCCGGCCGGACGGCAACGGCTGGGCGGCCAGCCCGCCGGCCAACGACAACATCTCGTCCAGGGTGTCGGCGCGAATGACGCCCGCTTGGTGGAACAGGGCGTCCACGGCGGTGTCGCTGGCGGCCAGAGCCGCCGTATGCGAGCCGGCGGCGCGATGCCCGGAGGTCGTTCGCCCCGCCTTCACAGCCACGATCGGCTTCTGTCGGCCCACCCGTCGTGCGATGCGGGCGAAACGAAGGGGATTCCCGAACGATTCCACGTACAGGACAATCACCGCCGTGGCGGGATCTTCCTCCCAGTACTGCAGCAGGTCGTTCGTCGAGACGTCGGCTTTGTTTCCCACGCTGACGAACGAGGAGATCCCCAGGTGGAATCGTCGTGCCCCCGCCAGCGCGGCAATGCCGATCGCACCGCTCTGCGAGGACATCGCGACGCGGCCCTGAGGCGGGAAGAGCGATGACGTGAAGGTGGCGTTGAGGCGTACGGCGGGGTCCGTGTTCAGGACGCCGAAGCAATTGGGGCCGATCATCCGCATGCCGTGCTGCCGGACCTTCTCCAGCAGGCGGTGCTGACGCGCCGCTCCGTCCTGGCCCACTTCCGCAAAGCCCGCCGAGATAATCACACAGGCGCGGATGCCCTTGGCCGCGCAATCGTCGACGACCGACGAAACTGCCTCACGCGGCACCGCGATCACGGCCAGATCGACCGGGTCCGGGATCGCGGAGACTGATGGATAGGCCCGGATCCCTGCGATCTCGGGTGCCTTCGGATTAACCGGATACACGGCGCCTCGAAACTGGAAGGCGGTCACGGCTTCGAGCAGCCGATAGCCGATGCGTTTGGGGTCGCGCGACGCCCCGATGATGGCGATGGAGCGCGGTTGGAAAAAGGGCCGCAGCGAGGCCGTCGTCGCAAGCCGTTCCCGCACTTCCGCGCGGGTGACGGTCGTCGCGGTGGGGATGAGCGACAACTCCACTTCGATGTCGTCCCCCTCATACGCTTCACGAGCGGTCCATCCCGATTCACGAAAGACTTCGCGCATGGCGAGATTCTCCGCATGGGTGACGGCCCAGAGCTGGGTGAACCCATGGCGAATGGCCGGCAGCGCCAGCCGTTCGAGCAGCAGCGTGCCCAAACCTTTCCCGTGAAAGGCGTCATCCACCGCCATCGCGACTTCCGCCGTCTGCGGGTTCTTCGCCCAATAGGAGCCTGCGGCAATGATACGCAGGTGTCCCTCCCGCATCCGGAACACGATCAAGGTGAGTTGCGCGCGCGGATTGGACGAATCACACAGACCTGCGACGGTGTCGGCGGAGGGCACGGTCGCCGAAAAGAAGCGATGCCGCCGTGCTTCCGGCGACAAGCGGTCCAAAAATTCTTGCAGCGCGGGAACATCGGCAGCCTCGGCCGCTCGAATCGTGGCCGTCGTTCCGTCGCGGAGGATGAGCGATCCGGCATCGACCCGATCGGATTGCAACGGCGGTAGGTACAGCGGGCGAATCTGTGTCATGTGTCCCCCGATGGTGTAAGCACTCGTGCGTTCTTCGTCTCGGTCGAGAATTCATGGCTGGCCGCTCCCTCCCGCGAGCGCCTTTGCGGTCGCGTCCTTCTGAAACCAGCTGGGTTAGGGGCCCAGCCAATCCGGCTTCACGAGGAGGACGACGCCCAGCCCGGCCATGACGGTTCCGCCGGCGAGTTTCAGCCAGCGGCCGGCACGCTCCTGCAGTTTCCGGCGGCTTAACGTGGTCACTGCGAGGGTGACCATGACGGCATCATCAAACACATAGGCCAAGTTATACAAGCCGAGATACCCATAATATTGCCAGGTCGGCAGCTGCTGCAAAGTGAGAATTTGAGTGTAGATCGCCGGGAATCCGGCCGTACAGAGCAGCTCGATCAGGTTGACGAAGAGAGCCAGCACCACAATGCCCATGAGCGCGCCCGTCAAATTGTCGGCCTGGAGAATACGCCGCACGCGGGCGTAGAGGCCTGGTTTGGCCGAGTCGGGAATACTGAGCGACACTCCGCGATCCAGGCCCAGGAAGTCCTTGATATTGATCGCGCCCACCAGGACGGCCACGAGACCGAGCCCGATTTGCATCGCGCGCGAGAAGCCGACGACGAGCAACACGTTGAGCCAGGCCGCCATAAACGCAAAGTACACCACCCCGCTCACGAGCACGAACGTGCCGGCGATGAGGGCCATTTTGAATCGATCATGCAGATTGACGAGCAGCGATAAGAGAAACAGTAGGACCCACATGGCACAAGGGTTGAACCCGTCCAACAGTCCGATGGCGATGGTGAACAGGGGAAGCCCCAGGCGTGCGACGCTGACGTCGCCGAACCAGGCGGTCCGTATGGCGTCGGTGACCGGGACAGGTGCGGTACCGGCAGCCAGCCGATCCAGCCCATCTCTGATGGCCTGTCCGGTTGTCTCCGCCGATCGAAACCCCACGATCAGCTCCGTGCCGATCAGAAAGGTGGGGACTCCGACGCTGGGCATGCCTCGCTCGGTCGCGAGTGCGGCAAGGCGCTGTCGTGCGACTGGATCGCGGGCGACATCGTGGACAGCCATCCGCAGCGAGGGCCGCTCGTGCCGCAAGCTGTCGAGAAAGACTTTGGCCGTTTCGCAATGAGGACATCCCGACCGGACGAAGACTTCGAGATCCGGAGGTGCGGTGTCAGCCGGGGCCGGCGCACCGCTAGACAATACCCACACAAGAAGGGCGGACCCGAGGCATCGAATTATGCCGGGGACCTGTCGGCTGAAGGAGCCCAAGCTCGTCTTAACTGACGAATTCAGGTGGTGAGATCATGCGAATGTAGGCCAGTACATCCAGGATTTGCTGCTCCGTGAGCTTGCCGCGAAAGCCATGCATGGGGCTGAACAGGACGCCGTTGTTGATGGCCATCAGCAATTCTCGATCGGTCTTGTGCCGGATGAGGGACGAACGAAGATTGGCGGGTCGGATGATCAAGTATAGGGCGTCAGGCCCGTAGCCATCCAGTTTATCGCCGTGACAGCGGAGGCAGTGAGATTCGTAGAGAGCCTGTCCGGCCTTGGGATTCCCGTACGATGGCGTCTGCCCGGCCGTCCAGGTGCCGGTCAACAGGAGAAGCCACACTGCACTGACGATGGCGAACCGGTTCATCGTGTCCCCTTTCGTGCTTGTAAGCGTGTCACACACCTCTCCCGCCGTGCGCGTTCTCCATACATGCCGGATGGATGCCTCGAGCGGAAGCTTAGCTGATAGAGTCGAACGGCGCGACGTGCCGGATATAGGACAGCACGTCGAGCATTTGCTGATCCTTCAACTTGCCTCGGAAACTGTGCATGGGCGTGAACAAGGCGCCATTGGAGATGGTCACGAGCAGTTCCCAATCCGTTTTCACCCGTGAGGCCGGCGACAGCAGATTCGTCGGACGAACGAGCAGGTCTTGGCTGTCGGGACCCTTGCCATCGAGCTTCTCTCCGTGGCACCTCAGGCAATGTTCTTGATAGATCGATTGACCGGCTTGCGCATTTCCTCGCGGGGTTTGCCCAACCGCCCAGGAGCTGGTCAGAATGACCAGACAGAGGGCTCCGATGACGGCAGCGTGCGGCATGATACGTGATCCTTTCTCTGTGCGGGAATGAGAAACAATCATCCTCACAAGGCACATCGGCAGACGGCCCCCGTCGCCTGCCTGGGTGGGGGGAGGGTCGGCATGGTCACCGGACCACCAACACCGACGTGGTGGCGCGATGAACAATCCCGTGGGAGACACTGCCAAGTAAAAAGCGATCGAGCCCTGTTCGGCCATGCGAGCCGACCACGATGAGGTCGTAGTCCTCACCGGCGTCGCAGACCGCCGTGACCGGATCGCCGGTCCGGACCTCCGTGGAGGTGGTATAAGGTCCGCCGGCCAGCGCGTCGGCCGTTTCTTTCACAAGGGACTCCGCCCGGCGAACATTATCCTCGGTCAAGGTTTGCAGTCCCACGACCACGTGCGGCTCCATCATCTGATGGTACAACGGAGCGACGGCGAGTACGGTGAGGTGGACCGGCGTGCGAAAGGGGTGCGCGGTCAGCCAGGTCTGCAGCCTGCCGGCATCCTCGCGTCCTTCGACCGCCACAAGGACGCGCGACAAGGGACGGGCTTTGCCCTTTACGATCAACGTCGAGGTCCCGGCCTCCAGCAGCACATGGTGCGAGACACTCCCCACAAACAGTTCGGTCATCCTGGAACGATCATGGGTGCCGACAATGACCAGATCGGCCTTTCCTGTCTCTGCCTGGGCGATGATGAAGGAGGCGGGATGCTGCACATCGCACAACGTCTTCACGGAGGGGAAATCTGCCGGAAGTAAAGTGCGAGCCCGCTCGACGACTCGCCGGCCCGCCTCGATCATGGATTGCCGGAATTCATCGTATCCTTGGAGATTGACGGCTTGCGCCACCATTGGAGACTGGAACAGGCCCAAATCCACCCCATGCACGATCACCACTTCCTCGGGTCGGTAGAGGAGCGCAAGCTGCTCCACCGCCGCAAACGATTCTTCCGACCAGTCGACCCCCACCACAGCCTTCATGGATGCCCCTCTCCCTTCGACTCGAGCGCACGATACGGTCAGCGCGTCCAGGTGACGCGGATAAAGTCTTCATCGGCATTGTAATGCAAGTGCATCTCCCCATGATAGGCGTGTTTGAGCGCCTCGCCGATGCGGCGCGGCAGATGAGTATCGGTGGTGGATACCACGAGGCCTTCCGGTCGTTCTTCAAGGCGCATGATGCGGGAGAGCGGATGTTCCTTCGTCTCTTGAGCTTCCATGTTCTTGGCCAAGCCGAGCACCTGTTCCCGTTGCTCCAGAGGAAAGGCGCCTTTCAACGTCAGAAGCCCTTTCGGGTAATTGTCCTCCATCCGATGACAAGCCGGGCAGAGGGTTTCGTGCGCGTCCGGGGAGGGGACCGCCCAGGTCCAGCGGCCTTTGTGAAACACCGCCTTGCATCTGAGGCACACAGTCGGTTCCTTCAGTTTGCCGGCGAGCTTATAGGTATCGTGCTGATATTCCTGAATCATACGATCCCGGCGACGGCCGAGGGATTCTCCGGTCATATCCGGTATCATCATGATGTGCTCCCCAATTAGCGATGGGCACGAATGGGTGGCACCGCGTCCGAGTTGCCGCTTAGCACGTTGTGCGCCCGCTCGCGGAGCGTCTGTTCGGCTTGCTGGAGGCATCGAATCACTTCGGTATCATCGACCTGGTCGAAGTCGGCATAAAACTGCCCGACGGCCCCGAACGGCTCCGGCGTGGCCAAGATCACGGCTTCATCAACCTTCGTACGGACCAGTGTGGCGGTAGACGGCGGCGAGACAGGGATGGCCGCCACCACCCGATGCGGTGCCAGCTGTTTGACCGCCTCGATGGTGGCAAAGAAGGTGGAACCGGTAGCGATGCCGTCATCGACCACGATGACCGACTTATTCCGCAGGGACGACAGCACCCGTCCCGGCCGATAGAGTGTCTGTCGCCGGACGATTTCGTGACGTTGGGCCTCGATCAGCCCGTCCAAATCGTCGCGAAAGGCATTCACGGAGTCGGCCGCATCCGGGTTCAGATAGACAAACCCGGTTTCACTCACCGCCCCGATGGCATATTCCGGCTGCTCCGGCAAGCCGATCTTCCTCGTGATAAAGACGTCCAGCGGCAGGTGTAGAGCCTGGCTCAGTTCGAACCCCACAATGACGCCTCCACGAGGGAGGGCCAGCACGATCGTGTGGGGATGACCGCGGTAGGCCTCCATGGCATGAGCAAGCAAGATTCCGGCATGTCGACGGTCGTCAAACAGCATGGTGTTCGATCATTAAGCGACTTTGACCTCGATTGATTGGGTTTTCGTCTTCGCAGATTTCGGCACGTGAACGTGTAACAGGCCTTCTTTGTACTCGGCGGCTACTTTGGACCCGTCGGCGTCCTCGGGCAGTGTAAAACTCCGCATGAAGCTTCCATAGGCCCGCTCGACGCGATGATACTTCTTGCCCTTCTCCTCCTTCTCGGCTTTGCGTTCACCTGATAAGCACAAGACATTGTCGTTGACCGTCAGCTTCACATCTTCCTTTTTCACTGCGGGCAGTTCGGCTTTGACCAAATATTCCTTGTCATCCTCGGAGATATCGACCAAGGGCGCCCATTCCACTACCGTCAAGGTCTCCTTGTCACCGTCGGCACGGGCCGGCCGGTTCAAGAATGTGGAGAGCCGCTTCTCCATATCCTCGATTTCCTTCCATGGATTCCAATGCCCCTTCAATGGTTCCCACCTCTTCAGCGCGCTCATGATCCATCCTCCTTTCTCGAATGGTCGTACGGCCCGTGCCATGAACCGGCCGGTCTTTACAAGAACCGAGTTGCATCGGGAGTGCCAAGGGGAGCGAGGGGGATTTGGGAGTGGATTCATGAGACATTCAAGGGGGTTTGAGGTCGCGGTTCTCCCGGCAGCGGCAAACACATGTTCACCCTCTGTCCCGTTCCAGGACCACTAGGTCGTCCCGACTGTGGAAACATTCGTCATTCAGCAGCCTGGCGAAGAGCCAAGGAATAAGAAACCGCTGACTGGGTTTCCAAAAGTGTAGGACCCTCCTCCTGGACTATAAACTGGTATCCCCTCTAGGGGTGGGCACGATGGGTCTGTGTCGGCTGAAGTCTCGGGACGTGCGGTCAGACATAACCGGCACACCCGCCGGCCAGGATTGACTCTCCGGCGGCGGTGACTATGTCGAGAGATGAAGGGAGGTGGAGCCAGGATAAATGAGAAAGCCCACTCTTGTGCAGCAGGACGAGACGTTGCTCATGTGTTAGTCATGGGGCTTCGCCAATGCGTGCGTGTCCAGCTTGGTGCCGGTTGAAGGTGCGGCCATTTGCCCGGACTAGGGAGGTGCTCCGGGAGAAGCATTACGTATCGCGCTCGGACTCGTGTCGGGCTCCCACGACACCACCGTGTTTCTTTCATATCGGGGGGTAAACTCCGACCGGACCAACGACCGATCCACCGATGTCTCAAGCACAAACGGGATGTCCAGAACGATCATGCGCGAGGCAGCTGGATCGTTCGGAGGGGGTTCCGGTTGGTGGGTTCGAGCGGCGTCTCACACAAGGGCGGTTGGGTAAGAGTTTTAGAACAGGGGGTGTGGAGCGATACGAACAGAAGAGGAGGTTGAGTTTCACCGCCGGCGTGACCGACAATGCGTCACCGCGCCAGTTTTCTTTTTTTAAATAATTGAATTTCCTCATGCTAACTGTCGATTGGTGCGTTAGACGTCTTCTTCGACTTGCCTGTCGCAGAATCATCAGTCAGAAGGCAAAGATCGAGGCAGATTTCGTCAGATCAGTTAAACTGCTCGACGAGCAGGTGCCGGTAGGTCCAAGGGAATGAGATGGACGGAGAAGCAGTTCGAACACAGCGGAGGCGGGTCTAGAGAGCTCAAGTTCAATTTATGGAGGTCTTGGAGGAGCTTTAGGCTTCCCACCCTCCGGTGGGCCTGCACACCACTCCTGCGCTTGACCTCGGTTTCCTCAGTGTTCCTCTCACCGAGGCCTCCGCTCACTTTGTAGATAGCAGTGTTCTCTCACCGGTCAACCTCGTCTCTCCCTAGTCTTGCTTGTTGTTTTTTGCGAGGCTAAAATCCCCTCGGCCAGACCGGCAGGACGAATCTGCGGTTACCTCGGGTAGCGAGAACCAGTTCGGCAGGAGGTCCAATGAAAGAACAGGCCAGTCCTGAGCCAACGAAGCGCATGCCGCCGATGTGCACCCACGGACGTCTCATTGACAGTGTCGTGACGGCAGACGGCCAGCCAACCGAGAAGATTCGCTGCCTGGAGTGCGGTGCAGTCGTGGACGATCCACATCGTGACCGTTAGTAGCCGGCACCAACCCAGCCGCCCTCCCACTGAACTGGTCGCGCTGTAGAATTTGGCATCAAGCGTGATCGATGCGATCAGAAAATCTGCCCTCGTTTGCCACGGTTTTTCAGTTCATTCTGTAACCCATCGCATGGTGGCATCATTCTTGAGTATTGGGCCTGCCGTTTCTCCCGCGACCCTGCCCCTGGTCTTCAGCATCAGTTGGTTCGAGGGTTCGTTCCAGTAATTCCCCAGCAGCTTGTCGTACGCACCGCTGGCGTAGGAGGGACTCATGGACGACGTGTGACATCAAATCTTGGAGGTGATTATCCGTTCGCCGGGCTGTACGTTGGAGGAGATCGTGTTCGAATGTTCGGGGCTCACGTGGAATCAGGTCTTCATTGAATTCGACCGGATGAGCCGGGCCGGACAAGTCCGACTCAAGTCGAAGGAGCCGGGTGTCTATGCGATCACCAACCCGCCTTTAGAACCGCTTTCGGCGTTGCCCTCAGCCATTTCTTGATCGGGATCCATAACCGGCCTACTGCAACGAATCCATCCACGAAAAATTGCACAAACTGGCCGGGCGCATTGGGTTACGGAAATTTTCTGTGGGTAGGTGACATACCGACCTCCCGTTGCACGTCATCGGGGTCTGCCCGCCGTCTCTTCCGCCACCGACCGGTTCTGCAGTCGTTTGAGGAGGCCCTCATACGATTGCGAGCGGATGATCTTCTCGAACTGACTTCGATAATTTTTGACCAGGCTCACGCCGTCGGCCACGATGTCATAAGCATACCATCGGCCGCTTTTGTTGATGAGACGATAGTCCATCGGAATGTCCACTTTGTGGGAGACGAGCCTCGTCCGAACCTCCGCGTACGGCCCTTCGAGCCGCTCATGGAGATACTCGACTTGCTCGCCGGAATAGTCTTCAATCCGCCCCGCATAACGGTCGGACAAGAACCCCTTGAACACGTCAACGAATTCCTGTTGTTGTTCGGACGTCAAACGCCGCCATTGAGCGCCCAGCGTCCGCTTCGACATCTCCGCATAGTCGAAGCGGCTCGCGACAATCTCCTCGAGCCGATGGCGCCGCGGCTCACGTTTGCCGGGGTCTTTGAGGGACGGATCCTCCAGAACCCGAAAGACTTCCGTGAGCGTGGCGCGGACCGCCTCCGTGGGAGACTCCGCGGCCTCGCTCGGAGTGGCGAATGCCAGGGTCGCAAGCAGATTGATCGCGAGAAGCGCCTTAATCGTAGCCGTGCTCATGGGTGACATTAAATCGTTATGCGCAGGCTCAGTCCAATATGAAGGTCACTTTTAAATCCACGCGATAGGCGGTGATTTTGTTGTTCTCGATCACGACCTGTTGTTCTTTCACCCATGCACCTTTGATATTGTGAATGGTCTTGGAGGCTCGGGTGATGCCGCTGTGGATGGCATCCTCGAAACTCTTCGAAGATTCACAACTGATCTCAATGATCTTGGCGACGGACATTGGCCTCTCTCCTTTCACGTGTGCTTGACTGAACCCGATTGGGCAGTCTAACAGCTGGGGCGCCCGCCCATTCTTTCTTCTGCAACGTTGGGTCCTGCGATGTCCACAAGGACAATCCCCAGCTTTGGGGGGTTGAGAGCCGCATCGCAGCGGGGCAATCCGTACCACACCCCATTTTCTGGAATCTGTCGGAGACGAGTGTGCGAGAGAGTGGCGTCAGGCGGCGTCAGCGTCACACGAGGGAGGTCATGGTATGGACACAGGAAAAGAAACACGAGTCGACGACCATCACGGCGCAGCGGAGGCGATTGGTTTGCTGTGGATGCTCAGAGAGCCGACCATAAGACTAGGATGCCAGGGTGGTCCAAGAAACCCTTTCTTACTGGATGAACGTACCGTGAAAGTATGTGTGTGCGGGTTTTTGCCCCTCAGCCCCTGTCGTGCTGTCGCATTATCACCCACGGCCGCCCGCAAATCCCTCCTTGCCGGCGTGCATCAGAACCGTAATGTTCGGTAACGCCGAGCGGCATCTTCCTTGCTCGGGAGTGGACCTATGAGTCCGACGTAGGGACGCTCAGGAAGAGCCATCTGACCGTCCTGTCACTATCAGAAAGGAGCATGGGCATGGGTCAGCCGGATCGGAACCGAGAAACCTGGTTGTCCGGGTTCTTCGCCGAAGTGATCAGCATGCCTCGCCATCACGTGCTGGTGTTTGTCATTGCCACCGTGCTGCTTCTCGTTGTGGAGGTCGAGCTGATGGAAGGGTGGCGCCTGGTCCACCTTGCCGAATTGGTGGGCCTCATGGTGTTTCTCTATCTGCTGTGGGCGGCCTGGCGTGCCCATCGGGGTCGGGCCAGGGCATGAGCAGGGGGGCTTTCGCATTGACGGACATGAACAGAATTGGGACGTGAGAGGGGGGCCGTCCCGCAACCATTGATCTGCATCCGGTCCGGATCGAAGGCTGCGACGTCAGGCGCGCCGATAAATAGGAATGGCGGGTTCTCTCCTGTACGATGCAAGCGGAAGCGCAGGGTGTTCGGAACGTTCTGCAATTCGGAGCACGGGGGATGATCACGCTGAACCGGGGTTGCTCATGATGGATCCTTTCATTTTCGAATCCTCCCGGTTGCCCCCAGCGGAAAGCATCGTCGAAATCGTAGAACGCAAGGGTTTGGGTCATCCCGACACGATCTGCGACGCGGTGATGGAGTCCGTTGCGGTGGAACTGGCTCAGGCGTATCTCAAGACCTTCGGCCGTGTGCTTCATTTCAACGCGGATAAGGCGATGCTGGTGGCCGGGCAGGTGAACTGCCGATTCGGCGGGGGCTCCGTGTTGGCGCCGATGCGATTGATCATGGGTGACCGTGCTACGTTCGAATGGAAGAACCAGCATCTTCCAGTCAAGGAAATCGCCGAACGGGCGGCGTATAAGTGGTTCAAACGTCATTTGCCGAGAATTAAGCCGCTGAAGGATGTGGACTGTCAGGTGGAATTGCGGCCGGCGTCGAAAGAATTGCGATCCGTGGCCGATCAACCGTTGGAACCGGTGGCCAACGATACGTCCGCCTGTGTGGGGTACGCTCCGCTGACGCCGACGGAGCGGCTGGTGTACCAGGTCGAGCAGTTTCTGAATGCCACGTCGTTTAAGAACGAGTTTCCGTACACTGGGGAAGATGTCAAAGTCCTCGCAGTTCGTACCGGCCGCGACATTCGGATCACGGTCGCGATGCCATTTCTGGCTTCGCGGATCCGTTCGGAGTCTGAGTATTTCAAGCGAAAGACGTCCGTCCAAGAGGCCTTGGCGTCTTTCGTAAAACGCAAAATTGGGGCCGGCTTCTCGACCCAGGTGTTCTTCAACATGTTGGATCATCCCGGTGCCGGCGAGGCCGGCGTCTATCTCACGATGTTGGGCACCTCGGCGGAGGCAGGTGATTCCGGGGAAGTGGGGCGAGGCAACCGCGTCTGCGGAGTGGTTTCGCTTGGCCGGCCAGCCAGCGCCGAAGCGGCAGCCGGTAAGAATCCGGCCTTTCATGTGGGGAAGATCTACAATGTGTTGGCCCAAGTATTGGCCGAAGACATTCAGAAGAAAGTCCAAGGCGTGCGGGACGTCACAGTGGTGCTCACCAGTCAGATCGGCCGACCCATCGCCTCGCCGCAGGCCGTGCTGATCGAATCGACGCTGGCCAGAGGGGCGACCATGGCGAAGGTGCGTCCTCAGATCCAACGTCAGGTCGAACTGGCCTTCACCGATGTCCCCTCCTTTTGCAAGGCATTGGCCAAAGGAGTCTATGCGGTGTGTTGATGCCGTCGAGCCCGCCATGACCGGCCACGTCGAGTGGTAGGGAACTCAGGCGTGACGCTTGTGAATTGTGATGTGATTGCCATCCTGGTCCTCGATCACCGCCATCCGGCAGATTGGCGTGTCGAAGGCCTCCGTCACGAACGAGACGGCCCGGTCTTTCAACTTATGAATGAAGGCGTCGAAATCCGACACTTCGAATGCCGCGATCGCCCCTTTGGCTCCCGGCGTCCGTCCCATGTCCGTCGTGGTAATGGCGAAGGTCGACCCGCCGACCTCATATTCCACCCACACGTCTTGATAGTTGTAGCTGACGGGTAAGCCGAGCCCGTGTTCGTAAAAGGCCCTGGCCCGTTCCATGGTCGAAACCGGATAGGCCGTGAAGGCGATGGCAGTGATCATGAGATGACCGTCCTTTCTCCCCGTCAGCCGAGGGGTAGAGAATGGTTGAGGAGGCGTGAATGAAACGACCACGACGTGCGACTATCGTATTCCTCGTTGGAGCGGCGCTCAACCTGACTCATTGCCACCCCCCGATTCCGACGCCCGTTCAGCCGACGGCAGGAATTCATGAAGAAAGGCCTCTGTCCAATGCCGAGAGGGAGGCTGACCACCTTAGCGGCCGCTTAACGGAATGAACGACACGATGATAGACACGGCGATCAGCACGATGATGATCCATTCCAGGACTTCCATGCGCCGCGTGGCCGCACGGTTGGACATTTTGTCGTAGATGCTCTCCAACGTCTGCAGCTTGCGCAAGATGCTGGCGTCCCACGCTTCCAGATGGAAGCGTTGCGAGGTCAGCCGATACACCCGCGCCAAATACTGATCTCCCAGCAGTTTCAAGGTGTTGGTGACCCGTTCGAAGACCAGCGCGGCATCGACCTGCAATTGGGCGATGCGGGTGGTGTCCTGCTCGTAAGAGCCCGGAAGTCCCAGCCTGCGGGCGGGCTTTTTCGTGAGGGCTTCGTAGCCCTCGTCGAGGGCGCGGTCGAGTTGCTCGTCCAGCATGCGCATTTCCAAGAGCTCCACGTTCGCGAATTCCAACACGGCCCGCACGTCGTCCATCTCTTTGCCGAATAGGACCGCGGCATGCCAATCGATCAAGGCCGCATCGTCCTGCCCGAAGGAAATGCGGCAGGACATGGCATCGGCGAGTTCCTGGTCGGAGAGCAAGGTCCGTTCTCCGCGGAGGATACGCGCGAGTTCGGCCTCCTCACTGTTCCACGGCGCCGGTCCGAGCGGGGAGGTGTAGGAGTCAATCGAAAAGATGACGTAGTCTTCCACTTCATCGGCGATTTTTGGCCGCTCAATCGCCGGCAGCATGGCCTGTACCAACTGCTCGACCCTGCTCCTTGATTTCGCCAGCAACGCTTCATTTTCGTACAAGGTTTCGCTCAGTTCGAGGAGCGACTCGGCTGGTCCATCCAATGGGAACCGGTAAGTGATCGTCACCGCGCCAAAGTCATAGACCATCACTTCGACGGTCGGGCTGGAGTGGTACGCTCCCACGGAGAACGCGCCGCCTTCCTGCATCAAGCGGAGCGGGGCCGGCCGATATTCGAAGTATTGCGGGGCTCTAGTCTTGTGCCGGAGGCGGCCTCGTTCCGCCCCGGCGGTGATGCGGCGTTCCGCATCCGCCAGATCGATCGCCCATCCGATGTCGTACGCGAAGAGCGCATAACACGTGCCCTGATGGATGTGGAATGCAGATGCGGGCGGCATCAGATTACTCTCCGGTCACCGCCATTATCTTAACATTGGGCTGGTCCTTGGGGGGCGGTACCAATTGGAGGGTCGGATCGACAGGGCTCGTTTACGGAGGGTCGTCCGCCAGTTCGTGAATGACACAATGCAGGCCCGAGACCACCCGTGCCATCCGGGCATAGTCGATTTTGTCGGGCGTGTCGGCGGCGGTGTGGTAATGCGGATAGCGATTCGGGGCCGTATCCGTCACCATGACGGCCGCATACCCTTCTTGCCAGAAGGACCAGTGGTCGGACCAGGCCACGCCCGGAATCCGCTCCCACAGAGCTCCGCCTTCCGATGGAAATTGGGCATGGTGGCGAAAGGAGGCCAGGATCCGCTTGACCCATGCGGCATGGTCCGTGTTGCTCACGAACGCGATGAAGTTTGCGGTGGCCGGATAGAAGTAGCTGAAGGGAAAGGGATAGTGCTGACTGCCCGCGTCGTCCGAGTAATAGCCGATGGTCTCCAAGCTCAGCATGAGAGAGATCCGCTCGCCTCGCTGCCGGCATTGCCGGGCGTAGACGCGGCTGCCCATATGCCGACTTTGAAAAAACGGGGGTTCCTCATTGGCGAATGCGACAAATCTGATTGTGCGTGACGGACGGCTGTTCAGGAGGTTCTGGGCCAGTCCCAGCGTTGCCGCGACCCCGCTGGCGTTGTCATTGGCTCCCGGGCTGCCCCGCACCGAGTCGTAATGCGCGCCGACCAGGATGATCTCGTCGGGGTGCCGCGCACCTCTGATTTCCGCTGCCAGGTTCACGCTCGGTTGGCCGGACACCTCATACCACTGCTGCTGCACCGGCAATCCTAGATTCGTAAAGGTCGTTCGGATATAGTCCGCAGCGGCTGCCAAATGGGACGGTCGGTACAGGTTCCGTTCCCCAATGGCGCCGGCGAGTTGCTGCACGTGTTGGTGAAGGAGGGTTTCGAGGAGACGGTGCGCCTCCGACAAAGGGGGAAGCGGACCGCGGAAGGTGTCTCCGGGCATGCGGATCATATGACCCGTATTCTGGCATAGGGGAGGCCGTGAACGCAGGTGCTTTCGGTTCTCTCTCGTCTGGAGTGAGCTGAGGCGTCGACAAAGGAGCAGGGGTGCGACTCATCGCCCATGTGGATATGGACGCATTTTTCGCGGCAATTGAGGCGCGCGATACCCCGGCCTTCCGCGGTGTCCCGCTGGTGGTGGGCGCCGATCCGCAGGCGGGTAAAGGAAGGGGCGTCGTGGCCACGTCGAACTATCCGGCGCGGGAGTACGGCATCCACTCCGCCACGCCGATTTCAACCGCGTGGAAGTTGTCCGAAGCGGCCCGTCTCAGGGGCCAGCTACCGGTCACGTTTGTCTCCGTGGAGATGAGCAAGTACCGGGCGGTATCGGACCGAGTCATGGACATCATACGGCGGTTCATGCCGCGCCTCGAGCAGGCGAGCATTGATGAAGCCTATGGTGATGTGAGTGACACCTGCTCCTACGAGGCCGCGGAGACCCATTGTCGCGCGATGAAGCGGGCGATCTGGGAAGAAGAGCATTTGACGGCTTCCGTCGGCATCGGGCCAAATAGAATGATTGCCAAGATCGCGTCCGGCATGCACAAGCCCGACGGGATGACCATCGTGCGTGAACCGGATGTGGATGCCTTCCTCACGCCGCTCTCCGTCCGGGCGATTCCGGGCGTCGGTCCAAAAACTGCAGCGGAGTTGGGCAAGAGAGGCATCGTTTACATCCGGGATCTGAGGCGCTGCTCGATCCAGGAACTCGACCATCTGTTCGGCACGCGAGGGGCGCAGCTCTATGCCAGGAGTCGCGGACTGGATGATTCACCTGTCGAGGAGCACTGGCAGGCGAAGTCGATCGGAGAGCAGGAAACCTTCGATGAGGATACGTGCGGGTCGGACCGGCTCTGCACGGCGCTCGCAGTCTTGTGTCGCGGCGTGATGGAACGACTCCATCGGGAAGGCTTCGTATCCTTCCGCACCGTGGTGTTGATCGTGCGATTCGCCGACTTCGAAACCAAATCGCGTTCGCGCACGCTGGCCGATCCATCAGGAGAAGAAGTCACGCTCCGGCGAGAGACATTGAAGCTCTTGCTGCCGTTTCTGGATCGCCGGGACAATCCCGGACACAAACTCATTCGCCTGCTGGGCGTGCGGGTGGAGAAGTTGGTCACTGTTGACCAACGTCCCCGCCGGCGGTTGCGCCCTGAAGGCCCCTCGCTATTTCCATAACACGCCACCATTCGGCATCCCTTTTGCTGATACTGTCGCTGTCATGATGAGCTTCCGGGTGGCGTCCCTGCTGCTCAGATCGTAAGCGATGGCCGGTTTGGACCAGGTGTTCGCGGTCCTTCCGAAGCGAGCCGACTGGGCCTCATGAATGGATGCTCCGAGTCAAGCTCTGATCGCGGGAGGCAAGCGGCAGATCGTGTGTTTCTGGTACACTGGCACACGATCATGGAGCAGGTTAAACCGCATAGGGTCGACGACGAAGACTTGGTGTTATGGCAGGCCTATGTCTCCTGGAACCAATTCGCCTGGCTCCATCTCGTGAGTGCGTTCACGGCGCTGCGTGGGGCGTTGCAATGGCAAGCCGGAATCCCGGGATGGCAGGCGTGGGGTCTCGGAGCCGCAGTGCTTCTTCTCCTGTCGGCGATCCTACGCTATTGGGTGCGGTACGAGGCGACTGCTCGACGCGTCCTCGTAAGAAATGCGTTGACGGGAGCGGAGATACAATCGATGGCCTGGGAACACGTAAGCGACATGAGCATCGCGCAAGGCGTCATCGCAGCGGCCTTGGGAATCGGGACTCTGGTGTTCAAGTCCCATTCCGATGGTGAGGTCATGCAATGGCGCGGGGTGAATGACCCGGAAATCCTACTCCGTCACGTTCAGACCCTCAGGCGGCGACGCGTCTTTTCCTTCTCATAGGCGAAGGCGCCGCGGAGCATTCCCCTGGCCATCTGCGGCAAAGGTCGTCAAAGAGGCCGGCGTGCCTGTTGCCATACGCACCACGTCTTGGATGTTGTCGAGGCCAACAACGAAGGGTCAAGTAGAAGCAGTCACTGTGATGGCCCTAAAACAAGCAAGGGTGAATCGTCAGAGGCGAAAGGCCGTATGGCATCGCCTGTGCAATTTTGCTATTTATTACCCGTGAGGATAAGGGGTATCAGCTAAACCAAAGTGGAGGGTAACGATGACGACTCGTAAGGGCGCTGCCGACAACACGCCGCGCCGGAAGACCACGAAGCGACCGGAAGTACAGGGAACAGTAACGGATGCCGAGCAGCGAGCGACGCCGCCGAACCATGCCGCGCCAGACAATGGAGATCGTGCCAGGATCGCCGCCCGCGCCTATGCCCTGTACGAAGAGCGTGGGTACCGGCAAGGCTGCGAACTGCATGATTGGCTGGACGCGGAACGGGAAATTCTGAGCCGCCAGCCTCCGAGCTAGCGGATTCCGGCACCAGTCATCTGCCCTCCTGAGGTGGGGGGCGTTCTGACTGGATCCGGGTCGCGCCATCATGGCACGTCGCCGGCCTGAAATCTCCGCGAGGCCGGCGATCGACCATTCACCGTCTGGAGGTGGTATGTACAAACATGTCGCGATTCTGGTCACCATCGGCATGGTCGTGTCGGGCGGATCCTGGATTGCCGCCCAACAAGTTGCCGGACACCCGGATAAGGGTGAAGCCATCTATAAAGAGCACTGTCTTCGCTGTCACGGCAGGTTGGGGGACGGCAAGGGGCCCGAGGCCAAGGATTTGATTGTCCGCCCAACGGATTTTCATGCGCCGCAGTCTCGCGCCAAGAGCGACTTTGAGCTGTTAATCGCCATTTCCAACGGGGTCTTATTCAGTCCCATGCATTCCTGGCGGGGCCGCATTGCCGACGGGGACATGCTGCACCTGATCGCCTATGTGCGGGCCCTGGCGCCGGCCAACCCCTATCATTGATGATAGTGCGCCGGTCTGCGTTCGCTGCAATTGGACGCTAGTCTTCGGTGAATTGGGTGTTCCGGTAGGCCGTTAGGTTAGCAGCAAGCTGGGCCTTCAACTCCAACCGCTTTGGTTTGCCGGTTGAGGTGTAGGGCACGTCTTGCCCGAAGAGAAAGACCTTCGGACATTTGGCGAACGGAAGCAGTCGGCGGCAGTGGTTCCGCAGGTCCGCCTCCAAGACCGCAGTGGCAATCCCGCGCGCCACGACGTAGGCGGCGATTTCTTCTCCATAGTAGCGGTGTTCGAACGGAACCGCCATGGCGAACTGGACCAGCGCATGACGTTTCAAAACATCGTCGATCTCGAGCGGCGAAATGTTCACCCCGCCGCGGATGATTAATTCCTTGAGGCGGCCGGAGAGAAAGTACAACGCTCGCCCGTGCCGGTCTTTGACGTAGTAGCCCTCGTCGCCGGATCGAAACCAGCCCCATTGAAACGCGGCTTCATTGGCGTCGTCCCGCCCCAAGTACCCGGCGCAGACGGTTCCGCCACGGATGCAAATCTCACCTCGCGTCATTTCCGGGAGAGACACACCGCGGTCATCCAGGACGGTCATGACATTGTGTCGGATCGCCATGCCGATGGAAGGAAATTCATGCTCGGTCAGCCAGTGTCGATGCTCCTCCCGCGACAGCTCGTTTGGCAGGAAGCACGAATAACAAGTCGTTTCCGACAACCCATAGCCGTGAAGGATCGGGAGATCAAACCGGTCCTCGAAGCGCACGGCGGTGTCGTGCAACAGGGGACCCGCTCCGCAGATGAATCCCTTCAGGCGGTCGAGGCGGTAGCGGGCCAGGTCCTCATCGGCGTCGAGAAGAAATTCCAGCAAGGTCGGCACCACGCTCACACACGTAACGTGCTCGTCGTGCAGGGTCCGCCAGAAGGTCCCGCTCTTGAATTTGCGATTCAGGACCACACTGCCTTGGCAGTAGAAAGGCGTGATGAGGGTGACCACCATACCGTTCACGTGATGGATTGGGAGGACGCACATCAGGCGATCGGTCACGCGGAAGTGGTGCCAATCGGCGATTGCGTCGGCGTCGGTCAAGAGATTCCGGACAGTCAAGACCACACCCTTGGGCGGCCCGGTGGTTCCCGAGGTGTACACCACCAACGCTTCGTCCTCCAGGGTACACGCCTGCGACGACCGATCGAGGAGATGGCCGGCCGACAGTGTGCGGGTGTCCCCTCTCCGGGCGGTCTGCTTGATGACCCCGTGATCGTTCATCGAGAGCACGTGTCGCAAAGTGGGCAGGTGACACTGCACGGACACGAGTTCGTCGAGACGGGTGTGCCAGCCGCACACGGCGGAGGATTCGGAATGGTCGAGGATGTAGCGTATCTTGTCCAAAGATTCCTCGAGGTTGATCGGGACCACCGCGATGCCTGAGACCCAGGCCGCAAAATACAGCACGACAGTCGCGTCATGATTGAACAGCACCGTGGCCAGACGATCGCCGCGGCGGAGGCCCACCTCGTGATGGAGAACGGCGGCGGTCCGCCTGACCCGCGCGCCGAACTCGCCATAACTGTAGGTGCGCAACAATCGCCGGTCATCGTCGCAATAGGTCAAAAACGATTGGGTCGCCAGCCGGCTGTCGGAGACGCGGGCGGCAAACAATTCCGCGAACGACCGCCAGGGAAGGAACGACCCCTCGTCCGTCTGCCGGGCCCGAGCAATCTGTTCAGCGACGGGTGTCAAGGTCGACATAGGCCTGGGGCTCCGGTCCGATATACCGCGCCCGCGGCCTAATCAGACGGTTATGATCCTGTTGTTCGATGACATGCGCACACCAGCCGGTGATGCGCGAGCAGACAAAGACCGGCGTGTAGAGTGGGCGCGGAATGCCCATGAGTAAATAGGCCGCCGCCGTATAGAAATCTAGGTTCGGATAGAGCCCTTTCTCCTCCTGCATGATGCGATCGATGAGCGTCGCGATCTCGTACCATCGTCGGGTGCCGCAGATGTGGCTCAAGGCGTCGGCGTGACTCTGAATGATCGCCGATCGGGCATCGCCTTCTTTGAGAACCCGATGCCCAAATCCCATGATCCGTCGTTTCTCGGCTAACGCGTGCCGCACCCAGCCTTCGGCTTTGTCCGGATGCCCGATGTCGAGAAACATGGAGGCGACGGCTTCGTTGGCTCCTCCGTGCAGCGGGCCTTTTAAGGTCCCGATGGCGGCGGTGACGGCTGAGTGGAGATCCGTCATGGTGGAGGCCGTTACGCGCGCCGCAAAGGTGGAGGCGTTGAACTCATGTTCGGCGTACAGGGTGAGAGACGCATCCAGGACGCGGGCCATCGCGCGAGCCGTGTCATCGCCGGTCCGGTCGGTGAGCAGATACAACAGGTTCTCGGCCACGCTGAGATCGGTCCGCATGCCGAGGGGGCGCATTCCGTGCGCGAGCCGATGCACCGTCGCGATGACGAGCGGAATTTGCGCGAGCAGCCGCATCGACTTGCGGACGTTCGCGTCATGAGAATTGTCTTCCGCGTCCGCATCGGTCATGCCCAAGAGCGAGACGCTGGTGCGCAACAGATCCATCGGGTGGACCGCCGAAGGGATGGCTTCCAGAAACGTCCGGAGCGCATGGGGGAGGGACGCGCCCGCGTGAAGTTGCGCCGAAAACTCCCTCAGGTCCGTCCGGGTCGGCAAACATCCAAACAACAATAGAAACGCCACCTCCTCGAACGCGGCTTTGTCGGCCAGCTCCTTGACGGCATACCCGCGATAGCGCAATCCCCCTTCACCTTCGTCCACATGGCAGAGCGCCGTTTCTCCCGCGAGCACTCCGTCAAGGCCCGGGCTGTAGGTGCCTTTGGTCGTATCAACGAGCGGCATGGTCATCACCTTTCAAGCGTGTGTGGACCGGTTGCTCCTGCGCGTCGTAGCGCAGCAGATCGTACAGCTGCTGACGACTCTGCATTTGTGTCAACAGGGCGCGTTGTGTGCCGTGCTGCCTGACCTCAACCAGCATACGGTCGACGGCGTGCGCCGCCATGCGGAGCGCGGTGACAGGAAACAGGACGAGACGATAGCCGAGTTCCTCAAAGTCGCGCACGGTTAAGTAGGGCGTCTTCCCGAACTCGGTCATGTTGGCGACCAGCGGGGTGGTGGCGCCTGTCTTGGCGAGCTGGCGCGCAAACGAGCGGAACTCGTCAGCGGACTCGAGGGCCTCCGGGAACACGGCGTCGGCGCCCGCCTCGAGATAGGCCAGCGCCCGGCGCACGGCCGCCGAAAATCCCTCAACAGCGCGGGCGTCGGTCCGGACGATGAGAAAGAAGTCGGGATCTCGGCGCGCTTCGCACGCTGCGCGGATCTTGCCGACCATGTCGCGCGTCGAGATTAATTGTTTGCCCGGCAAATGTCCGCACTTTTTCGGCAACTCTTGGTCTTCGATCTGCATGCCCGCAAGACCGGCCTGCTCGAATTCCGTGACGGTACGTCGGACCATGATCGGCGGACCGAAGCCCGTGTCCGCGTCCACGATCACGGGAATCGACACGCTCCTGGCGATGGTCGTGGCATCGGACACCACTTCGGTCAACGACAACACCCCGATGTCCGGCACTCCGCGGGAGGCCGAAAGCCCGGCGCCCGACACGTACAGGGCGGAGAACCCGGCGCGTTCGATTTGGAGCGCCGTTAAGGCGTTGAAGGCTCCCGGCAGGACCAGGGCGCGGTCCTCCAACTGTTTACGGAAGAGCCGGGCACTGGATGTGACACGACGGGGCATGCTAACTCCTGTCCTGAATCCGCAACAACGGCATCAGGGCGCCGAGATCGGAGAGTTCGTCGAACCTCCACACCATGTCGGCCAGCCGGGCTCTGCGCTCTCTCGCATGCGTCCCTTTGGTCAGCATGTGGAACTTCTCTTCCACGTGCTGATCGGACATAGGGTTGGCGGGATGGCCGAGCGGGGAGTCCACCTGCTTCTGATAGGTCTGTCCGGCCTTCGTCCGCACGGTAACGCGGGTGGGCATTGCGTCGGGATAACGTCCCGCGAAATCGGGCTGGGGAACCACGCGCACTTTGTGCATCAGCTTCTGCAGGGCGGGATCCGAGAGCCGCGTGCTCTCGAACGACCGCAGCGTGACCTTGCCGTCCATCAGCGCCACCGCGACGCAGTAAGGGAAGCTATGATCGGCAGTCTCTCTGGTGTGCGGGCGCCACTTCTCGGGATCGCGTCCGATGATCTCGATGGCGACATCGTAGCTGCCGATCTCGATTCCGGTGACCCCGGCACAGGCCTCCTGGCCTTCGGCCTTGAGCAAGTCGTCCCTGAGTGCGAGGGTCGCTTCCACGGCCGTCTGTGCGTGGTACTCCACGGGATAGTGTTTAATATAGGTTTTCATAATCGCAAACGGCTCGAGCCCCGCCGGTCCCCGTTCGCCGCCCAAAAGCGGAAGCTCAAACCGTCCCGACACCGCGTTCATGAATCCCTTCTCCCCCTCGAAGATCGGCGAGGGACCGTCCATTCCGTGCTTGGCCAACACAGCGGCGAAGACGGCGTTGCGAGCGGCATTGGAAAAGGCGCAGGCTTTCCACATGGACAGATCCCCCACCCGCGTCTGGCGCAAGGCGATATTGGCGACGCCGGCCAGATTGATGGCGTGGAGCGTTTGGCGATCGGACAGTTTCATCACTTTGGCGGCGCCCAGAGCCGAGGAGAATGGGCCGTAGGTGACATGGTCCCAGCCGCGCGGTCTGAGCGCCGCCGCGTCGCAAAGCCGACACTGGATTTCATAGGCGAGCGCGATGGCCTGAATCACCAGTTTGCCGGAGGCTCGGGCGGCCTCGCCGGCGGCGAGAATCGCTGCGATATTGTCGGACGGATGCGCCGGTTCCTTGGCCAGATAGGTATCGTTGAAGTCGAGATAGCGGACCAGGGCGCCGTTGGCGAACGCCGCAAGGTCGGGAAGCGTTTTGTGAGTCGTGCCCCAGAGGGTGGCGCCGTCGGACACCGTCACCGCTTCGCCCATCCGACGGGCGATCCGACAGGGCAGCGCATTCCAGGCCCCCAAGGCGCAGCCAAGGCTGTCGAGGAGGCGCCGTTTGACCTCGTGGACCACGGCCTCGGGCAGGTCGTCGTAACAGAGAGACTGACAGTATCGAACCATGCGCTCCGCGAGCATCCGATGTCCTCCTACTGCCTGAAATCGATCGCGAGCCGGTCAGGCCTCCGTCCCGGTGAGTTTGCGCTGCCGCCTGTGGAGAAAGGCCTGGACGGCTTCTCGCTTCTCGGGCGTGACGCATAACCGGCCGAACAATTCCGCTTCCCGCGCCAACCCTTCGGAGAGGGGAATGTCGAGTCCGCCCCGAATGGCATGCAGGGCGGCTTCCGTGGCGGTCTTTCCGTGCGCGAGGATCTGCGCCGCGACGGCCTCGGCCTGGGCCAGCAACTCCTGTGGCGGCACGACTCGACCGACCAGTCCGATCTTCAGCGCCTCCTCTGCCGACAGACTCTCCCCGGTCAGGATCATTTCAGCCGCTTTGGAAGGCCCCACGACACGCGGCAGCCGCTGAGTCCCTCCAAAGCCGGGAATGAGGCCCAGTTTGATCTCAGGCACACCCAAGGAGGCCCCCGCCGCCACCACCCGCAGATGGCAGGCGAGGGCCAGTTCGAGCCCCCCGCCAACGCAGGCGCCGTTAATGGCGGCGAGCACGGGTTTGCCCAACCGTTCGATGCGGCTGAACAAAGCCTGTCCGAGAAGCGAAAACTCCGAGCCGCCATGCACGGTCGTGAGGTGCGCCAGTTCATTGAGATCGGCGCCGGCACAAAAGAATCGTCCGGTTCCCGTGAGGATCACCACCCGGACGTACTCGTCCTCCTCCACCTCGTTCAGGACCCGCCCGAGTTCTTTCAGCATCGAGCCGGTGAGGACGTTGGCCGGCGGATTGTGCAGCGTGATCCGGGCGACGTGGTGAGAGATGGTCAACAATTGATGCAGCATGACCTCCTCCTGCTGTTACAAGCCGGGGTCGTGGTGCGCGAATGACGGGACGGACGCCGTTCCGACACGAGTCACCCGGTGATGCCCGGCGATCGCCTCGACGAGTTCCGGGATGCCTTCCCCTGTCGTGGCCACGGTTCGGAGCACGGCCCGGCACCAGTCGCTCAGATCCCTCAAGGCTTGGTCGGCGCCCGGCTGATCGCCTTTGTTGACGACGATGAGATGCGCCTGTTCGAGTAATCCCGCTTTCATGGCTTGCACCTCGTCCCCCAGCCCGGGCGCCACCACGGCCACCACGGGGCGGGTCACCTCGGGCACCGCCACGTCGCTCTGGCCGACGCCGACCGTCTCGATCAGGATCACTTCATAACCAGCCGCCTCCAACACCGCCGCGGCGTCGCTCGTTGCGTGGGCCAGTCCGCCAGGTTGTCCCCGGCTGGCCATGCTCCGGATATAGACGTCACGATCGAGCGTGTGCTCCTGCATTCTGATGCGGTCGCCGAGCAGGGCGCCGCCCGTCACATGGCTGCTGATGTCGACCGCCAGGACGCCCACCTTCCGTCCAAGGGCGCGATAGGTGGCCACAAGGCGATTGACGAGCGTGCTCTTTCCGGTCCCCGGATACCCGGTGATCCCGATCACGGCCGCCCCGTGGCGGGCCGGGGACAGCAGCGGGAGAACGGCGGTGCCGTCCGGGTGCTGATTTTCCAACAATGTAATCACCCGAGACACGGCGCGGATCTGTCCGGCGTGAACCGCCGCGGCCAATTCCGCCGGCTCGCTTCGTCCATCGCTGTTTTGCTGGCGCGCCGCCGTCATGCCACGGTCTCATACGACGCTGGGTGGCCCCGGACCTGCGACAGCCGAGAGCCGAGGGGATGGCGCAGGCGTCTGCTTATTTCATGCGCCGCCTCGACGATTTTCCGTTCGTCCACCGGCACGAGGGCCCCCGAGGCTTTCAAGGCATACACCGCGTCTTCCGTCGCGATGTTGCCCGAGGCTCCGGGAGCGTAGGGGCAGCCGCCCAATCCTCCGGCGGACGCATCGAACGCCTCGAGGCCGTATTCCGCCCAGGCCGTCAGCATATTGGCCACCGCCATGCCGTAGGTGTCATGAAGATGCAGCGAAAGACGGCCCCGTTCCACGTGCGGGAGGACGGCATCCAACAATCGGCGGACATCATGGGGCGCCGCCTTCCCGATGGTGTCTCCCAGCGAAATGTCGTCGACGCCCAGATGCAGCAAGCGGTGCATGACTTCGGCGACGCGAGAGGGATCGACGGCTCCTTCGAAGGGACAGTGCGTGACCGTGGAAATGTACCCTCGCACGATCATCCCATCCCGCTTGGCGTCGGCGACCACCGGCCGAAACCGTTCGATCGATTCGCGTACGGTGCAGTTGATGTTGCGCTGCGTGAAGGCCTCCGAGGCCGCCGTGAATACGGCGATTTTTCGCACCGCTGCCGCTCTCGCGCGTTCGAGTCCCCGGGCGTTGGGAACCAGGGCGGAATAGGTGACGCCCGGACGGCGCGCAATCTGTTGGAACACCGCATCCGAGTCGGCCAGCTGAGGCACCGCCGTGGGCGACACGAACGAACCCGCTTCGATGTCCGTGAGGCCGGTCTCGGACAGCGCGTTGATGAACGCGACTTTGTCCGCCGTCGCCACCAGATCTCGCTCATGCTGGAGGCCGTCCCGGGGGCCGACTTCGGTGATGCGGATCGGCGGTGTTTTCAAAGGCTGGGTGGCGGATGCCATCATGTGCGACGTCCTCTATCTCCGGTGTCCTGAGGTCGGCTCCGCCGTGACGGGTGTCCAGGCCGGAGCACGTTTTTCGAGGAAGGCCCGAAGCCCCTCATGGGCTTCGGCCGACAGGCGCGCCTGGACATTCGTGTCAGTGCACAGAGCCCACACGTCTCCATCGGCGCGGGAGGCGAGACGGCGAAGCAGGGCTTTCGTCTGTCTGGCCGCCTGCGGGGCGAGGCTCGTCACGGCGCGGACCAATTCCGCGATACGACCGTCCAGCCGGTCGCTCGAGACGACGTCGTGGATGAGATGATGATCCCTGGCGACGGCGGCGGAAAATGGCTCACCGGTGAGGCTGAACCTTCGCAGGAACGATTCGCCGGTCTTCCGCAGCAAGAACGGAGCAATCACCGCGGGGACCAAGCCCATGCGGACTTCGCTCAGCGCAAAGGTTGCGTGCTGGTCGGCCACAGCGACATCGCACACCGAGATCAGGCCGACGCCGCCGCCGACGGCCGGGCCCTGCACGCGCGCCAGCACCGGACACGGACATTCATCAATCCGCCGGTACATCATAATGAGCTGTTCCGCATCGGCGCGCGCTTGCCCTTCCGTGATCGCCCCGTTCCCGCTCATCCAGCTGAGGTCCGCTCCCGCGCAGAAGGCGGAGCCGGAGCCGGTCACGAGGATGCCGCGTACGGAAGGATCGTGCCCCCAGGTGCCGAAGACTTCCGACAGATCCCTCGCCATCTCGGCGTCGAAGGCATTGCGGCGCTCGGGCCGGTTCAACGTGACCTGCACCAGGCCGTTGCGTGATTCCACGATGATCGAAGCCCGTTGAGCCATACTCGTTCCCTCACATGCGAAAGACGGGTGCATGCGACTCCCGAATCGGCGTGGTCATCGCAAGATCGAGGCAGAAACCCAGCACGCGGCGTGTGTCGACGGGGTCGAGGATGCCGTCGTCCCACAGGCGGGCGGTGCTGAAGTACGGACTGCTCTCCTGTTCGTATTGCGCGAAGGTGGACGCCGTGATCTGCTGCCGTTCGTCTTC
Organism: uncultured Nitrospira sp.; assembly: GCA_964416255.1. Lineage (GTDB taxonomy): Bacteria > Nitrospirota > Nitrospiria > Nitrospirales > Nitrospiraceae > Nitrospira_D. The sequence goes on along the minus strand of CAYQDJ010000025.1, from coordinate 3,383 downwards.
CGTCAACGCCTCGCGCGTCCGTTCCCGTTGTTGGGCCTTCACCGTCGTCAGGACCTGCGCCGCCTGCTGGGAGCCCATGACGGAGATCCGTGCGCTCGGCCAGAGGAAGACGAAACGAGGGTCATACCCGCGGCCGCACATGGCGTAATTGCCGGCCCCATGCGAGGCCCCCAGGATGACGGTCAACTTCGGCACGTCGGCCGTCGCGACGGCCTGCACCATCTTGGCGCCGTCTTTGATGATCCCGCGGGCCTCATAGTCCTTTCCCACCATGAATCCCGGAATGTTTTGCAGGAAGATAAGTGGAATGCGCCGCTGCGCGCAGAGTTCCACGAAGTGCGCGCCCTTGAGCGCGGCTTCGGCGAACAGGATGCCGTTGTTCGCGACGATGCCGACGAGATGTCCGAGCCAATGGGCAAAGCCGCAGACAAGGGTGGGTCCATAGCGGGCCTTGAATTCATGAAACCGGCTGCCATCCACCAGGCGTGCGATGATCTCATGGGCCTTGCAGGCCTGGCGCGGATCGCTCGGCATGATGCCGTAGAGGTCGTCGGCCGGATAGAGCGGCGGGTCGGCCTGACCGCGATGGGGTTTCCCCGGCTTTCTGCCCAGCGTCCCGACTATGGACCGGCAGATCTCCAGGGCATCATGGTCGTCCAGCGCCAAATGATCGCTCACGCCGGAAAGTCGGGTATGGAGGTCCGCGCCGCCCAACTCCTCCGTGCTGACTTCTTCCCCCGTCGCCGCCTTGACGAGCGGCGGCCCGGCCAGATAGATCGTCCCCGTGCCGTTGACAATGACGTTTTCGTCGCACATGGCCGGCACATAGGCGCCGCCGGCCGTGCACATGCCCATCACGGCGGCAATTTGGGGGATGCCCAACGACGACATCCTCGCCTGGTTGTAGAAGATCCGACCGAAGTGCTCGCGATCGGCGAAGACCTCGGCTTGTCGGGGAAGGAAGATGCCACCGGAGTCCACGAGATAGATCGTCGGCAGTCGGTTCTCCAGAGCGATGGTTTGCGCCCGCAGGTGCTTCTTGATCGTAATGGGAAAGTACGTGCCGCCCTTCACCGTGGCATCGTTCGCCGTGATCACGCAGGGGCGTCCCGCGATACACCCGATGCCGGCGACGAGACCGGCGGCGGGGAGCGGGTGCTCGTACAGCCCGAGGCCGGCGAGGGGACTGAGTTCAAGCCACGGGGAATCGGGATCGCGCAACCGCAGGAGGCGTTCCCGCGCGCTTAACTTCCCGCGCCGGCTGTGCAGTGCCGCCGCGTCGGCCGATCCGCCGCTTCGGACTGCCTCCAGCTGCTTGCCGAGGTCGGCGAGCAAGCGCTCGTAATGAGCGGCGTTGCGCTTGAATTCCTGCGACGTGGACGTGACGGCCGTCTTCAGCACGCGCATCGGGACCGATCCTTTCCGGCTACGATCGCAGCCCTCTCACGAAGTCGACGATGTCATCCATGGAGGTCCCCGGCCCGAACAGGGCCCGCACGCCGGCTGCTTGAAGAGCGGCCCGATCCTCATCGGGGATAATTCCGCCCCCGAACACCACGATGTCGCCGGCCCCCTGCTCTTTGAGCAATTCCAAGACCTGCCTGAACAGCGTGTTGTGCGCGCCGGAGAGCATGCTCAGACCGATGGCCTGCACATCTTCTTGAATCGCGGTCCTCACCACCTGTTCTGGGGTTTGGTGGAGCCCGGTGTAGATCACTTCCATCCCGGCGTCGCGCAAGGCGCGGGCAATCAGTTTCACACCGCGGTCATGGCCGTCGAGCCCGACTTTTCCGACCAACACACGGAGGGGAGCGACTGCTACGGTCATACCGTCACCTCCTGGAGCCGATAGGCGCCCTGGTGATCCTTCCGGACGTGGCCTGCCTGAACCGACGGATCATGCTCGAAGAGCAGCAGCCACTGCTCTTGCCACGCCCGGTCCAGAATGTCGCGTTTGGTTTCGAGCGTCTGGAGGGGGAACAGGTCGTACCCCATGATATAGGGCAAGGACACATGCGAGACGGTCGGGATCACATCGCCGAGAAACAAGGCAGTCTGTCCCTCCGATTCGATCTTGACGCTCTGATGGCAGCGCGTGTGACCCGCCGTGACCAGAACGGTGAGGCCGGGGAGCAATTCGGTGTCCCCGTCCAGAAACTCCCATTGGCTCACATGGGCGATCGGCGTAAAGTTGTCCCGCCGGTAACTGGCCTTCGTCCGCTCGTTCGCCCGGGCGGCATCTTCAAATTCTCCCCGCTGGACGTAATAGCGCGCGCGGGGAAACGTGGAGACGACGGTCCCATCGCCATCGGTCATGGTGTTTCCGCCCGCATGATCGAAATGCAGATGCGTGTTGATGACCATATGGATGTCGTGCCGCGCCAGGCCGTGCCCGTCCAAGGATTCCAGCAAAGTGGGGGTCCGGTCGACCGCGAACATCTGGTGAAACCTCCGGTCCTCTTTCGACCCCAGGCCGGTGTCCACCAGAATATTTTTGCCATGCGCCCGGATCAGCAGACAGGTGAGACTTAGGGGCACACGGTTCACCTCATCGGCGGCGCAGCACCGTTCCCACAAGACTTTCGGCACGACCCCGAACATGGCCCCCCCGTCCAGGCGAAACCGCCCGTCGGTGACCGGATAGATCTCAAATGCCCCGAGTTTCATAGCGTCCCGCCGACTGCTCCCCCGAAGATCCGCCCCTGCGAGCGGACGGGGTCTTACAACACCGCCGGTTCCCGGTACGTGCCGAACACTTCCTTGAGCGCCGCGCAAATCTCGCCCAGCGTGGCTTTGGCTTTCACCGCGTCGATCAGATACGGCATGACGTTTTCTCCACAGGACGCCGCTTCCTGCAAGGCTTCCACCGTCCCCGCCATCTTGAAAGGATCGCGGGTTTTGCGGAGATCCGAGAGACGTGCGATCTGGTCCTGTTCCACGTCACGACTCACCTTGAGGATCGGGATGGGCCGGGCGGCCGGTTCCACATACTCGTTGATCCCGACGATAATCCGCTCCCTGCGCTCGACCTCGCGCTGATAGCGCTGCGAAGCGTCGAGGATTTCGCGCTGCGGGAACCCCTGCTCGATCGCCTTGACCATGCCTCCCATGTCATCCAATCTATGAAAGTAGTCGAGGGCCGCTTCCTCCAAGCGATTCGTCAGAGCTTCGAGATAATAGGAGCCTCCGAGCGGATCCACCGTGGTGGTCACGCCGCTCTCCTGCGCGAGCAACTGCTGCGTGCGCAGGGCCAACTTCACCGCGTCTTCGGTGGGCAAGGCCAGCGTTTCGTCCATGGAATTGGTATGCAGCGATTGCGTGCCGCCCAGCACCGCCGCCAGGGCCTGCCACGCGGTGCGCACCACGTTGTTCATGGGCTGCTG
>CAYQDJ010000024.1:28718-37384 GCA_964416255.1 uncultured Nitrospira sp. | reverse complement strand
CTCCTCCGCCACTTTCTTCAGGATCTTGTCATGGCCGCCCTCGAACAGTTTGGCTGTGTACGAACTGCTAGGCGGATGTGCGCGCCGGTCCTGAATGGTCCGCATGATCGCCTCAAGAATTCCTCCCGACGCCTCGTGTATGGGCTCGTCACCCACGCAGCCTTGGTCCTCCATGCGGGAGAAAAAACACGTCCGCTCGCCCGTATGACAGGTCGGACCGGTCGGATGGGCCTTGACCAGGATCGTGTCACGGTCACAATCCACAAATAATTCTTTGACTTGGAGCGTATGACCGGACGTCTCGCCTTTTTTCCACAGTGTCTTTCGCGAGCGGCTCCAAAAGTGTACCCAGCGGGTTTCCAGCGTTTTGGCTAGCGCCTGCTCGTTCATAAAGCCGACCATGAGGACCGTTCCATCGAGCCAATCCTGAATGACCGCCGGAAGCAGTCCTGCTGCGTCGAACTTCAAGCCCTTCTGGGTCATCAGCGCCATGAACTTATGCCACCGGCGTCGTGGACTCCATACGCACGGGAATGCCTCGCGCCTTGAGATAGGCTTTGGCCTGTGAGATTGTACAGGCCCGAAAATGAAAGATCGACGCCGCTAACACGGCATCGGCTTTCCCCACCGCGAACCCCTCATACAGGTGCTCGAGCGTTCCCACGCCGCCGGATGCGATGACGGGAATGGACACCTGCCCCGAGACCGCGGCCGTGAGGCCCAAGTCATACCCGCTTTGCCGGCCGTCTTGATCCATACTGGTCAGCAAAATCTCGCCGGCGCCGCACCGCTCCATTCTCCTGGCCCATTCGACCGCATCCACACCGGTGGCGCGCCGCCCCCCGTGCGTAAAGACCTCCCACCGGCCCGGCACACTGCTCCGCTTCGCGTCGACGGCGACCACGATGCACTGCGTTCCGAACCGCCTCGCAGCCTCCTCCACGAATGCTGGCCGTTCCACCGCGGCGGTATTGATGCTGACCTTGTCCGCGCCGGCATTTAATAACATTCGAATATCGTCCACGGTCCGCACTCCCCCGCCCACTGTGAGCGGCATGAACACTCGCGCTGCAGTCTGCTCGACCACGTTGAGCAGCGTAGCCCGGTTTTCGTGGGAGGCCGTGATATCAAGAAAACAGAGTTCATCAGCTCCTTCACGATCGTAGACCCCCGCCACTTCCACGGGATCTCCTGCATCGCGGAGGTTGACGAAGCTGACCCCTTTGACTACCCGGCCATCCTTCACATCCAGACAAGGGATAATGCGCTTCGTCAACATCTCAAGCCGCCGGGATCGCAGGGGCGTAACAACACACGTTCGTCGGTCCCTGGCTCGACCCGCTTCACACGTCGCTCCCCACCGCGGTCAGCGCGGCGGCATAGTCCAGTTTTCCGTCGTACAACGCTTTCCCGATGATGACCCCCTCAAGGCGAGGGCCAAGTGTTTGGAGGCTCCTAAGATCCTCAATGGTGGTGACCCCGCCGGAGGCAATAACCGGAAAGGCCGATTGCTCGACCATTTCCCTGAGGGCGAAAAGGTTGGGACCGTTCAGCATGCCGTCCCTCACAATGTCCGTATAAATCACGGCACCGACCTCCAAGTCGGAGACCGCTTTCAGGAAATCAATCGCTCGCACGTCCGACACCTTCGTCCACCCATGCACGGCTAGCTTGCCGTCCCGCGCATCCAATCCCAAAATGATTCGTCGGGGGAACTGTGTGCAGGCCTGTTCGAGGAAGGGACGATCCATCAACGCCGCCGTGCCAAGGACAACCCGAGATACGCCGGCGTCAACATACCGGCGAACCGTTTCCATCTGCCGAATTCCGCCGCCAACCTGTACCGTGACGTCCACGGTCGCCAGCACAGCTTCGATCTGAGGCATGTTCCGAGGGGCTCCGTCGACGGCGCCGTTGAGATCGACCACATGGATCAGGCGAGCGCCACTGAACCGCCATCGGCGGGCCATGGCTGGCACATCGTCGGAATAGACCGTCTCTTGGGCCATATCCCCCTGGCGGAGGCGCACGCAACGGCCGTCCTTGAGGTCTATCGCAGGAATCACAAGCACCTTACTAGTCTCCTTCCGAGCCAAACGGAAATTCTTTCAGCACCCTGTCCACCCCGTAGCGAGCCAGTTCTTCCGCGGTCACGAATGCCCCCCACCGTTGAACGAACCCGATAAAATCTTCGATCATGGGTCGTTGACGCTCATAATAATTCCCGGCCCAGAGTACTTGGCCGTCTGCCGCCACCACTTTCACGGCAAAACCAACTGACGCAGGAGGATTGGCCCCCAATCGGCTGCCCACCCGCTCCTGATACACGGAGACTTCTCCGACCAAGGCTGCATCCGCCTTCAGCCGTTGGGCGACCGCCGCACCCCTTGCTTCAGGCGTACTGTAGGTATCACCGGCCAAATTCTTTGCGGTGTGCGCCACAACATGAATTCCCTTCCGGTGCTGAAGGCGGCCCCAAAACAGTTGCGTGATCTTCTCGGAAGCATAGGGGGACAAGGTGGCTGTCTGCCGAACCGGCGGCTCAACCGTGGACGGCCCTGAAAGATCGGCGCGACCGAGGCTGCGCGGAGTGGTGAAAAACAGGTCGCCTTCATCACGAACCTGGGGAGTGGCGATCGACGTGAACGGCACGAGGACCATCGAGTGAATAGCATAGCGCCGTAATTCGGCCGAGGCCTTGGTTGTAACCTTGGATCCGCTGCACCCGCTGGAGACCACGGCCGCGATGGCCACACAGCCGACGATGGTCGACCGCGCGAGAGTGCGCCCCGTGGTCACTTCCAGGCTCCAAAGTTTTTCATCAGCCGTAGGCCGACCGCCTGACTTTTTTCGGGATGGAACTGACAGGCGACTACGTTCTCGCGCCATACGGCCGAGACGAAGTCGATGCCGTAGGTGGTTATCGCACACGCCACCGCCGGATCGACAGGCTTCACATAATAGGAGTGAACGAAATACCAATACGCGCCGTCCGTAATGCCCTCAAACAAGGGACAAGACGACCGAGACCGCACTTCATTCCACCCCATATGTGGCACCTTCAAGCCCGGATCACTGTCGAACCGCTCGACGCTTCCCGTGATGACGTCAAGTCCCCGGTGCACCCCGAACTCATGACCTTCAGAAAACAACACTTGCAACCCGAGACAGATTCCAAGAAACGGCTTTCCTGATGCAATCGCCCCTCGAATCGGCTCAACAAGGCCATACGTCTCGATATTCGCCATACAATCACCAAACGCACCGACACCGGGCAACACGGCATGGCTGGCATTGCCAATGACCCGCGCATCGCGCGTCACCACGGACTGATGGCCGACCGCCTCAAAAGCCTTGGAGACGCTGCGCAGGTTCCCCATCCCGTAATCGATGATCGCAATCATGATGTTCGCCCAACCCGCTTGGGTGCCTCACCATACCGTAATCGGAATCATCGTGCCACTGCCAATTGGCGCCACCACCTTCGTCCATCACCGTTCATGTCCTGACGATCCTTGGTCGAGGCGGCTTGAGCAACTGTGCCCTTTGCGCCTGCCATAAACATAGAGGGCAGGCTCCTTGCGGAACCTGCCCTCTGAGAGACCATGGTGGTGTTCACCGGCTCGGCTACAGCGTCCCCTTGGTCGATAGCACTTGCCCGCCGAGCCGCTCTTCCAGCATCGTCGCGTGATCCAGCGCCCTGGCAAACGCTTTAAACACGGCTTCCATGATGTGGTGCGGGTTCCGCCCGTAAAGAAGGTTCACATGCAAGTTGAGCCCCCCGTGGGTCACGAACGCTTGAAAGAAATCTTCAAACAAACCCAGATCAAACGACTTGATTTTACGATCCGGCAAATTGACATTGTACACGAGGTACGGCCGCCCGCTGAGATCGACGGTGACGTGCGCAAGTGTTTCATCGAGCGGCACGGAGGCAAACCCAAATCGCTTGATCCCCGCCTTCTCCCCAAGCGCATCATGCAGCGTCTTGCCCATAACAATCCCGACATCCTCAACTGTATGATGCTCATCGATATCGATATCGCCTGTCGCCTTCACGGTGAGATCGAAGAAGCCGTGTCGGGCCAGCAATTCCAGCATGTGATCGAAGAACCGAATAGTCGTCCCGATGTTCGCGTGTCCACTGCCATCGAGCGTCCATTCGACAGAGATATCGGTCTCTTTCGTCGCGCGGTGGAGCGAAGCCGCGCGAGGGGCGCCATGCTTTTTCATGAAAACCTGCTTTGCGCGGATTTGGCGTGGGCGTCGAAGCCTTCAATGTTGGCCAATCGCACCAGAGAATCTTTCACCTTCGCCAGCTCCTGTTTTGTGTAGTGCACAATGTTGCTGGCCTTGACATAGTCATTGACCGACAGCGGCGAAAAGAAACGGGCCGTGCCGCCCGTCGGCAGAACATGGTTCGGGCCGGCGATGTAATCCGCCACCGAAGGCGGCGTGTAGCGACCCAAAAACAGTGCCCCGGCATGGCGGATCTTTTCCAGATAATCGAACGGATTATCGACGGACAGCGACAGGTGCTCGGGAGCGAGTTCGTTCGCCACTTCAATGGCTTCCTCCATCGTGCTGACGACGAACGCCACAGCATGCCGGGCGATGGACTTGGAGGCGATTTTCTCTCGCTGAAGTGTCTTTAATTGACTTTCGATGAGCTTCGAGACGTCTTTGGCCAATCGCTCGGACGTGGTGACCAAAAATACCTGGGCATCCTCATCGTGCTCCGCTTCGCAGAGCAGATCCGCAGCCACTTGCACCGGCTTGGACTCCTCATCAGCAACCACCAACAACTCGCTTGGGCCGGCGACCATGTCGATGCCGACAGTCCCGAACAGCAATCGCTTGGCCGTCGCCACATAGATATTCCCCGGCCCGACAATCTTGTCGACCTTCGCCATCGTTTTGGTGCCATAGGCCAGCGCGGCAATCGCTTGTACGCCACCGACGCGGTAAATCTCCGTCACTCCGGCAATGTCCGCGGCGACGAGCAGATAGGGATTGATTCCGCCCTTTTGCGGCGGAGTGACCATCACGATACGTTCGACGCCGGCAACTTTAGCCGGGATCGCGCACATGAGCACCGACGAAGGATAGACGGCCTTGCCGCCCGGCACATATACCCCGACGGCATCAACCGGTGTGACGACCTGACCCAGGGTGGCGTCGTTGTCCTGGTACATCCAGGTTTTAGTGCGCTGCCGCTCATGGAACGCGGTAATGCGCTGCGCTGCCAACCGGAGCGCATCTCCTTCATCTTTGCGGATGTGAAAATACGCGTTTTTGATTTCTTCGGGCGTCACCCGGAGATCGTCGGGTTTGAGTGACACCTTGTCGAATTGCTTGGTGTAGCGAAGCACGGCCTTGTCTCCGCCACGCTCCACGGCCTGGAGGATGGTCCGGACGGTTTTCTCCACTGCCGGGCCGTTCGCTTGCCCGCGCAAGGCGGCTTTTTTGAGGCTGGAGGTAAAACTGCGGTCAGCCTGGGTGACGATCTTCATGCGCGCGCCGCTCGTGATTTGGCCTTGTGCCGATTGCCCCGGCCGCCATTCGCCCCGGCCATCGAGGCCGTCGTACGTGTCGCCGCTCGAAGTTTGTGGATCAGTTCCATAAGGGGTCGATGTTTCAGCCGAAGACTGGCCCGATTGACGATAAAGCGTGCCGTCGACTGGGCAATCATTTCCACTTCGACAAGATCGTGGGCCTTGAGCGTACTCCCGGTTTCGACCAGATCGACAATTCGATGAGCCAAGCCCACGACAGGCGCTAACTCGATCGAGCCATAGAGTTTGATGACCTCGACCGGGATGCCCCGCTGATTAAAAAAGCGCTCGGTGATGTTGGGATACTTGGTGGCGACGCGGAGTTTGGAAGATAATCGGTCACGCGACCCCTCTCCCCTGAGCGCGGCGACGGAGATTCTACACGCTCCGAAGCCTAAATCCAATGGTTCATACACATCACTCTCCTGCTCCATCAGGACATCTTTGCCCACGATCCCGGCGTCGGCACCCCCATATTCCACATAAGTAGGAACGTCGCTGGGACGAACAATGAGAAAAGTCATGCCGATGGCAGGGCACGGAAACACCAAACGACGGCCGTTACAGGACAGGCCCGCGTCTTTATAGCCCGCTCGGCGAAATACCTCGATCGCCGCTTCCATGAGTTTTCCCTTCGACAAGGCTATGGTCAACATCGTGGCTCGTTATGAAGTGCTGGCGGCCTTCCGGCGTTGGATGACGGCGCCCAATGCTTGGAGTTTCTCCTCCATCCGCTCATACCCTCGGTCGAGGTGGTAAACCCGCTGGACGGCCGTGACCCCTTCGGCTGCGAGGCCGGCGACAATCAGCCCAGCGCTAGCCCGCAAATCCGACGCCATGAGCGGAGCCCCGGTCAGACTGCGCCGCCCTGTCACCACTAAACGGTTGCCTTCGACCCGAATGTCCGCTCCCATTCGCCATAACTCCTCCACATGCATGAAACGGCTCTCAAACACGGTCTCGGTAATGACGCTCGTGCCTTCGGCCATGGTCATGAGCGCGACCATCTGCGCTTGCATGTCGGTTGGGAATCCTGGAAAAGGTAAGGTTTTTACATCGGTACCCTTCAGCGTACGAGGAGCCGTCAAGCGAATGGTGTCCTTTTCAACTTGAATGTGGGCGCCCGTCTCCCGAAGTTTCATCAAGACGGCTTCCAAATGGGACGGCCGGCAATGGGTGATGGTGACATCTCCTTTGGTCATCGCCGCCGCAGCCAGATACGTGCCGGCCTCAATACGATCAGGAATGACCTCATGATCTCCCCCCCTGAGTTCCCGCACGCCGTCGATCGTGATCACGTCCGTGCCGGCTCCGAGGATCCGTGCTCCGCGCTTGGTCAAAAACTCAGCCAGATCAATGATCTCCGGCTCTTTGGCCGCATTCTCGAGAACCGTCGTCCCTTCGGCGAGGGCACCAGCCATCATGAGGTTTTCAGTGCCGGTGACTGTGGGCGTGTCGCAGTAGATCCGAGCGCCTTTGAGCCGCTTGGCCTTGGCGCTGATATACCCATGCTCGATGGAAATGTCAGCTCCTAATTTGGCCAGACCTGCCAGATGCAGATTGACAGGGCGAGATCCGATCGCACAACCACCCGGCAACGACACTTTGGCCTCTCCCCAACGAGCGACTAGGGGCCCGAGCACCAGGACTGACGCCCGCATGGTTTTTACCAGATCATAGGGGGCCTCCGTTGAATGGAGGACCTCCGCCCGAATTACCGCTCGATTGCCCTCGTGAGAGACGGTTGCACCCAGCATGCCCAACAACTTGCCCATCGTCAGTACGTCGACCACCCGCGGCACATTGGTGATGACACATTCGCCGCCGCCGAGAATGGTGGAGGCCAAAATCGGAAGCGCGGCGTTCTTCGCCCCGCTGATCCGCACGCTCCCGTGAAGGGGAGTGCCGCCTGTAATGGCGATTTCGTCCATGACTACCCTCGCCGCCGCGCGATCACCACTCGCTCAATTCCGGCGGCGTCTCGGAGCACAGCCGGCTCATCATAGTCAGATTTCCCGTTGACCATCTCGCGTACAGCCGGCGCCTGCCCTTGACCCACTTCCATCAGCAAAAGGCCCTCCGGAGAAAGATGCTCTCGCGAATCCCGAAGCAGGCGCTCGTGGAACTCGGTCCCTACCGGCCCGCCCACCAATGCCATACGTGGTTCAAACAGACGGACCTCAGCCTGCAACCGGCCCCACTCCGCCTCCGCAATGTAGGGAGGGTTCGAGACTATCACATCCACCCCCGCACCGAGCGCCATCTGCTTAAGAGGGGCTAAGAGATCTCCCTCATGCCACTCGATTCTGTCTTCCACGCCGTGCGTTTTGGCATTCCACCTCGCCACGGCCAAGGCCTCCGGAGATCGGTCGGTCGCCAAAATTTTCGTGTCTTTCAAAATCGTAGCCAAGGTAACGGCCAGGCACCCTGAGCCTGTCCCGACATCCACAAGAATCGCGGGTGCATGGGCGGCACTGCGCCGGATCACTTCCTGAACAAGAAGTTCCGTTTCCGGACGCGGGATCAACACGGCGGGGCTCACAGCCAACTCCAAACCACAAAACTCCTGGGTACCCAACACATACTGTAACGGTTCGCCTGACACCCGCCTCATCACGAGCCCCTCCACTCGAGCCCACCTTTCCGGCGAGAGCCGTGCCTCCGCATCGCGGACCAACTGATGCCGCTTCATTCCTAGCGCATGTTCGAGAATCCACGTCGCCTCCTGCGGGGCCTGGGTGATGCCGGCCTCGGCCAAGGCCCGTCGTCCCCACGCGACGAGCGCGCCTATCGTCCTAGGTGTGCTCAGGAGTGGGCTTGTCACGGTTTACACACGGGCCGTGTCCGCCTCTTGTTGCTGGGCCTTCAGGGCCTCGACGATTTCATCGAGATCGCCCTCCATCACCAGTTCCAGTTTGTGCAACGTCACCCCGACTCGATGGTCCGTCACGCGGTTCTGAGGGAAATTATAGGTCCGAATTTTCTCACTCCGCTCACCACTGCCCACTTGCGATTTCCGGTGTTGAGCAATTTCGGCATCCTGCCTCTCCCGTTCGGCTTCCACGATGCGGGCACGCAAGGTACGCATGGCTTTGTTTCGATTTTTCAACT
>CAYQDJ010000024.1:0-28708 GCA_964416255.1 uncultured Nitrospira sp. | reverse complement strand
TGAGACCGTTCGTCCTGGCAGCTGACCACCACTCCGGTCGGGATGTGCGTGATCCTCACCGCCGAATAGGTTGTGTTGACGCTTTGCCCCCCGGCACCCGATGAGCAAAACGTGTCGATCCGCAGATCCTTGGGATCAATATGCACCTCGACTTCGTCAACCTCAGGCATCACCGCCACGGTCACCGTGGATGTGTGGATGCGTCCGCTCGCCTCGGTGACCGGAACCCTCTGAACGCGGTGCACACCCGCTTCAAACTTGAAGAGACCGTAGGCGCCTTTGCCCTCGATCAGCGCAACAATATTCTTAAATCCCCCGATACCGGTCTCACTCGCTTCGACGGTATCCACCTTCAAGCCTTTTTTCTCGGCATATTTGCCATACAGACGTAACAGCTCACCGGCAAACAGCGCGGCTTCTTCACCGCCGGTCCCCGCTCTGATCTCCAGGACGAGACTTTTTTCATCACGAGGGTCTTTGGGGATAAGGTAAGGTTTGACCTGTTCTTCCAACACGGCCCGTTGTCGTTCCAATTCGGCCGTTTCGTCCATCGCCATCTTGTGTAACTCGGCGCCGGCCCCGGAATCCGTTACGATCTGCGCAAGCTGCTCAAGCTGTGCACCATACCCATGATAGGTTTCGTACAGAGCGGCCACCGGTTCCAACTCTGTCCGCTCCTTACTCAATTTGCGAAGCAGCGCTGGCTGGCCGACCACTGACGGGTCCATGAGCTGATCCGTGAGCTCATGAAATCGCGCGGCAAACGTTTCCCATTTTTTTGACAAAAGGGGCTCCATCTTCGCCTTCCTCGGTAAAGCACCGACAAGTGGACAAAAAGAAAGAGACCCTGCTCCATCGAGAAGCAGGGTCTCTTCTATGGCCGTTGCTATGGCTACTGGCCCTTCTTCGCGTACTTCTTTTTAAACCGTTCCACACGCCCCTCGGTATCGACGATCTTCTGGGTGCCGGTAAAAAAGGGATGGCAACTCGAGCAAATATCCACGCTGATATCCCCGATCGTGGTACGCGTCTTAAACGAGTTCCCACAGGCACAATGGACTGTGGCCTCCCGGTACACTGGATGGATGCCTTTTTGCATGACCTGCGACTCCTTACCGAATAGGTATCAACTCATCTCCCCGGCCCACGCCAAAGGGGGCGTTACTTTATCCCATCATCAGGCAAGAAACAAGCTCCCGCTAGCGGTTCATCGATTGGAGGAACTCCTGATTAGTTTTGGTGCCCCCAATCTTGTCCATGAGAAATTCCATTGCCTCCATCGTGCCGAGCGGGCTCAACACCTTGCGAAGAATCCACATCTTGTTGAGCCGATCCTTGTCGACCAGCAACTCCTCTTTGCGTGTGCCTGACTGGCTGATGTCGATGGCCGGAAATATGCGTTTGTCGGCTAACCGGCGATCCAAATGCACTTCCATGTTTCCGGTCCCTTTGAATTCTTCAAAAATCACATCGTCCATGCGACTTCCGGTATCCACCAACGCCGTGGCCATAATCGTCAAGCTGCCGCCATGCTCGATATTGCGTGCCGCGCCAAAGAACCGCTTGGGCCGCTGGAGCGCATTGGAATCGAGGCCTCCGGAGAGCACCTTGCCGCTCGGCGGAGCAATGGTATTATAGGCCCGTGCCAAACGCGTGATGCTGTCCAAGAGAATGACTACGTCTTTCTTGTGCTCGACCAACCGCTTGGCTTTCTCCAATACCATTTCAGCGACTTGAGCATGGCGTTGAGCCGGTTCATCAAAGGTCGAGCTGATGACTTCCGCCTTCACCTGTCGCTGCCAATCCGTCACCTCCTCGGGCCGTTCATCGATCAACAGGACGATCAGCGTCACTTCCTTGTGATTTTTAATAATCGCTCGTGCAATGGCCTGCAGCAACATCGTTTTGCCCGTTCGAGGCGCGGCGACGATCAACCCGCGCTGTCCCTTGCCGATCGGCGTCGTGAGGTCCATGACCCGCGTGCAAAACTCTTCCCGATCGAATTCGAGATTAAGGCGTTCCTCAGGGTACAGCGGGGTCAAATTGTCGAATAGGATCTTGTCCCGCGCCACCTCCGGATCTTCGTAATTGACCTTTTCCACCTTCAGGAGGGCAAAATAACGCTCGCTTTCTTTCGGCGGCCTGATCTGGCCCGACACAATGTCCCCCGTGCGGAGATTGAACCGGCGGATTTGCGAGGGAGAAATGTAGATGTCGTCGGGACCGGGGAGATAATTGGAGTCAGGTGCGCGGAGAAACCCAAATCCATCGGGCAACGTTTCGAGGACACCTTCTCCAAAAACCACGCCGTTCTTTTCAGTCTGAGCTTGCAAAATCGCGAAGATCAGTTCCTGCTTCCTCAGATTCGCAGCCCCCTCGATCTTTAAATCGCGGGCGACATCATTCAGATCAGCGATCGATTTCTGCTTGAGCTCAGCAAGATGCATGACTTCCCCCTTACCAGCTGACATACAACTCCTCTCGAGCCTCCGGCTCACTTAGAATGTCGGACAAACCCTCGACTTGATTGTCTCCATGAAAAACGGCTTTTTATGGTATGAAATGGCGATTACTTGTCGGGTAGAACCCTGCGCAGGGTTTATGTCGTGTTTGCGTTGTAGATTCGGAACGCGGTTGTCGAATCACTGGAAACTGGGCGAAAATGAAACCTCTTGCCGGTACCGTTCCTTGCACTCTTGCGCTTGCCGGTGTTGATCCGAGACAGGGTCCGAAGTTGAGTTCTAAGCTGGAGAGAATATTCGTTTAACCGGAATGCTACGGGGGATGATACTCAGGGTTTCAGGCAGTTGTCAACTAACATCTATAAAGTATTTCCGCTTCGGGCAGGTCCTTCTTCAAGCAACGAACAGTGTTGTCACCCGTGCTTTGTTGATCCTCGATTCTAAAGTGTGCTACAGGGACTGCCATGTCATACCATGAGAACGAGCACGAGCACGGCCACGAACGCGTTTTTTCCGTCTTTGAAGCGAATCAGCTCATCCCGCACCTTCAGTCGCACCTGACTGAGGTGCAACGAGGCAAAGCCATCCTTCTGCAAACTCGTGACGAAGTCAAGAAAGCGGCCGCTCAGTCAAGCGGCGGAGGCGGGACCGGAGTTGGTGCTCACTACGTGAAGAGTCTTCAAGCCATCAGCCTGAATCTCCAGGCAATCCACGAATTGGGCGTCCTCGTCAAAGATGTCGACCTGGGCTTATGCGATTTTCCGCATGTGCTGGACGGGCGCGTTGTGTATCTATGCTGGAAACTCGGCGAGCCGGAGATCCGCTGGTGGCACGAAGTGACGTGCGGATATAAAGATCGTTGTCCGCTTTGAGGGCCAGCCCGAAGCCGCATGGTTCTTGGTCTTCTAATTAGGTTCAAATGAAATTTGTCATCATCGGCTACGACGGTCCCGACGGGGAATCAAAGCGAACAATCCACCGCCCCGCTCATTTGGCCTACCTGGAGCCGTTGGACCAACAGGGTCGTGTTATTTTGGCTGGACCGCTGACTGACAAGGCCGGTAGCCTGCTCGTCCTGGATTTTGCGACGAGAGAAGAGGTAGAGTTGTTCGCGGAGAATGATCCTTATACCAGGCATGGAGTATTCGATCGAGTGGAAATTCATCCGTTTACGCAGGTGTTTCCGAAGGCCACGTAACTGCTTGAAGCTGTTCCTTCCTTGCTTGATGGCATTCGGCTTCACGCTTTGACCATCTCCAGCCCGAACCCATTAATAGTAAGAGGTTTTATCCTGTCTTCGTTGGACGGCGAGAAAGTGCGGCACCTAGAATGCTCCCCGCCAGCAGGCGATCCTCAATTGAGTCGTTCCGGCACGGTTAGTTCAAAAGGCCTAACCTGATTCCTGGCGGTAGCCCAAAAGCTCCCTTAGGTGGGCCTTCTGCGAGGTTGCGGAATGGATACAAAAAAGCTTAGAGTGTAAGGGAACCAAGTCTGTGAAAAATCGTTGATCTTGGGTAGTGACAACCTTTTACTCGGAGTGACGCCGTGATGACTGAATATCGAGTGCTCCCAGGGCCTGAACATTTCCTTCCTCCTGCCGCTGCCACCATGGGCATCCGGCTCCCGAACCCGGGGGAAGCTCACATCAACGGCGTCATTGTTTCCGAAGAACAAGCCTATGCCGAGGCGGCGAAACAGTTTCTTATGGCTACGGTCCCAACGATTTTTCCGGGTCCGCTCGTCCTGTGGGCATGGAATGAGAAAGCCGCAAAGAAAGCCACGGCCGTTCGGCATCTTTACAACACGTTAATAGAATGTGTGCAACCCGGGCAAAAACCCATGTTGATTCCCATGCCGGACTACCGACCGAAATATCCGAAAATCAATCCCGAAATCGAAATCAACCCCAACCATCCGAATTTGACGATTTGGCACAACAAGATTGATTGTTGCATGTTCATCGGCGTCCACTGCCATCAGGCGAATCTCTCGTTGAAAATCATCCGCGGGGGGACGTCCTGCTATACGATTGCCATGTGCGCTCAGGCCGGCCATGAAGATGCCATGCTCTCATTTCGAGACGCTTCCGTCGAAAAGATCATGTACCTTGCCGACTGGGTCAAGAAGTTGAAAGGGTCGGTCCAACCCAAGTTCGCATCAGCCAAAAACAGCGCGTCGAATTAAGCCCGCACACAGAGAGATTGAAAGGAGGCTGGATCCATGGCAGACGTAAAATCCCTCATTGGGACTCAGAATAAAAAAGGTCAAACCTACATGGACGCCTGGAAGATGATGCACGAGGCGCCACGAACCCCGTCATTTTTCACCGGCAGCGAAGTCATTAAAGAAGCTGTCCGGCGCGCCAGTTGTGATGTGATGATCGCCTATCCGATCACGCCTCAGAGCGAAGCGGCGGCTTTGATCGGGGAATTATTTGCCGAAGGCTACATCGGCGACTATTTCCGTGGTGAAAGCGAGTTTGCTGTCATGTCTCAATGTGCAGGGGCATCCTTTGGGGGCGCACGGGTCTTCACCACGACGGCGGGACCCGGCACCATGCGCGCCATGGAAAACTTCCCGATGTGGGCCGGCGCCCGTTTACCGATTCAGATGATCGTCACGTGCCGCGGCATCAATTCACCGCTGTCGATTCAGCCGGATACGCTCGAGATTGCCTACTTGCTGAATACCGGCATGCTGGTCTGGCACGCCGAGACGGCCCAAGACTTTTTCGACTGGATCCTCAAAGGTTATATGGTGTCTGAGGAGCCGGACGTTCATTTGCCGCTTGCGCTCTGCTGCGACGGGTTCTTCGTCACCCATACCAAGGACGTCGTGAATCTTACGCCGCCCGACATGTGTCTCCCGCCATACGATCCGTACCGCTCGCCAGTCCCTTGTATGGACATGGAATGCCCGCCGGTCCGGATGATGCGCGATCCCTTCGTCATGAAGAGCAACTACATCAGTTACGCCACCCATGCCAGCTGGCAGCAGGAAATCTGGGCGGCGATCGAACGATCCCGCAAACATTCCATCAAATGGCTCGACGGACTGATCGATACCGAAAATACCGACGCCGACATTCTGATCGTGGCCTCGGGGACCGCTGTGTCGCAGGGGCGGGAGGCAATCCGCTTATTGGAAGATGAAGGGGTGCGTTGCGGCCTGATCAAGGTCAAAACCTTGCGTCCCTGGCCGGAAGAGGAAATTCGTGAGGCGACGAAGAACGCCAAGCACATTTTCGTGCCGGAGTTCAATGTGACCGGATGGTTAGCCAAGGAGATCAAAGCTACGGTGCCGAATCATCAGCGAGTTCATGCCGGGCCGCATGTGTGCGGCGGGATGACAATGCCGCCGGAAATCATTGTGTCTGAGATCAAGACGGCCCTCGGGATGAAAACCTTCTCCCTCGCCGGTCGTGGAAGCTGAGCACTAACCATCGAACCAGGCCGCGGGATTTCGCGGACTTGAGGAGGCATACATGAGCAAGGAACGCATTCAGATCTCGGACGCCCTTTTCGATATTATGCCGTCGGACTATCAGGACTTGGTGAAGAATGCGACCTACGGCAAGGACGATCGGGGGTGGAAGGATATCGGCAATAGTAAGGAGTTGATTGAGCAACATTCCCTGTGCGCCGGCTGTCCGGAATCCATGGCCTTTCGGTACATCCTGGCCAGTCTGCCAAATCCGGAAGACACCGTCATGGTGGGATCAACGGGCTGTACCAGCCTGGTGTTCCCGATGGTGGCCGTGCACAACATTCACTCGCTGTTCGGGAATCAGAACGCCGTGGCATCGGGGTTGAAACGGGCCCTCAGCGTGCGTTTCCCCGGACGCGTCAAAGACGTGGTCGTGCTCGCCGGCGATGGCGCAACCGTCGACATCGGATTGGACATGACACTGCAAGCGTGGTTTCGCCAAGAGAAATTCACCACGATCTGCTTCGACAACGAACTCTATGCAAATACCGGCGGCCAGGAAAGCGGCTTGATGCAGAAGGGGTTTGTCGCCAAGATGGCCCCGGTTGGCAAACTTTTCGACAAGGTCCGGCTGCCGGAAATCGCCCGGGAGTCCGGGTGTCATTACGTCGTGAACTGCACGGTCAGCAAGCCGTCGCTGGTGGAAAAAGTGATCCGCAACGCTGTCCATATCGCTCGCGAAATCGGGCCGACCTATCTGCAACTGTATACCCCGTGCATTCTCGAAATCGGGAAAAACAGCATGGAGGGTCTGCAGGAAATGCGGGATTCCGAAAAACCCACCGAGCGGTTCGCCTACAAGGAATATGTCAGCGAACCGGCCAAGCAGTTACTGGCTGAACTGGCCGCCAAAGACAAGGAGCGGAAGGCTGCGGCCAAGCAACTGGCAGGACAAGCCTAAGACAACCGGAGGTCCTCATGATTAAGAAACGACTGAATATTCGGATGTCCGGCTTAGGGGGACAGGGTGCGGTGACCGCTGCGCACGTCTTGGCTATGGCCGCCAATCGCGACGGGAAGTTCTCCATTTCCAACCCGTTTTTCGGCGCGGAGAAACGCATGGCGCCGGCGGAGAGTTATTGCCGCATCGGGATTGAGCGGATTTATGACCGGGGCGAATTGGTATTCCCCGACGTGATTCAGGTGTTTCATCCTCAGGTCATTACGATGGGGAAAAGCTATACCATGCCGTTTTATTCTGGCGTGAAGGAAGGCGGGGTCGTCGTCATCAACTCCGCCCAATCGCTGCTGTCCGATGAGGACATTCAGCGGCTGAAGGACCTGAACGTCTCCACGTTTTACATCGCCGGGACCGAATTGGCCATCGAGGTCGCCGGCACCGAACTGTCAACCAATATGGCGATGATCGGTTCCGTCGCGGGCATCACTAAGTGCGTGTCCATGGAGGCGCTTGACGGTGCACTGCAGGAACGGTTCGGAAAGAAGTTCGTCGCTTCTGGAGGAACGGCCTCGCTGGACGAAGCCATCAAGAAGAAGTTTGCCAAGAAGGAAATGCTCTTGGCCAAAAACCTGGCCACCGTGAAGCGGGCTTATGAAATCGCCAGCGAGTGGGCCGAAAAGAACCAAGTGGAGCTGCGAGTCGGCAATCCAGCTGTCGCCGCGTAAGAAAAAAAGGAACCTCGTTGCATGTATAATGTTGCGCAAGTCATTGATGAAAAATGCACGGCCAAAAAAGGATGCCGCCTGTGCATTATGTATTGCCCTGAAGCGAACTGTCTCGACCTCAATTCCTCCAAGATGGTCGCCGAGGTCAACATCGACCGCTGTAAAGGCTGCGAGCTCTGCGTGGTCGTCTGTAATGCCGCCAAGCATGAGGCCATTGTCATGCAAGCTGTCAGCGCCACAGGGCAGCTGATGACCAAAAAAGGTGAATCCGCAGCCCTGGGGCAAGCCTATCAGGGATAACACCTGGATGGCGTCCAATAGGAAACCCCATGGCGGTCGCGCCGTGGGGTTTTTTGTTGGAGCCGCGAGAGGAAAGCGATGGACAGCGAAGACAAGGTGCTCAACGAATTGCTCCACGAAATCGCCCAATTGGTCAACGAGTATCCGAAAGCCATGGAGCGCCGAGCCGCGGCCATCCAAGCTACGGGTAAGGATCCTGAACTTGCCGGGAAACTGCTGAAGGCAGCGGACACCATGCGCGACAGCGGCAATCTCTACCTCACTTGGGCGAAACACTATGCGGCCCTCGCAGAAGGTAATTCCGACGCCGCGTCGGACGAGGATGAAACCGAAGACTTCGACGTATAAAAAAGTCTCCCCCTTTCGAGAACGACTTTGTTAAAATACCTCCCTCGCGCGTGATTGCTTGTTCCCCGGTAGCTCAGTTGGTAGAGCAGCCGGCTGTTAACCGGCTGGTCGCAGGTTCGAGTCCTGCCCGGGGAGCCAATTTCTGCCGGCGTGCCGCACGTTCACCCTTCCTGCTCCGGAGTTCCCTTCATATCCCTTCATCCAAGCAGTAAGATCCGATATCATGGTGTGATGTTATTCGAGCCTGACACGTTTCAGCCGATCAGGGCCCTCCGCAATCCCCACATGATGACGTTGGTGCCCCGGTACTGGCCTCGCGACATCCGGCTGGCCTCGATCCCTCAAGAAGTTCGGCTTTTTTCTGTCTCCGACGACACGCAGTTGCTCGGAATTTGCCATTGGCAGCCGGCGCGCCGGTCATGCCCGACCGTGATCGTGGTTCATGGGCTCGAGGGCTGCAGCGAGTCGCATTACATGCGCGGCATTGCCGCAAAGGTCTATCGGGCAGGCTGCAACGTCATTCGCATGAACCAGCGCACCTGCGGTGGAACCGAGCATTTGACCCCCACACTTTACAACAGCGGCTTGAGCGGTGATTTTCTGGCCATCATCCATGAACTCGCGCACAGGGATCGGCTGGAGGCCGTCTGGCTTATCGGCTACAGCATGGGCGGAAATCTCGTCCTGAAAGCAGCCGGCGAACTCGGGACCACAGAGCCGGCCTTGGCGGGAGTGGTGGCCGTCTGCCCGAATATCGACCCCACGCAATGTGTTCGCGCCCTGGAGGAGCGTCGGAACTGGATCTATCATCGGCACTTTCTCGTGAGGCTCAAGGCCAGGCTGCGTCGAAAGGCGAGACTCTTCCCGGGAAAATGGGATCTCGCGAAACTGCACCATATCCGCCGGATCAGCGAGTTCGATGATTGGTACACCGCTCCCGACGGTGGGTACCGGGATGCAGCAGACTATTATGATCGTGCGGGAGCGCGCCATGTCCTGAGCGCGATCGGCGTTCCAACGCTGGTGGTTACCGCGCAGGATGATCCGTTTATTCCCTTTTCGATGTTTTCCACTCCGCTGATCCAGCGCCACCCCAAGATCCGACTCTTGGCTCCCTGCCATGGCGGCCACTGTGGATTTTTTCAATGGCGCCCCAACGAAGATCCCTATTGGGCTGAAAATCGGATCGTGGATTTTGTCCGGTCCGAGGCGCGAGCCAACGCGCCGTGTCCCACTCACACCTAACCGTCCAGGTCGTACAGGTGAGCGCCAGGAAGTCAGGACATCTGTAAGTGCGCGTGGACGTCTGCCAGGTAGGTCTTGAAAGGATCCGGCATTGGGAACGGGGACCGGCCACGAACCTGGAAAATGGACCAGTTGATGACATAGGCCGGGAAAAACCGCTCATCAGAGGGAGAGAATTCCGACTCCGCCGGGGAGGCGCCGGCGAGCAGATACCTCACCAACTCGCTTCGACCGTAGGCTCGAGTATTTTTGGGAGCCTGTTCAACGGCCAAATCAATGATGGTGTCCGTTGTCAAACGCGGCACGCGGCCTTCCTGGACCAGGGCCGAGTACAGACTCTTCTCTGGATTCACGTTGTGATATTCGAGATCGAGGCTCTTCAACATGGAATCGTGCCAACCGATCCCTTCGGCGTCACGATAGGACTCTAACAGCCAGAGCTTAGAGGCCCAATCCACTCGTCCCACAAGCATGGCATAGTCCCCGCGCAGGTCTTGGAGCACCGCTTCCCACTGCCTCAACACCCAATCCGTCTCATCGTCCTGGCCTCGGCAATGGGTCTTGGCCGCAGCCAGAAACTGCTCCTGAATATCGATCGCCGAAATGGTGTGCCCCGATTGCAAGCGGACGAGCCATTCGCGGTCCTGGTCCTGGGAGATCTCCTGCAATGTCTCCACCGGCTCATCGAGATCCAAGCCGGTCGGGGCGTGCCCCTCTTCGATCAACTGCAGCACCAGTCCGGTGGTGCCCAGCTTCAAGGCCGTTGCGAATTCAGCCATATTGGAGTCTCCCAGCAGCAGATGAATCCGCCGGTATTGGTTGGGATCCGCCAGGGGCTCATCCCTGGTGTTCACAATGGCGCGATTCTGCTGAACCCACTCGAAAAAATCATTCACGATGTGATCGGCTCGTTGAGAAATCTGGAAGGCGGGCTGCCGGAACGATACCCCATGACCCGCGGCAGCACGCGGGACGATCAACCGATCCATTTGAATCCAGGCGTCCTGCGGACTGGCCGCGCCGATGCGCCCGGATCCGGTAAAAATCTGGCGGGTCACCAAAAAAGTGACCAGCGGACCAAGCCCGCGGCGGCTGAAGGGGAATTGACGCGTCACCAGATAATTTTCGTGCGAGCCGAACGTGGCATCGGTCTCATGATCGATATTGTTTTTAATCAGCGATACCGTGTCGCGCCAGCCCAAGTCATCAATCGCCCGTTGCAAGAGCTGATCACCGGCCCGGTCCGACGCCACGACATCCGTCAAGCTCTCGCATTCCGGCGACGCGTATTCCAGGTGTCCCATGTCGAGATAGATCCGGCCGGCGTTCATGAGAAATCCGCCGTTGCCCGGCGGCTCGTCATGACCTCGATGATGAAGATCCAGCACGCCGCGTCGTTGCACCTGAAAGATATGATCGCGCAGTTTATGGGCGAACCACGTGGGGGTATGATCAGGGCGGTCCTGCTGGACCAGGAGGCCGTATTCCGTTTCCAGCCCAAAGATGCGGTTCAACATAATTACCCGGCAGCTCCGATCCCAAGCTCCGATGGAAGCAGTCGGCTGACTTCGTCGGGGGCCAATGCCCGATATTTGGTCGACCCGGCTTGGTGCCGATCAAGCACGGCACATTCGATCGTCTTCTCCACCAGCGTTTCCCGAAGATAGGCAGCCAGCATGGGGATGGCCGTCGTCTCGACCGTGGCCGTGGCTTTCTCGGCCGGTCCGTGCTCAGCATCACCCGTCTTCCGCTGCAGTCGATCCCCCAAGCCCCAGGTCAGCAGTGCGAGAGACACCGCTTGTGCCAACGGCAAGGCGACTCCCCGTTCTCGACGGAGGTACGCCGTCATCGCGGCTTGGACGTCCGGTGTCGCCGCCAGGACTGCACAACCGGTCGTCTCCTCAAACGTGCCGTCATAATTGATGGTCAGCAGTGCATCCTTCTCGGGTTTATGTCCGAGTTCCGCCAGCAGGATTTTCAGGATAAAGGGCGCTTTGTAGACCTCCTCAAACGCCTGCTTGATCACCGGAGCCACACCGTATTTGACGAGTCGCGCCCCCGTCACATCGGACGGAGACCGATTGAATCCTTCGGTATGCGCCATTTCCAACAAACTGAAGCGAAGTTTCTCCAAATCCGCCGGGTGTCCCATTCCCCCCAACGCAATCCGATCGTAGATTTCATACAGCTTGGGCGTTCCCTTGCTCACCGTCGCCAGCACAATGCCCCCGGCATAGGATAAGGCCACGACAGGGCTGCCTTGTCTAAACTGCTCATCCAAATAGGTCCGGCGATTGCCGACGGCTTCCACCCAGCGATACGGCTCTTCATACATGGCATCCCACCTTTTTTACATCGTCAACGGGACGTCAGTCTGTGAACGGCAAGACCCGTTTCCTTGTCCGCCCCGACAGGACGACCCTTTCAAACCGCTCTGATCACCTGCGAGTCGAACAAGGCTTTGAGTTGCGTATCGGGAAGCGCGCGCACCCCGCCTTCCGTAATCAACTTGATCACGGGATACACACTCGCTTCCCGATTCACCCCCCCGGTGGCTGAATCAAACTCGGCCGCGCTGGTCAGCAACCGCAAGGCTTGGATCGTGGCCTGTTCTTCTTCCAACGCGATCAGCGGCCGTTCTCCCCACGTGTTCACATAGTGCAAGATGCCGCGTATCGTCGGGGAACCGGATCCCGACACCGCGTAGTCGACGCCCTCGAACTCCGCCCCCAAAATATCGTAGAAGTAAATTTTTGCCGTGGCCTGCCCCACGTCGTAGCCAGCAAATATCGGTGCCACCGCCCCCGTTCCAGCCAAAGCCGCGGCCACATTTTCTTTCAGCAGCTTGGAGACCGCGCGCAACTTTCCCTCGAAACTCAATTCCTGCAACTGCGTCCGCCGGTAGTATTTGAAAGAATGCTCCAACACCCGCACCATCTCATAGGCGGTGGCGGGCACTCCCGCGATGGCCATCACACTATGGCGATCAATTTCGAGCACTTTGTCCGTTCGATCGTACATCACCATATTGCCGGCCGTCGCCCGGCGATCGCCGGCCACCAGCACCCCATCGCGGTACTTGAATGCAAGGATGGTGGTGGCCGTGGTCATTTCTTGTCCCAGTCCGGGAGCGGCGGGGTTTCCGAACGTATACCCCTGCGCTTTCAGCAGTTCATAGAAATCGCCTTGCATTCCCATCGCCGTGCTCCTATTCGCCTGTCCGTTGCCGGTACCGCTCCGCCTGCTTGGGATCGACTTTTCGCATCCGCTTGAGCAGATTGTCCTTCTCCGGCGAGCCGGTCTCCGGACGCCGCGGGCCGCCCCCGTCGTCGGAAGGTGAAGGCGACTTCGGCATCGGATCCACGGGCCCTTCTCGGCGTTCGGATATTTGTGTCACGTTCATGATGACGAATCCTTTCGCGTCTTCCAGGCAGCGAGGGCCTCGGCAGGCGAGACGGCCGTTTCAAAGATCGCTGCACAGGCGTTGACGTCCTCAGGGTGAAATAAATCGCTCATGTCGAGCGTCTTCGGGATGAGTCCGCCGGAAAACTGAATCCGCTCCCACTGCATGGACTGAATCTGATCAGGAAATCGCCGGACACAAACGCCACGCAGCCCGCCGCGGGTGTCATTGGGCCCGGCCGTCAGCGCTTGATCGATGTCCGACTCCGCCGTCATTCTCCAGGTCTTGCCCTCCGCTTCAAGGCCCAAATACAACCCGCGTTCGGGATGGACATTGTGATACTCCAGATCCAGGCTGGCCAACCAAGGGTCGTCCCAGCCGATCCGTTCTTCGCGCATAAAGGTTTCCAGCAACCATAGTTTAGTCACCCAGTCCAGCTTGCCAATCAGGCGACTTTGGTTTTGAGCGAGGTCGCCCAGCGTGGTACGCCATTCTCGCAGCACCCAATCCACATCCGCATCCGATCCGGCCAGCGTTCGCTCCCCCGCCAGAAGATACTCCTCCTGGAGGTCCAGCCCCGACAGCGTGCGGCCGTTTTTACACCGGACCGTGGCTTTCAGATGCATGTCACGCGACAGCTGTTTCACCGCGGCGACCGGATCGTCCAACTCAAGCGCGGGAGCCGCCCTCCGTTCGATCAGATCGAGCACCAGCCTGGTCGTCCCGATCTTCAGACAGGTGGCATACTCGCACATATTGGCGTCCCCGACGATCAGATGCAGCCGGCGGTACTTGGTGCGATCGGCATGCGGTTCGTCCCGCGTATTGAGCAGCGGCCGATTATGCATCGTATCGACACTCAGCTCGGTCTCTACGAAATCTGCGCGCTGGGACAGCTGATACAGACCTGGAACCACACGGCTCTCTTGGGCTTCCATTCCAATCTTGCCCGCCCCGGCAATCACTTGGCGAGCCGCAAGAAACGGGAGAAGCCCCGAGACTAATCGGGGGAAGGGAATCGATCGCGGGACCAGATAGTTGTCATGACAGCCGTAGCTGTGGCCGTGAAAGTCCGTATTGTTCTTGTACAACTGAACATACGGGCCGCCCAACTGCTGATTCCGACGATTGGCCGCCCGCTGCACAATCCGTTCGCCCGCCCGGTCGTGGGCCACCAGGTCGCGAAGGCCCCGGCATTCCGGCGTAGCATATTCCGGATGGGTATGGTCATTGTAAAACCGCGCGCCGTTCGTCAGCACGAGGTCGCTTTTCATCTCATGGAAAGAAAACGGTCGATGCGCATCGACTTTGGCAAACTCGTCTTCTTCCTGGTCCTGCGCCAAGCCCGAGACCCGAAACCCTCGGGCATCCTGATGCGGATCTTCGCCCTCATAATCCCAACGCCGTTCGAAGGAGGCCGTCAGGTGGGCGCGGACCAATTCCATGGACTCCACGACCGGATCAACCTGGGCCAAATCCTCCCGCGTGATGCCGTACTCGGTCTCAATGCCAAAGAGTCGCATATGGGTATGGAGCCGGAGCGCTACGCGGGAGGCAGGCCGGCCCGCCTCGATACCGCTGCCGGCCCGTTCGCCCGGCTGTTCAAATGATCTGATTGACCAATCGTTCTTCGGTTTTGCGCCCCTGTCGGAACGACGAGATACCCACGACCTGTTCGGGATGATGATCGAGGAGTTTCAACCACTCTTCGGCCGCGTCATCCGGAGGGAGCATCTCGCCTTCGCGAAACTCCTCCTGGACGGCGTCGAGCAGGTCCTTCACCGCCAATCCCTCCGGGCGCCCGCTTTGAATCGTGCGGTCGATGGCTTTTTCCTTGGCCCTCTGCACGATGGACGCCAAAATGGCCCCGCTCAGAAGATCTCCGCGGTACAGCACTTTCTGCTGCCCGGTCCGCAGCCGGATGGCGAGCAGCCGGTTGTCGTCGCCGCGCGAAAAGAGTGCCTCGAGGACCTCGGTCACCAGGACGCGGATGGTATGCGACGTCCCGCCACCCGGTTCGGTCGTAGCCGGCACATCCAAGGGCAATTCGTCCGTCAGATACACGTGCAAGATTTCGGCGGCCGCCTTGCGATCCGGCCGACTCACTTTAATTTTACGGTCGATGCGCCCCGGCCGAAGCACCGCCGGATCGATGAGATCCGGCCGATTGGAAGCCAGAATGATGACCACGTCGCGCAACGACTCAATCCCGTCCATTTCGCTGCAAAACATCGGGACCAGAGTGTTGGAAATGTTGAACGACCGCATGGCGCGACGCGTGCCTAAAATGGACTCCGCTTCATCGATGAAGATAAAAGGCAAGGCCCCGCCCTTGCGTCGCGCGCGGGCTTGGGCAAAGAGATCGCGCACCATGCGCTCCGATTCGCCCAGCCACATGTTGAGTATTTCCGGACCCTTGATGTGGAGAAACGCTCCGCTGGTCACCGGAGGACGCAAATCGTCTCCTCCGGCATCGGCCTGCGATGCGCTCATGAGCTTGGAAAGACTGCCGGCCGCCGCCTGCCCGATCAATGTCTTCCCACAGCCGGGGGGGCCATAGAGCAAGAATCCTTTCGGCTGCGAAAACTTGAATCGCCGGAAGGTGTCGGCATGCAACAGAGGATATTCGATCGCCTTGCGAATGGCGGCAATGGCCTCGCGCTGCCCTCCGATCTGCGCCCAGGTCACCGTCGGCACCTCATCAAGCACGTGCTTCTGCGCCTGACGCTCTTCCAGTTTTTCAAGTGCGATGCGATGGCTCGGATCGATCCGAACCTCGTCTCCTGGCTTCAGATCCATCCCCGCAAGATCACTGGATCGCTGGAGAATCAACGCTTGACGCCCCATGTCTTGCTCAAAACGCAAGCGGCCGTCGGGAAGGGCTTCGGCGATTTTCAGGACCGGGCCGTTCCGGTCGTAGCCCAGAGTTTTAATAACCGCGTACGCTTCGTTCACCAAAATCTGCGTCCCGATTTTCAATTCTTCCGGGGCCACACGAGGATCGACATTGGCGTAATACTCGGCGCCGCCCACCAGAATCCGGGCCAGCCCCTCGCCCGGAATCTGCAAGAGGATCCCAATACGATTGGCGGGCGCAGTCAGTTTCGCGACGACGTCGCTCAACTTCTTGAATTCCGCCTCGCGCTGCTGGTTCGCCGCCGTGCTGAGCATCACGGCTTGGCGAAGACGATACAGGATCTTCTGCCGAGGATCGTCGCTCGAGAACGAGGCCAAACACTTATCGATCAGTTCGAGCGGATCAGGACCGGTCGGGGCCTCGCGCCCGCCGTGCTCACGTGTCCGGCCGTCTCGCGGCTGGTCATGACCGCTGTCCGCCTGGCGATGATCGCTCATGGAAAAATCCTTTTGTTGGGAACAATCACGAACGCTTGAGGAAGCTCAGGCATCTTACCATACCCTCCTGACGCGCTGCGCCAGCCCCGGCATCAGTTGACCGCTTGGAGCACCACCTCGACCGATTGCCGTTTGCCGTGGCGGAGCACCTCGACCGTGACCCGATCGCCGACCTTGCGCCGATCCATGATATCCATCAGATGATCGATCGTCTCGACCGGTTTGCCCTCGACGGCCACCAGGATATCGCCCAATTCAATGCGACCGGTCGGAGATTCCCGGGCGCCGCGCAGTCCGGCACGATCGGCGCTCCCACCCCGCGACACTTTCCCGATAATCAGCCCTTTGATGCCCCAGCGCTTGGCGAACGCATCAGGAACCAGCGACACGCCCAAACCCGGCCGGATCACTTTTCCATGCTTGATCAACTCAGGCGCGATTCGATTCACCGTATCGACGGGGACCGCAAATCCGATCCCCGCATAGGCTCCGCTGGGGCTCACGATTTGCGTGTTGACCCCGATGACGCGCCCGCTGCTGTCGAGCAGCGGGCCGCCGGAATTGCCGGGATTGATCGCCGCATCGGTTTGAATGACGCCTTCAATCGTCCGGTTGGACAGCGATTTGATCGTCCGCCCCAACGCACTGACCACACCGGTCGTCAAGGTATGGTCCAGACCGAAGGGATTGCCGATGGCCAAGACCTTCTGTCCCACCCGCAGGTCATGAGAAGAGCCGATGGCAAGCGGCTCCAATTCTCCGGCCGTCGGCTGAATCTGCAGCACCGCCAGATCATGGTCCGGATCGGCCCCCACCAGCTTGGCCTGATATTCGCTGCGATCGGCCAGGGTAACCTTGATGCTGTCCGCCCCATAGATGACGTGAAAATTGGTGACGATATGGCCATGTTTACTCCAGACAAAACCGGTCCCCGACCCTTGCGGCACCTCCATCACGTTAAAGGACCACACGTCGCGCTGGATGGCGCTGTTGGCGATGAACACCACGGATTTAGCCGCCCGCTCGAACACGGCAATCGTCGAACGTTCGTCCGCGCCCAAATCGGCGGCGATTGGCGTCACCGGCCGGGGTTTGCCCTCGGGACCCTCAAAGGCCCCGCCAAGCGGCTTGCCCCATTCGAGCGCGCCCACCGCCTGAGCGGAAAGGAGCAAGACGACGGCCCCCGCAGCCGCTTCGATCCCCGTCCTTCGTCGCGGGCCCATCGCTATTCACCCATGATTTGGAGAATGAGGTCGCGCGAGCGCGAGCGTGTGTCGAAATCCACCACCACGATCTGTTGCCAGCGCCCAAGGCAGAGGGCGCGGTTCGAAAACGGAACGGTGACGGATGGGCCTTGCAGCTGCCCACGCAGGTGACTGTGGCCGTTGTCTTCGCCGGGATTGCTGGTGTTGTGTTGCCAGTGTGGATCGGCCGGGACGACCCGATCCCAAAATGTTTTCGTGTCGGCCCGGATGCCGGGCTCATCCTCGATGATCATGACGGACGCAGTCGTGTGTTGGACAAACACGGTGACGAGACCGGCCTCCAGCCCGGCATCGGCCACGGCGCGATTGACCGTCTGAGTAATGTTTTCGATCTGGGTACCACCTTTCAATGCGACTTGGATCGGGATGGTCCGGACCGCCATCACGCCCCTCCCGGGACAGGACCGCGCAGAGCCTGCCGGTCCGATCGGCTCAGCAGTTTCCCTCGCGCCTGCTGCAGGATCGAGTCGAAGGCCCCTTCCCGGGCGAGCGCGCGGAGCGACTGCAGGACGGCTTCGGTGAGAATGTTCTCTTGGACCAACTTTTCAAGATAGGCAAACGCATCCCCCACGGTTTCTTGCTTCCGAGCATAGTAGTCGCGCCCGCGCCGCTGATTGCTGTAGGCCTCGAACTGTTCGCACGCGACGAGGATTTCCGCCAACTGCCTCACCCACGGCGGCACGGTCGCCAGCCGCTCGGGATAGTAATAGTAGAGCATGACCTTCTCCATCCAGGGCGCCCAGACGATGCCCAGCTTCCGGATGGCCGGCTTGACCGATCGCAGCCGCCGCGCGAGTCGACGGCCATACCCCAATCGCATTTCGACTTGTTCCGCCGACCATCGATCCATCGCAATCCCGGCCGCGTCCAGCTCACGCCGGTACAACGCAAGGAAGGCCTCGGTCTCGCGGCCATAGGTCGTCTCCGGGTGAACGGCCCGCCATTCACGCGGCCTGGTCGGAATTCCTCGTTGTGTGGCCCAGGACCAGATTTTGCCGAAGAGCGGGCGATCCAACCCAGCCCGGCCCAGGTCATGCAGAAGACACGCGATCTGGTAGGCATACACTCGATCGTCAGGGTGCCCCAACCGCCGGGCAACGGCCGCACACATTCGTGCCGTTCGCACGGCATGCGGGCGGTCGTACCCGCGAATCACTCGCCCGGGCCGCTTCGGATGGGGATAATCGTACAAGGCCATCAGGGCGGCGACGAGCGGGCGAGGGATCAGCAAAGGAGCGGATCGGTGTGAAGCCGGCATTGAACGAACCGTCTACAGCGTCGCATGAGCAGCGGCCGCGGGTCGATGACCGGCCCACGACAGGGCGGCAGAATATCGTCGGGGGAAACGAGGTGTCAAGGCGACAGGGAGCGCTCGCTCAATCTACAAGACTTTGTTATGCTGCGTTCCACGACAGGCCGCAAAACACGTCGATGGTGATCGGGCGAACCGGGAGGATCCGATGACACGATGGCTCAGTCTGTGGGTACTCATGAGTGTGTCGCTCGCTGGAGCGCCCTGGTGGGCGTGGGCTGGTTCGTTCGATCACCTCACCGACCTCACCGGCAAAGTGATGCCCATCGTCACCTTGACCGGACGCGACAACTTCACCAGCGAATACCGCTATGACATCTCCGTGCGCAACCACTCCCCGGATCCCATCGTCGCTGATTCCCTGATCGTCGTCTTGGATAAAATCACCAATCTCGCCGGTGAAGAACGGGAGGTTTTGAAGAACGAAGCTATTCTCAGCCGATTCGAAGTATTGGGACAGGACGGCGAGACCGACGACGGGAAGGCGTTCTTCAGAATCCCGGCGGGTACGGGGCCCGACCTCTTGCCGCAAGCCAGTAGCCGCCCTGCCATGGTGCGACTGAGGAATAAGGATTATCTGGCCGTGTTCACCCCGTCGTTTCGCATCTATGGACTCAAACGTCAATCCAAAGACCCCAAAGCGCACGAAACGAAAGGCGGCTCCACATCTTCTCCGAACGCGCCCGCCGCACGGAATCAGGTCGAGGCGCTTATTCAACTGTTGATCAAGAAAGGCCTGCTGACGGAAGAAGAATGGCGCCAGGCCAATCCACCATGAGCGAGCGGGCGTGCAAGGCCTGCCTGGGCTCGTGGCCGGATGCCGACCATTTCATCGCAGACCTGGGTCAGACGAAGCTCTATCTCCATGACGACCAGTATTTCGCCGGCTGGACCGTCCTCGTCCTCCAGCGTCATGCCACAGAGTTGTTTCATCTGGACCCGGCTGAACGACGTCAACTGATTGAGGACGTCACCCTGACAGCGAACACGTTGGCTCAAGTCTTCCAGGCCACCAAGATCAATTACGAGTTGCTCGGCAACCAATTGCCGCATATCCATTGGCATCTCATCCCCCGGTTAACCAACGACCCGGCCCCGCTGGAACCGGTGTGGCGGGTCACTCATGAGCCGGTCCGCCTATCAGGACCCCCCTTGCGGGACCGCATCGACCGTGTGGCCGGCGCCATTCGACAAGCGCGGTGACGAAAGACCTCCTCTCTCGTCCATTGCCGTGCCGGTTGGTATAATTTGGGCCGGCTTGACCGAATCAGCGCTGAGGCGCACGACGACCATGCACCGAAAATTGAGAGGCCTGCCACTTGGGATCGCGTTCGCGGTGACCTGCTCGTTTTCCTTCCAGCTCTATGCGGAAGAAGAGCCGCTGGTGCCGCGCGAGGAACACGAGGTCGAGGGGACCGCACCGGCGCCGCCCCCTGCACTGGCCGAGGAACAGGTCCTGCCGGATCTGTTGCCCGAGGAGCAGATCGATCCCGTCATCCTGCTGGGTGAACTCCGGGAAACCGTAAGAACCTCCCCGGAGCGCGTGGACGACCGGCTGAAACTTGCGCAGGTGCTCTACCAACTCGGCGACGTCGATGCCGCGCTCGACGAGTGCCGAGCCGCGCTCGCCCTGACCCCGCAATCGGCCAAGGGACACGTTCAACTCGGCGTCATCTTGATGGCCAAGCAGGACTGGCGCAGCGCCGCCGCCGCCATGAAGGAAGCAGTGCAGTTGGATCCGGACCTGGCGCAGGCGCACTACAGTTTGGGGACGGTCCAGTATTCCCTCGGCAATAGCAAGGCCGCGGCGGAGGCATATCGCCGGGCCCTCGACCTACAGCCCCGCTTTCCGGACGCCCGCTATCGTCTGGCGCTCGTGTTGCAGCTGACGAAGCAACACCAGGATGCGGCGCACCTCATGGAAGAAGCCGCCCAAGCTGGCGTGGCCCAGGCACAGTTTTTCATCGGAAACGCGTATCGGCAGGGACAGGGGGTGACGAAGGATCTCGAGCGGGCCGTCTATTGGTGGGCCAGGGCCGCTGAACTCGGTCAACACAAAGCCGCCGAGGCGTTATCCCACCTTCGCCGTCAGGCGCTGGCCGCCGATCAAACGGACCGCCGCCGCGCTCAGGCACGAGAGGCGTTCCAACGCTATCGTGACGAGTTGTGGACCCACTATCCCGACGCCGTACGGACTCAGCCGGATGAGCCGCTGGGCAGCGCGCTCCTGAAAATCAACCACGGCGTGCACGGCGTCCTCATGCTTCTGGCTGAAACGTATGCTTTGAGCGAGCCGGCCCATGACCAGCTGGTCCGGCTCTATGAGAGCGGCCTCGATAGTCACCTGTCGCCGTTCGACAGCCGCATTTTGAAATGCCTCGAAACCACCTCAGCGGACGGATTCATCCCGGCGAAAAAGGCGCTGGCTCGCATCTATGGCTTGGGCCTGGGTGTGCCGCAGGATGTGAAAAAGGCCAAGGCGGCGCTCAAGGGGCTGCCCAAACAGGACGTGAAACCGATCCTTGATGAAATTTCTGCGCAGTAATCGGACATCGGCGTCTCGATGATTCTCCCCGCACCTTCACGTGTGTGGCGGCGATTCCTTGGTTCTGCCTGGCTTCAAGCCGGGACCATGGGGCTCTTAGCCACAGCGCTCTCCGCCCTGCTCTGGAGCGGAGCGCCGGCGGCCTTCACGGGCCTGGACTGGGCCCTCTATGATGTCTGGCTGCACCATCGTGCGCCGCTGCCGGTCAGCCCTTCCCTCGTCATCATGATCCGCGACCCGGTCAGCGAAGAGGCGTTCGGCACGGGCCCGTGGGACCGGGCGGTCCTCGCGCGGTTGTTGACGGCAGCGGAGGAGGCGGGGGCCGCGGCGATCGGCCTGGACCATCGGTTGGATCATGCCAGTCCGGCCCAGCTGGGCGGTGCCGCCAGCGATGCGCTGCTGCTGGAAGCCATCAAAACCGTTCCTCATCTCATCCTCACGCAGCATGACGCCGATGCGCCGCTGTTGTCGGATGAGGTCCGCGCGGGCCATCTCCACGTCGCGACGGATGCGGACCGCATCACGCGGTCGGTCCCCACGGCCACGGAGGGATCACAAGCAGTCCCACCATTCGGGATGGCGCTTTTTCAGCTGGTGGCCCCCCCGGCCGGCGCAGGATCGGATCACCCCGAGACCTTGCTCGTCAATTATGCCGGCAACGGAACCCTCCACGCGCTTCCCACCCTGCCGGTCTCAGCGGTATGGTCGGCCATCGAAACACACAACACTGAGCAACTCACCGAATGGTTCAGCCGCACAGTCGTCGTGGTGCTCTCCGATCCTGCCACCGTCTCCGGCGTGCTCTTGCCCACCGGATACACGGTCTCGACCGCTGTCACCCATCTGCATCTGCTCAACATGCTCCTATCGGACGCGCGCCTTTCTGCCCTGGGGACGGCAAGCCGCATGCTGATTCCGTTGATCGTGACCGGACTAATCGCCTGGGTGATGATTCAGGGGCGAGGCATGACGGGGTGGGTCATCGCCGCGGCCGCCGTACTGGCCTACGGAGGCCTGGTCCTCGGGGCGCTGGCTTTGGCGCACATAGTATTGCCGCTCGCGCTGCCCCTCTCCGGCGGACTTTTGGTGATGCTTGCCGCGTCGGCCTGGAACCAATTGACCAGTCATCAGCGTCTCCGGTTGATGGAGCAGGACATGCGGCGTCTCCAGCAGGAAGCGGCCGCGGTGCGCGAAGCGCTGGTGCTTCGCGAAACCAGAGCGGAGACGCTCAAAGAAGATCTGGCCGTCGCACGAGCCGCCATCGAGCAGTCGAGCGGGGAGCACGAGACGCTGGCCCACACCGCCGACCAGCTCCGCTCGCACTTGGCCGCCGTTCAGGCGCAGGAGGAACAAGCCCGCGCCAAGCTCGAGGAATTGGAACGGCAGCTCCACGACCTGCAGGCCGCCAGCCGCGACCCCGTCATGCTCGATGACGCCGAACTCGACCGGCTCCGCGAGGAATGCCGTCAACTCGGCATCATCACTCAAGACACCGGTCTCTTGCGGCTGTATCGGGATCTCAAACAGGGAGCCAAATCTTCGCTCAGCGTCCTGCTGCTGGGCGAACCCGGCACGGGCAAAGAACTGTTTGCCCGCGCCGTGCATCGGCTCAGCCCCCGCGCGGGCAAGACGTTCATCGCCGTCAACATGGCCGCCATCTCCCCTGAGCTGTTTGAAAGTGAATTGTTCGGCCATGTCCGGGGCAGTTTCACCGGAGCCACGTCGGACCGCCGGGGCTATTTCGAACTCGCGAATCACGGCACGATCTTTCTCGATGAAATCGGCGATCTGCGCGTGGACCACCAGAGCAAGCTGCTCCGTGTGCTGCAGGAACAGTCGTTCTACCGGGTGGGCGCCACCAGCCCGACTACGGTGAATGTGCGCATTGTCGCGGCGACCAATCGCGAGTTGCCCCGCGGCGTGACGGACGGGTGGTTCCGTGAAGATCTGTATTTCCGCCTGACCGGGCTCGTCTTCCGGTTGCCGCCGCTCCGCGAACGGGCCGGCGATGTGCCCTTGTTGGCCGACCGGTTTCTGTACGACATCGCCGCCCAGCTGGGGAAACCGATGCCGGCGTTGACGAATGAGGCGGTGCAAGCATTACTCGAACAGGAGTGGAAAGGGAACGTCCGGGAACTGCGGCACTGCCTGGAACAGGCGGTCGCCTTGAGCGACACGCCGTTGCTCACGAGAGACGCATTGCGCCTCGTCAACGATCCCCTGCCCGCATCGGGCGGACGGGCCAGACCGGCGATGTCGCCGGATTCGGCCGGCGATGCCGCCGTGTTGGCCTGTTTACGGCAACACGGCTTCGACATGCAGGACACGGCCAAGACGTTGGGCTGGGACCGCAGCACGGTCACGCAACGCCTGAAAGGGCTCTGCTTTCAGGCTCTCGTCGAATCCAATGGCGACCAGGCGAACGCGGCCGTCGCCGTGGCCGGGGACCCCACCCATCTACGCACGGTCGAACTCAAGCTGATGGACTATCACAGCCACCTGCTGTCGGTCATCGAGCCCTTCCCCTCGGCCGAGGACGCCATTGCCGATTGCAGGCGGCGGTTTAAAAACCTGCCCGACCGGCACTTCGCCTCGGTAGAGACTTTGGTCAAACGCTACTTCGACTCCGTGAAGACACGCGCCGAGTAGCCCGCGCACCAGGCCCTGACGGTCAGCCTCCGTCGAGCGACCGGAACATGATCACCGCATCCTGATACCTGTCATCGTGTTGCCGGACCGCGCCGGGAATGGTCCCGATGGGTGTGAACCCCAGCTTGTCCCAAAGCCGGCGGGCCATGTGGTTCTCCGAAAACACCAGATTGAAGATGACGCCCCGGTATTCGAGTGCCCTGGCGGTATCCAGCCGGTGGTCGGCCAGCGTCAATTCGACCGGCGAGCCGTCTTTAAGCGTTCCGGAGATGGGGAATGGAAGGTCCATGAGCATGCGAATAGTCGGACCGGGGTGACCTGGTTGGTGATGTCAGGTCAGGCAGGGCCGTGGCTGCTCTCGACGGAGATATCGAAGTGCAACACATCCTCGCGAGCGCCCAGCTTCGCATACAGTGCAATGGCTGGTTCATCACCGCGATCGGCCTGAACAAACAGGACATAGGCTCCCCGGGCTTTGCCGATGGCCTTGAGTGCCTGAATCAAGGCCGTCGCGATTCCCTCGCGCCGGTGCGTCGGTGCGACCGCGAGATCATAGAGGTAGATCTCGCTGCGCTCCTGCTCAAACTTTTTCAGCTCGTAGGCCGCGAGGCCCCCGACGACCTCGCCCTTTTTCAAGGCCGCGAGGGCGATGAAGGATTCGCTCTCCAGCAACCGCCGGAGATAGTCTGCACGCGGCCGATTCCCGTTGTAGGTCGCAACCTCATCGAAGGCCTCGCCGAAGGTCGATAACAGGCCTTCCATGACTCCAATGTCATCGGGCGTGAGATGATGAATGCTGAACGCCACGGCACCCTTCCCGTCTCCTGTCGCCTGTTCCACGCCAAGTGATGAAGTGTACCCGAACCCCATGTTGGTATCCATCCGCCATCAGGCGGCAGGAAGAAGGGCCCAGTAATCGTTCGGTCTTCCTGCGGGGGTATCCCCGCATCCCGTGACGGTCCCACCGGTCCCCGCATGGCCCACAAGACGGCTCCCTCGCCGAACCTATGGATACTGTTGGCAGCGTTTCTAGTTTCGCCGCCCGGGCTCAGCGGCATTCCGGTTGCTCAAGGCTTTGGTCGTCGGCGCAGGACAGCGGCGGAAAGGAGGGAAGTAGATGAATGCCGCAAGTCAGTCACAAGCAGCCGGCACCCCACAGTGTTCATATTTTGAAACAAGGAGGATGGCATCATGCAGAACAGCCCATCGCAAGGTTCGTCAGGCCACATCGCCCCGGCCGTCATTGGGAAGCAAAAAGAGACGAATGACGTGTTCATCATCTCCGGGCTCATCCTGTCACTCGCCGGGCTCATTGCCGCAGCCTGGATCTACGGCTCACGCGACCCGGTGAGGAGCGCCTCGTCCGGGAAGGTCGAGAATGCCACAGTATCCCAGATGCTCACAAAGACCGGAGTCTTGACCCAGGCCGAGGCGTCTCCCGCGTCCTCCGCTCCGGTGACGGCAGCGGCGCCGCTCCCAAACATGATCCATACCGACCTCTACTTTGAGGTGGGCCGGAAGGGTCTCACCGATGAGGCGAAGGTCGAACTCACCGCCCAGGCCGACATGCTGAAGCAGCATGAGGATTATGGTGTGCTGATTACAGGCTATACCGATCAACAGGGATCGTCCGGCTACAATAAGGCCCTGGGGCTCAAACGGGCGGAAGCCGTACAAGCGGAATTGTTGAACGCCGGTGTCGCATCACATCGGACCAAAGCCGTGAGCCTCGGGGAAGACGGCGTCTTGTGCATCGACACCAGCGATCCCTGCCGGCACATGAATCGCCGGGTTCACCTCGAAATCCGCAAGGTCGGGAAGGAACACATGATAGCGGCCGGCGCGGCTACCGCCATCGATCCATCGGACCCTCAGAGTGAGACCCTACTCGAGACGGAGAACGAGCATCCGATCACCGACAGTCTGCCGGCTACTTCAACGGACTCACCAGAGAAACCCGCCGATCCCATGCCAGGCAACTAGCCGGAAGTGGGCCCTCCCTGCTTGAAGCCCGGCTTCAGGCAGGGCGGTCTGCGTCCTGTTTGACAGCGGGCAGAGATTTGACAGAATGGTGCCGACCCGGAGAGAAGTTACCGACGAGGCCGGGGCTTGGGGTTGGCGGGTGTGCGAGCCTTCCACTTCCATGGCGGCACTGGATTCGCGTCGGCCCACAGTCCTTTCCCTTCGGCGCGGGCCAGCTCCTCGAGATCACCCAAACCGGGATCGCCGGATCCCGGTTTCCACCAAGCCAGCCCTTCCTTGACCAACTCGGTTCCCACGTTGCGGCCGTCCTGGAGGAGAATGTCGGCGGTGAGCCGCCCGCGGGCGTCACGCGTAAGATGGCGAACGATCACTTCCCGCCCCGCGACATAGGCAGCCATGGTCCGCCTCGCATGTTTCCCAAACGGCTGTTTGAGTTCAGGGCAATCGACGTGTTTGAGCACAATCATCTCGTGTTTGCCCTGATGATAAATCGTGAGCCGATCACCCTCGTGCACCGTAATGACCCGTGCCGTATTCTCGGCCCAGACAGGAGACGCGCCGACAGCCGCCGCGCCAACAATGAACAGGAGAAGGGTTCCGGACAGGATCGAACGCATGACCCATGTTACCGTGGAGGGGCGATTCGGCCAAGCGAATCCCTCCTCTTGATCGTCATGACCCGTTCTCAGGATGTTGCCGACGATGAAACAATTGATAGAGGATGGGCAAGACGATGAGAATCAGCGCGGCCGAGGTCAACATGCCGCCCACGACCACGCGCGCGAGCGGTTGCTGGGCCTGGGCGCCGATGCCGGTCGCCACGGCCGCCGGCAACAACCCGATGGCGGCGGCCAGGGAGGTCATCAGCACCGGGCGCATGCGCACCTCGGCGCTCTTGAGAATGGCCGCCCTGACCTCCATGCCTTCGCGCACAAAATCTTGAATCCGGGTGATCAAAATGAGTCCGCCTTGCACGGCCACGCCGAAGAGGGAGATGAATCCGACCGCGGCCGAGATGCTGAAATGCGTCCCGGTCAAAGCCAATGCCAGCACACCCCCCACCAGCGAAAACGGCACGGCAATCAACACCAACAATGCATCGCGAATGGAATTCAGCACAAAATACACCAGAAACAAAATGATCACCAGCGTGAGCGGCACAATCTTGGCCAAGCGTCTCTTTTCGTCCTGCAACTGGTCGTACTCGCCGTGCCAGTCCATGTGATAGCCGTCCGCCAGATGGACCTGCTTGGCGAGTGAACGCTGCGCAGCCTTGACCGTGCTTTCCAGGTCCCGTCCCCGAACACTGAATTTAATGGGAATATATCGCTGGTTGTTCTCCCGATAAATGATGAAGGCGCCGGTTTGTTCCGAGATGGTGGCCAACTGTTTGATGGGGATCTTCGCCCCGCTCGGCGTATTGACCTGAATGCGCCCGATCGATTCGATGTCGCGGCGGAACTCCGGCTGAAACCGCACCACCAAATCGAACCATTTTTCCCCTTCGTACACTTGGGTGACCGCCTGGCCGCCGATGGCCGCTTGGATGACGTCGTTGACGTCTCCCACTTGCAGACCGTACCGTGCGCAGGCCTGTCGGTCGACCTCGATGATGAGATTCGGCTGCCCCAGCAAGTGTAAGACGCCCAAATCCCGAATCCCCGGGATCGTGTTCATGACGGCGTGCACCCTCGCGGCTTCGGCTTCGAGGACCTTCAAGTCCGTGCCATACAGCTTGATGGCGTTTTCTCCTTTGACCCCCGACATGGCCTCCTGAACGTTATCTTGAATGGCCTGCGAAAAATTGAAGGTGACGCCGGGAAAGCTCCGGAGACGGCTCTCGATCTCGTCGATGAGTTGTTGCTTGGTCTGGAACACCGGCCGCCAGTCGAGCTTGGGTTTCAAGGTCACCAGGAATTCGGAGTTGAAAAAACTGGTCGGATCGGTGCCGTCGTCCGGCCGTCCCAATTGAGACGCCACATCGATGATTTCAGGAAATTGTCGGAACACCGAACGGATCTGCGTGGCAAGTTGGGCGGCCTGTTCAAACGAGATGTCCACCGGGAAGGTCGCCCGGAGCCAAATATTGCCTTCCTCCAGGGCCGGCATGAACTCGCCTCCGATCAGCGGCACGAAGCTGAGCGCCACCACCAGCAGCGCAGCCGCGAGCCCCACCACCAGATACTCATGGTCCAGAGCCCAGTGGAGAACGGCCAGATACCAGTGTTTGATCCACCCGACCACGGCCGTATCCTGCTCCTGAATCGGGCCCGTCAGGAGAAGCGAACACAAGGCCGGAGCGAGGGTGAACGCCATCAGCAGCGCCCCCGTCAGCGCCAGCCCATACGTAAGCGACATGGGGGCGAAGATTTTCCCCGGCACGCCGGTCATGGTGAACAACGGCAGAAAGGCGACGACGATGATGGTGGTCGCGAAAAAGATGGGGCGGCCCACTTCGCGCGCGGCCCGCATAATATGCATCGGCACGGTCAAGCCCGCCGCCCGCTTGTGCGAGAGATGATAGAAAATGCTTTCCACCATGATCAGCGTGGAATCCACGATGATCCCGAAATCAATTGCGCCCAAGGAAATCAAGTTGGCCGAATCCCCGCGGGCCACCATCACGCAGAAGGTAAACAAGAGCGCCACCGGGACCGTCAAGGCGACGATCAGCGCCGTTCGCAGATGCCCGAGAAAGACGTAGAGAATGATCGAGACGAGGACGACCCC
>CAYQDJ010000023.1:0-37810 GCA_964416255.1 uncultured Nitrospira sp. | reverse complement strand
ACCGCCGCCCCCGCTTGCCGCCTGCAAGGCCCGGCGCTTCTCCGCCCATCCGGCCCGATTCACCTGCACTGCACGCGCGATCGCCAACGCGTCGGCGGGCACGTCCTGGGTGACCGTGGTACCGGCGGCAATGACCGCTCTCGCTCCCACCGTCACCGGCGCAATGAGTTGCGTGTCGCTTCCGACAAACACATGGTCTTCGATCACGGTGTGATACTTATTGGCGCCGTCATAATTACAGGTGATGGTGCCTGCGCCGATGTTGACGCCCTTGCCGATCGTGGCATCGCCCAGATAGCTGAGGTGATTGGCCTTCGCCCCTTCACCCAAGACGGCTTTTTTCATCTCCACGAAATTGCCCACCTTGGCTTTTCGTCCCACCGACACGCCCGGACGCAAATGGACGAAGGGACCGACACTGGCGTCGTCGTCGACCCGCGCTTCCCGGAGCACGCAATGATCCAAAATTTCCACGTGTCTGCCGATCGCGCAATCGGTCACACGCGTGCCGGCATGCACGACCGTATCCTCCCCGATGACGGTCCGCCCCTCCAGCGTCACGTGCGGATACAAGACGGCGTCCCGCTCAATGACGACCTCCGCATCGATCCAGGTCGTGGACGGATCCCGCATCGTCACGCCCGCCTCAAGCCACTGATCTCGGATTCGCTGGCGAATCACTCGTTCGGCTTCCGCCAATTGCGCACGGCTGTTGATGCCGAGTCCTTCTTCGGCCATCGGCAGGCGGAGTGCCGCCACGGTCCGGCCCTGCTCCACCGCGATCTGCACGATGTCGGTCAGATAATATTCGCCCTGGGCGTTCCGGGGACTCAGCCGGTCCAGCGCGGGAAACAAGAAGTCTCCGTCGACAAGGTACGTGCCCACATTGATTTCGCGAACCGAGCGTTCTTCCGGTGAGGCGTCCTTGTCCTCCACAATCTTCTGAACGCGATTGTCCGACGCGCCCTCGAACCACTCCGCAGGGCGGTCACGAATGATCCGCCCATACCCGCTCGCATCGGCGAGCACCGCCGTGAGCACCGTCACCGTCGCCTTTTGTTCGTCATGCACGGCCGCCAATTCCCGCACCGTCGTTTCGGTCAACAGCGGGGTATCCCCGTTCAAAATCAGGTATCGCGTCGGCCGTCTGCGCCGATCGTCCTGAAAAATCGGCCGCGCCTGACGCACGGCGTCACCGGTTCCGCGTTGGCGCGCCTGCTCCGCCACTTGCATGCGTTGGTCGGCGGCCTCCACGACTTTGCGCACATCGGCGCCTTGGTGCCCGACGACGACCGCCACCCCGCAATCCGCCAGCCCGCCGGCCACATCAAGGACGTAGGAAATCATCGGCTTGCCGGCCACCGGATGCAGCACTTTGGCCAGCTTCGATTTCATGCGCGTCCCCATTCCCGCCGCCATGATCACGACGCCAAGCCCGGGGATCGAGGAGGTCATGTGTGCGGTACTCGACGGCTTCATGGACGCTGACGGTATGACTGAATCGATCGCGCCGACGGCAGTTGACATTCTACCCGATCGGCACTCCCGTATCGGGTTGCTTGACCTGGCCCCATTTGACATTGGCCTTCACCGCCGCCGTCATTGGGGTCGACGGCGTATACAAGCCGCCCGAGACGATGAGTTTCATCGCCTCCTCCACGCTGATCTCCACCGAGGTCACTTCCGGCTCCGGCACCAACAAGAAATATCCGGACGTCGGGTTGGGCGACGTGGGCACATACACGTGAATCAAGGGCTCCTGTGTCAACGTCGTCGACTCGCCCTTCGTCACGCCGGTGACAAAGGCAAAGCAGAAATGGCCGTTCTTGGGAAATTGAATCAGCACCACGCGACGATAGGAACCGCGATCCGAAAAGGACAGAATGTCCATCATGGATTTCAAGGTGGAGTAGATCCCCCGCACGATCGGAAGCCGTTGCAACAGATCCTCCCACACTTTGACGATCTGCCGCCCGATGAAGTTCGCCGCAAATAGGCCAACCGAAAAAATCAGGAGAATCAGAGTCAGAATGCCCAGCCCAGGCACGTAGTACCCCGGGACCATTTCGGCGAGGACATCCCCCAGAATCCCATCCACGGTGACGAACAGGGTCTTCAGGATGAGGACCGTCCCCCAGATCGGCGTCACGACAAGGAGCCCGGTCAAAAAGTAGCGTTTTATGGCGGTTTTCAACATAGGATCCGGCTGGGACGACGCCCGCTATATCATGGTGGCTCATCATACAGAGATTTCGAGAGTCGTCGCAAGCCATTTATTGGATTTTTCAATGAGTTAGGCAGAATTATTCATCTTGGACCCGTTCCATTCGTAGAGGCCCCCCTCACCATTCCGGTGCGCGTCCGAAGCCTCATCTGCGTCAAACAAACCCCATCCCGTTTCCTTGTAATTACAAGGACCTTGTCATAGGATGCGCCCCGCACCAGACAGTTCCATAGTTGAAGCTCCGGTGAATGATCGATGACTCCCGGTATCGGCCTTTGCGGCGCCCACCGCGTCGGCAAGACAACCCTCGCGCAAGCCGTGAGTCACGCCGCTTCCTGCCCATTCCTCCGTACGAAGACCAGTCACATTTTTCGGAAGCACGGATTGGACCCGGCCCAGCCCATGCCATTTCCCACCCGTTTGAGGATCCAATGGGACGTGTTGTCCGCAGGCATCGATGTGTGGCAGCAGGCGGAGCGTCGTTTTATCAGCGACCGAACGCCATTGGACATGGCCGCCTACACGTTGGCGGACATTCACGGGGCGACCGATGTCGATGACGAAGGCGTGGCTGAGTACCTCGACACATGCTTTCACGAAACCAACCGGTTCTTCTCCACCCTCATCATCATCCCGCCCGGCATCCCGTTGGTGCCGGAACCGGGCAAGGCCGCTTTGCACGCGGGGTACATCGAACATCTCCACGCGCTCGTGGTCGGACTCTGCCACGATCCGCGCATTGCGGCTCCAATCCATCAGTTGAACCGCGACCTGCTGTCGCTCGACGATCGCATCACCCGGATCCTCGCTCTTCTCCAGTAAGCGCCCGTCGAGCGGTCGAACGAT
This sequence comes from uncultured Nitrospira sp., assembly GCA_964416255.1. Classification (GTDB taxonomy): domain Bacteria; phylum Nitrospirota; class Nitrospiria; order Nitrospirales; family Nitrospiraceae; genus Nitrospira_D. The sequence continues at coordinate 34,740 of CAYQDJ010000023.1, read as the reverse complement.
CTGGCCAACTTGCAAGCGCCGCGGCCCCTGTCTACAATCCCTCCGCTCAACCAGGGTGACCTCATGCCTTTTCGCGACATCACCGGTCATGAACGGCCGATCAGCATTCTTCAGGCCGCGCTGTCTCACGACCGATTGGCCCATGCCTATCTCTTTCACGGCGAGGCGGCCATCGGCAAACGCCTGACCGCCACCCGATTGGTTCAGACGCTGTTCTGTGATCAATCCTGGCCGGCCGACCGCCCGGATAGCTGCGGAGTCTGCCGCTCGTGCCGCCAGGTCGAATCGCACATCCATCCGGACGTCATGGTGATCGAACCGGACCGAGAACTCGCCACTCCCCAGATCAAAATCGAGCAGGTCCGTGACATCGAACACCAATTCATCTACCGGCCCTTGATGGGCGAGCGGAAGGTGTGCGTCATCGACGACGCGGATCGGCTGACCATCGGCGCGGCCAATGCCCTGTTGAAAACGCTGGAAGAACCGCCGGGCCATGGCCTCTTCGTCCTCATATCCAGTCGGCCGCAGGCCTTGCCGATCACGATCCGTTCGCGCTGCCAATCGCTTCGCTTCACGACCCCGGCCCGCACCCAAGTGGAAGCCGCGCTGATCCTCAAACGGAATATTCCACCCGACGATGCGCGGTTCCTTGCCGTCGTGACCGATGGACGGATCGGAGAAGCCCTCACGACGGACTTGGATGACCTCCGCGCCCGGCAACGCGATTGTCTGGACCTCGTGGCGCCTGCCACGCTGACCTCCACGACGGCCCTTCTCTCGGCCGCGGAATCCTGGGCAAAGGCGGACCGGGCCGACGAACTTCTCCACTGGCTCGGACGATGGATCCGCGATCTCGTCCTCGTTCGGGTGGGAGGCCACCATGATCATCTGCTCCATCTCGAGCAACTGACTCAACTGCAAGAAGACACGCGACGGGCCGACGTGACGTTGCTCGTGGAGCTGTTGAGCGACATCGAGCGGACGCAACAACAAGCCACCCGCCACTTGAACTTACAGATGGCCCTGGAAACGACGCTCCTTCGGCTCCGCGAGGCCCTGGCCCTCACGCCTGCCGGCACCGCTGCCTAGCAATCACTCGCATCAACCTGGTATCTTCGACCGTGCCATGGCTGCCTCCAAGACCTTCTACATCACAACGCCGATTTATTATGTGAATGACGTGCCGCACATCGGCCATGCCTACACGACCGTCGCGGCCGATGTCCTCGCCCGGTACTGGCGGCTTCGAGGACGCGATGTCTTCTTCCTCACCGGTCTCGATGAACACGGTCAAAAGGTGCAGCAGGCGGCGGCCAAGGCGGGCATTGATCCTCAGCTTCATTGCGACAGGCTGACACCGCGCTTCCAACAACTCTGGACACGGCTCAACATTTCGCACGACGCCTTCATTCGAACGACCGATGCCGAGCATCAATTCATTGTTCAACGACATCTTCAAGAGTTATACGATAACCAGCTGATTTACAAAGCTTCGTACTCAGGATGGTATTGTACGTTCGATGAGCGGTTTTGGACCGAAAAGGACGTGGCCGGCGGACTCTGCCCCGACTGTCGGCGCCCGGTCGAGAAGCTTAGCGAGCACAATTATTTCTTCAGGATGGGCCGGTATCAGGATCGCCTGATCGAGCACATCAAGAAGACCGACTCCTTCATCCGTCCCGACTCACGTCGCAACGAAGTGTTGGGATTTCTTCAGACGCAGCCGCTTGGAGACTTGTCGATCTCTCGGCCAAAGTCCCGCTTGTCGTGGGGGATCGAATTGCCGTTTGATGCGAACTACGTCACCTACGTCTGGTTCGATGCGCTGGTGAATTATATTTCCGCGTTGCACTACAAGATCGAGCCGCCTTCGTTCGATCGGTACTGGCCGGCCGACGTGCACGTGGTCGGCAAGGACATCCTCACCACGCATGCGGTCTATTGGTCGACTATGTTGATGGCGTTGAACCTTCCTCTTCCCACAACGATCTTTGCCCACGGATGGTGGACGGTGAACGGCGAGAAGATGTCGAAAAGCCGCGGGAACGTCGTCGATCCGAACCACATGGTGGACCGGTTCGGCGCCGACGCTTTTCGCTATTTCCTCTTGCGGGAGGTCCCATTCGGACAGGATGGAGATTTCTCGGAATCGGCGATGACCACCAGCGTCAACAGCGACCTGGCCAACGGGATCGGCAACTTGCTGAGCCGGTCCCTCACCATGATCGAACAATATGCGGGCGCCAGGATCCCGGCGGCGGGCACCCCGGCTCATTCCGAACTCGAACACAGGATCTCGGCGACGGCGGCACAACTGCCCGGCCTGATGGCGCAAGGATTCAGCACGTTGAACCTTCGCGACAACCTGCTGGCCGTCTGGCAGCTGGTCCGGCTCTGCGACGAATACATCGACAAAACCGCGCCCTGGAAGCTGGCCAAAAACCCCGACCAGGCGCCGCAGGTGAAGACCGTTCTCAACACCACCGCCCGGGCATTGCGCCTGCTCTCCGTGCTGCTGTATCCATACATGCCGAGCACGGCCGAACAACTCAGCCGGCAGCTTGGCCTGTCACTCGATTTTTCCAAGCCGCTGTCGCCCGACGCCTATGAGTGGGCGACACCGCTGGCGGAACACCTGATCGCAAAAGGCCCGGGGTTGTTTCCGCGAATCCATCCCGCTCAACATGCGCCGGCCGGTCAACCGGCGAGACCGTCACCATCGAAGGGAGGCCTACCAGTGAATGCATCCGTTCCGCCACCATCAGGGAATCCCGCATCAGAGGCATCACCCGCCACGGCAGCTCCGGCATCCACGACCGCACCGGCAGCAGCGGCATCCATACCGGCCGCTCCCGCCCAGATTACGATCGATGACTTCATGAAGATGCAGCTCAAAACGGCGAAAGTCGTCACGGCCGAGCGCGTCCCGAAGTCCGAAAAGCTACTCAAGCTTCACGTTTCCCTCGGCGAGGAACAGCGCCAAATCGTCGCCGGGATCGGGAAAAAATATGACCCGGATTCGTTGATCGGCAAGACCATCATCATTGTCGCGAACCTCAAGCCGGCCAAGCTCATGGGGATCGAATCTCAGGGCATGGTCCTCGCAGCCGGTGACGGCGAGGTCCGGGGCTTGGCCACCATCGTGGAAGACGTGGATCCCGGCACCAAAGTGAAATGAGTTCGGTTGGTCCCACGCTCCGGCTGCTGATTCTCCTCATGAGTTGTGTGTGCACGCCTTGGTCTGCCCCGGCGATCCAGTTCGAGGAGGAGCCGCCTCCGGATCCACACCTGAACGACCCGAAACCCACGACCATTCTCGTCCGAGTGGTGGCCCATGGCTCCATGGTGCTGGGCAAAGAGGTGGGCGGCGCGCGAGTGACCATCACGGACGTCGCCAGCGGACTGATCCTCGCATCGGGCTTGCAGCAGGGGGAGGCCGGGGATCAAAATCAGATCATGCGGACCCCGCACATGATGGAAGAACCGTTGTACAGCTCCCGCGCGTCGGCGGCCTTCAGCACGACATTGGAATTGACCCACCCGGTCCTGGTCGACATTGCCGCCGAAGGTCCATTGGCGTATCCTGGTTCCGCGCAACGGGCATTGAAGCGGGTCTGGCTCGTTCCGGGCCATGACATGACCAACGACGGCATCGTGCTCGCCCTCTACGGGTATATCGTGCAGATCGAGCATCCCCAGCCGGGCTCACCCCTGATCGCCAAGGACGATGTGATGCTGCGGGCGGCTGTTCGCACCCTGTCCGGCGCGTTCGTGCGACCGCACGGCGACTGGGACTCGAGAAAAGTGCACATCTATGGAGAACTGTTGATCGGCGATCGGATCATTGAACGCCTGCAAATGTTCTACGGCGGGGAGCAGGCGTCCTTCGAAGCACCCTTCTTCGTGCCGTTGCCGACGGACGCTCCCGACGGCATCACGTTGCGAGTGGTGGCGGCCGATGCCGCGAGCGGGAATTTCGGGGTCGGCCAGGCGAAGTTCCCCGTGCTCAGCGAGCGATTGCCGCCAAAGAAGCCATGAAGCACGCCGTTGTCTTGCTCATTGCCCTCCTGACGTGCTCAGCCGGACCCGTGTTTCCGCAGGACCATGCCCATCGTCGCCCCGATGACATCAAACAATATCTCGAGCATCTGGATCGCAACGAGCGGGATGAGTATCAGAAGCCTGTCGAGGTGATCGAGGCGCTCCAACTCAAGCCCGGCATGGCGGTCGCCGATATCGGTTCCGGCTCCGGCTATTTCACCCGCCGCCTGGCGGAAGCGGTCACGGGCAGCGGGATGGTCTACGCGGTGGACGTCGAACCGGAGATGTTGGCCTTCGTGAAAGAGAGTTTTCTCCGCATGCCGGCCCCCTATTCCACGCAGTTTATTCTGGCGCGTCCCGACGATCCCTCGCTCCCCCACGAGGCTGTGGATCTGATTTTTCTCTGCAACACTTTGCATCACCTCAACGAACGGCCTGACTATTTTCGCAGAGTCCGATCGTCGCTGAAATCCGGCGGCCGCATCACCATCATCGATTTCCACGCGGACGAACGATCCGGGGAACTGAATTTTCCCAAGCGGCACCTCGTGCCGCGAGAGACGGCCCTCGCCGACATGACCGAGGCCGGGTATCGACTCATTCGCGAACATCACTTCCTGCCGAGACAATATTTTTTGGAGTTTGCACCGGTCCCGGAATCATGATCCCTCCGTCGCCGGCGGGGGAATGCTTGCCGTCCCCCGATGAGCATGCGACACTAGCCTCATGACGAATCCGGCCTCCTTCGAACACATGCGGTCACGCCTGTATCTGACGCTGGTTCTGAACGCCGTCGTCATTTTGGGCGAGTTTATCGGCGGGTGGCTCCTGGACAGCGTGGGGCTCATGAGCGACGCGGGGCACAACTTCGTCGATCAGGGGGCGCTCTTTCTGGCCCTCTACGCTCATATCGTGACCCGGAGGCCGTCGAGCGAAACCCGAACGTTCGGCTATCACAGGGCCGGCGTGATTGCGGCGCTGCTCAATTCGTTCATCCTGTTGTTGACCGCGCTCGGCATTGCGCTCGTGGGGATCCAACGGATCCTGCATCCCGTTCCGGTCGACGGAGGCTGGGTCATGGTTATTGCGGGCGGCAGCTTCCTCGCCAACCTCGGCATCGCCCTGTTGCTGCAGCATGGCGCCGAAGACGATCTGAACATCCGCAGCGCGTTCTGGCATATGTTGACCGACGCCTGGGTCTCGCTGGGAGTGGTGGTGAGCGGGGCCGCTATCCTGTACACGGGCTGGACGATCCTCGATCCCCTCGTGAGCCTCCTCGTCGTAGGCGCCATCCTCCACGGGGCCTGGCCGTTGTTCAAGGAATCGTTCGACGTCTTGCTGGAATCCACGCCGCCCGCCATCAGCGCGTCCCATGTCGCCGCCACGATTGAATCCACCTCCGGGGTCAAGAATGTGCACGATCTGCACATCTGGGCGGTGGAGCCGCGCCTCATCATGTTGACCTGTCACGTGCTGGTCGACGGCGACGATGCCGGGCTGACCAACGCCCTCCTGCGCTCGATCCGCGGACGCATTGCCGCCGACTTCGGCATCACGCACATGACGATCCAGATGGAAACCGAGTGTTGTCACCCCGACGCCGTCCATTGCGATTTGCGCAGGCTCGCGGCCCAGCACCGGGAGCCGGAAGCGCTGGCCCACCGCGATTAGCCTTCCCCACGCCGGCTCGGTAGAATACCGTCACCATTCGATGCGGATCGACCGGATGGATCGGAGAACCCCTGATGCCTGTTCCGTTTTATATGCTGTGCGGATCGCTGGGCGCCGGCAAGACCACCTTGCTGATGCGCCTCCTCGAACATTGGCATGCGGAAGGCCGACGGGTCGGCGTGCTCATGAATGAGGCCGGCGACATCAGCATCGACGGCCCGCGCGCCGGCACGTTGGCCGAGCAGGTGATGAATCTCGCCGGCGGCTGTGTCTGCTGCGATACGAAGGAAGACCTGTCCTGGGGCGTCGCCCAGCTCGTGCACGACCACGCGGCCGACCTGCTGATTCTGGAGTGTTCGGGCCTGGCCGACCCGGCAGAGGTCGTCGATGCGGTCACGGATCTCTATACGGCCCGCTTGACGACGTTGGAGCGAGTCATCGCACTCCTACACCCGATCCCCCATGAAGGCAGCCATTCCAGCGCCTATGTCACGACCCAGGCGATCCGCTGCGCGGACGAGCTGGTACTCAATAAGCGCGACCTCTACGTACCCGGCCATTGGGAAACGTTTAAGGATAATGTCCTCAAGCAGAATCCTTATGCCCGCCTGTGGGAGACCTCGCACGCGCGGATTGATCCTCCGGCTCTGCTCGCTCCGCGAGCCACTCCCCGCGCCACCCAGTCCAACGTCGTGTTCGTGAAACCGAGCGCGCACAAGACGACGATGCGTGCCCCCTACCACCCCATCGCCACGACGGTGTTCCTGCCGGGGCCCGTCAATCGGCAACAATTTCTCGACTGGGCCGCAACCCTTCCACCGGAGCTGGAACGAGCCAAGGGATTTTTTCGTTGTTCGCGCGAACCGGAGTTGCAGGAATTTCAGTACGCGCCGCCGGGGAAACCGACCCTCTCGCCGGTCATGTTATTGGACGAACCGAACCCCGCGGTCGTGTTGATCGGACGCGGCTATGACGTGGACACGTATCAAGCGGCCTTGTTGGCCTGCGTGGAGGGCGCTCCATCGGATCGGGCGCCAGGCCCACATTATTCATGACGGTTCGTGACGAAACCGTCGAAACGCCAAGCGAGGTCCGCGACGCGATGAATACATCGCGTCAACGTTTGCGGACGCCGCCGAGATGGTGAGGCGGCCGTGTCTTGGCGCGCGTAGCCCCGAGCGGCCGAAGCATACTTGAAACAGTACGTCGAGGTCGCGAGGGGCGAGCCCGCCCGCTTGGACGCGCAATCCCTGCGGCCAAGCTCTCGTCGGAGCGGCGTCTCGGCGGTTGCAGTAGAAGCGCTCATGAATGATGTGGGCCTAAGACCGCATCGCCGCGTCCTCGCGCCTCACCACGCAAGCCGGACGGGCGGGCTTCCTGAATCGAGGCCACTGCGCGAGCATCCAGGCCGCGCCGGCCCCGCAGCAACCCCCGATCAGCCATCCGCCGATCACATCCGTCACATAGTGGGCACCCACATAGACGCGCGCAAAGCCCACCAGCGCCACAATCGGCCAACTGATCCAGCCCGACTTCGGATAGAGCACCTGGAGAAAGGCGGCCGCCGCCGCCGTATTCACGGCATGGTTCGAGGGAAAACTGTACAACCCGCCGCAGCCGCCCGGTTCGATTTTGACCGTCTCGGCGAGCGCCCGGCACGGCCGCACCCGCTCCACCCACCACTTCAACTGGCCGCCGAGAACATCTGAAATCCCAACGACCGCGGCCAACACGGGACCGCCCAGCAACGCCTCCGAGCGTTTCGCCCATATCCAATATCCGATGGCCAGCCCGGCCGGCAGGTAGAGCGTACTCCTTGCGCCAAGGATCAGACAGACCTGATCCACCGTGGCTGAGCGGCCGGCCAACCCGTTGATGGCCACAAACAGCGTCTCGTCCCAATTCATGGCGCGCATCATAGCACGAGGCACGGCCTTCGTAACGAAGAGGGCTTCCTATGCTGCGCGCGTCAGGGCACCAGCGTCACGGCAAGGACACCGCCAAGGAGGCCAGCCGCATCCCGATATGACCGGCAGCCTGTGCCAGGGTGGAGAGAGGAGGAATGACAAAGGGGTGCCGCTCGAAGGTCTTGGCACGCAAGGAGTCGGCCCGCCCCGGTTCGAACAGCACGACTTCCGCACTGACTCGGATGATCGACCGCTGCCGCCAGGCCAGATCGTCCCAGCCCGTGAGCGAAATCCAAACGACGGTGCCGGGCATCTGCTGGTCGGTCGCGAGGCGCCAGGCGGCTTCGATTGAGATCGGTCCCTCGGGCAACCGTTCGTTGATCCAGGTGAGGCCGGCCGGCTGCCGACCGGTCTCCTCCAGTGCCAGGATGAATCCGGCCTGGACGAGGTCGGGCACCGTCAACGGGGCGGAGTCTCTTGGTGAGACGATCGGCTCATAGAGACCAAGTGAGAGATCGGGAGCCAGACGAAGCGCCCGGCCGGTGGCATTGACGACCGGCAGGACGACGGACCGGATCCGGCGTTTTTCCTGTTCCGCATGGGGGGACGAGCGTACCGGATAGGCCTCTTCCGGCGGATCGGCCAGCTCCGCACAACCGGTGAGCCAGAGGCCGATCATCACACACAGACAACCTCGTCCACCGGTCATGGCCGGCCCTCCCCCGCCGAGAGGGATGAAGGCAGCAGGCCCACGACCTGTTCCAGTGTCTTCCGCGCCAATTCGTGCTGCCCCAAGGCGGTCAGCACGTTGAACGAATAAAACATTTCGCCGGCCATGCGGTACTCGCGATGAGCGAGCGTTTGATTCGGAACAATCGGATCGTTCCGCTCCATCACGTCGGCATGAAGTTGACGATAGAAGGCGGTCAACGGGGCTCCGATGAACCACTGCTTCCCCGGCATGCCGTCGGGTCCCTGACTGCCCACGATCCTGGGAGCCAGATATTCGAGCAACGGACGATCGTCCGTATTGATCGGCACGCCGGCAAACCGCTCAGCGGCTTGCGAGAGATTGCCCGCATACAACATGAGGGCCACCGACACATCTTGAAACCACTTCAACGACGCCGCGCCCGCCTCCTGCTTCAAACGGGCCACTCGAGCTTGCAAACCGTCCAGGTCGATCGGGACGCCTCCCTGATGGCCGATCAACGCGACGATCGGACGATCCGGGTAAAAATCACCGCGCCACAAGGTCGTGTGGGGGAACACCTGAAGAAACGTCGCCGCGATCAACTGAAACTCCGCCGCCGACAACTGATAGAGAGGGAGCCATTGGCAGAAGAGCCCGCCGGCCGTCAATCGGGACGACGCCAAGGCAAATTGCTCGCGGCTGTACATGGATCCGGTTCCGGCATGCCAGGGAATGAACAAGTCGGCGACGATGACATCGAATCGGTCCTTGGTGCTCAAGAGAAAATTCCGCCCGTCGGCTGCGACCGTCCGGACCCGCGCATCTTCATAGACTCCCTGGTTCGCCTCACGAAAATGACGGCGCGCCAGTTCGATCACTTCCGGAATCAATTCCACCGCCACCACCTGTTCGACGGGAAAGCGCAGCGCCCCCGAGGGAGGAATGCCGGTTGCCGAGCCGATGTAGAGGACCCGTTTCGGGTCAGGATGGAGCAACAGCGGCAACTGGCCTTCGAGTAAGGCATCCTCTCGAGCGGCCGTTCCGCCGAGGGTATAGAAATTATCGACCTTCACACGGCGATCATGATCCTGATCGCGGTCAATCACGGCGACAATCCCGTGGCTGCCTTCACGAACCTCGACCAGCTGCTCGCCCCGGTCCAACCGCACCAGCGGCCAGGCACCGGGCTGCGAGGCCCACAGCAGGAGTCCTCCCGCCGCGACGAGGCCTGCTAAGCCGGCGATGGACGCGCCTCGCCCGAGCGGGGGCGTTGCCCATCGGAGGCCACCCCAGACCGCCGCGGCAAACCAGACCGCGCCGAGACACAGAATGCTCCGCCAGAGCCCGAGAGTCGGCAACAGCAGAAATCCGGCCGTCAGTGCGCCGAGGACTCCGCAGAGCGTATTGAAGGCCGCCGTCTTCCCAACAATCGATCCAGGCCGGTCCGGCTCCGCCTCCCACAGCCGCCAGACCAACGGCAACACCATGCCGCTGATAACGACAGCCGGTCCGATCACGGCTGTCACCAAAACGAAGAGCTTCAGGAGATACCACGCCCACGACTCGCTCATCCATTGGTACTGTAAGCCGCCGGTCCTGGCGTGGAAGAGAAACGGCGTGGCCAGCGTCGCTGCGCCGGCCAGACAGGCCGTCATCATCAACGTGCCGGCCCCGGCAGGCCCGAAGCGGCTCGAGAAGGATACGAGGAACGCCGACAGGGCCAACCCGGCCAAGACCGTCACGACAATCGCCGCATAGCTGTAAACGGAGTTTTGCAACACCTGTGCAAACATCCTCGTCCACAACACTTCGAGTCCGAGGATACAGAATCCGGACACCCCGGCCATGAGCAATCCGACGCGCCAAACCGCCCGGGCTCGGTCCTCCGCGTGAGGGTCACTCGTCCGGATGACGCGCCGGGAGCCACCCATACGATCGAGCATCGAAGCGCGAACCCTTCTGAAACGCGGCCGGTTGGACAAGAACCAGGCTGCCGCCCCAACCAGCACATTGATCCCGACTGTGAGCAGATACGTCCGCTGCACGCCTAACGACGCGGGAAGCCAGAAGCCTGCTGCGAGGCCTCCCAACATGGCGCCGGCGGTATTGCATCCATAGATGAGCCCGCCCCGACGTCCGAGGCCGGACGACTGCCGGATCACGGCATCGCCCAACGCCGGCAAGGTCCCTCCCATGCACATGGCCGCAGGCAGCAGAATGCCAAGCGCCGCGACCGTTTTCACCAGCATCACCATGCCGGAGGAGGAGCCGAAGATCTCCAACACCTCGCGGACGTCCGGATAGAATTGTTGCCCGTGGAGAAGGAGCCACGGAATCGGGAGGGCGAAGACCCCGGTGCCGAATTCAAGCACCGCATAGAGACGCAGCGGCTCATCCAGCCATCGGCGCCGCGACCCGACGAGGAGGTAGCCCAGGGCAAGCCCCAAGAGGAACCCCGCCAACACCGCCGAGGCGGCATAGGCGGTGTTGCCAAGCAGCAGGGAAAACATCCGCATCCACAGCACCTGGTACATCAGGCCGGCCGCGCCGGACGCGAGCACCAGCAACCACAGGGCGATCATGATGAAGACGGGGGCAGGCCGGCGACGGCCCGGCGAGACATGGCCCGCCGGGCTTGAATGCCGGCGGTCATCGCAAACAGCACACACACCAGCGCCACATCAGTCGGACCGGTCGGCCAGTCCAACCGTTGGGCCGTATAAAATCCGACGAACGCGGTTCCTCCTCCAACCAGCGAGGCAATCCAAGCCAGGTGCCCAATACCGATGACGACGCGGGCCGCAATCATGGGCGGCACCACCAGAAATCCGAACAAGACCAATGGCCCGACAACCAGCACCCCTAACGAAATGGACACGCCGAGCAGGGCAAAGAGCAGCAGGTCCCACCGCCAGACCTGCTTCCCTTGGGATAGCGCCAGATCCCGATCCACCGCCACGAGCACCAGTTCCTTCCAATAGAGCCATACGGTCAAGGCGACGGCGGCATAGACGCCAAATAGAATGAGCAGCTCCCGGTCGGAGATCGCGACAATCTCCCCCTTCATTAAACCGACGACGCCGATTTCGGCAATCCGGTCGGACGCCAGCAATAAAATCGTAAGGGCGCCGGCCGCGGCATACAATACCCCGATCCACCCTTCGGTCAGGCCGCCGCCTTTCCGCTCCAGCACCGCCAGCAACACCATGGCCAAGGTGGTGAATACCGAGGCGCCCACCAGGGCAAGGACAAAATCGCTCAACGCCGGATCACCATGCCGATGAAACGTCGCATGCCAGAAAATGGCGCCGGCGATCCCCGCCATTGAAATCTGCGGCAAGGCAACCCCCAAGAACACCATGTTCCGCATGAAGACCAGCAATCCGACCACCGGCGCGACAAGCCCGACCATCACGCTGCCATAAAAGGCATTGCGCAGGATGACATCCGGCAACAACCACTCAATCCCGCCCACGATGCGCCTCTCCCCTGCTCTCGAAGGCCCGTCTCATTCGACCCATCCGTCTTCACGGAGATACGTTCGGACCAACTCCGGGGCCAACATGGCCTCGACCGGCCCACGCACGAGTTCGCCGCCGTCGATCCAGGCCGCCTCCCGCACCACCCGTCGCACGGCCGCCAAATGATGGCTGGCCCAGAGCAGCGCGCGCTCCGACGACGAAGACAGCTTGCCGAGAAAGGCAATCACGGCATCGGCGGAAAGCGGATCCACGCCGGCCAACGGCTCATCGAGCAAGAGCACGTCGGGTTCGGCCGCCAGCGCCCTCGCGATCAGCACCCGCTGCTGTTGTCCTCCGGACAACTCCGGGAACGGCTTCTCTGCCAACCCCTCGACCCCCAACTCCTCGAGCCAGCGCTGAATCCGCTCTCGTTCCGTTCTGCCGATCCGCCGCCCTGAGCGGACTCGGCCGTATGTCCCCATCTCCGCCACTTCCCGCACGGTCAGCGGAAAGACCATCTTCAGGCTCCCGCGTTGCGGCACGTACCCGAAGACCACATTCTTGTTTCCGTGAAGTCCATGATAACGGATCTGTCCCGCAAGCGGCGGCACGATCCCGGCAAAGGTCTTGAGCAACGTGCTCTTGCCGGAGCCGTTTCGCCCCAGTATGGCAAGAGACGCTCCGGGCATCACATCAACGGTCAGTGATCGAAGAATGACTTGTTCCGGATAACCGACCGTGACCTGATTGAGGCGGATAAATGGCTGCATGCGGATCGGCCCGTCGGTCTATCCCGTCCGGATACGCCGACGGGGGAAGCGTGCGTTGCGTCCCTCCCGGAGTCCGTTAAGGGGAACCGGCCCGGGGAGAGGCTGGAGACCGCTCGACGGCGGCCAACAGCGCGCGGAGATTGTACTCGATGAGGTCCTCGAATGTCTTGATTTCGGGAGCCCCGCCCACCATGATCGGAAACTTCACTACGTTGGCACCGACCTGTTGCGCGATTTGGCGGGGAAGCTTCTCGCTGAACTGCGGTTCTCGAATCACGATCGAAACTCCTTCCGCTTGCATCTTCTTCACCAGCTGCACGAGATGGTTCTGGGTCGGCTCGATCCCGGGTTTGAGTTCGATTTGCCCCACCTCCACCAGGCCGAAGCGATCCGCAAAATAGATGGTGTCTTGATGATAGGACACGAACTTGACTCCCTTGAGCGGAGCGGCCATCGTCATCCAGTCGCGAATCCGCGCATCGAGAGAGGCGACCAGGCTCCGGAGATTCTCTTCGAACCGAGGCCGCCCCTCCGGATAGACCCGCGCCAACCCTTCGGCGATGGCCCGGGCCATGAGCTTGCCGTTTTCAGGATCCAGATTGTAATGCGGGTTGCCGTCCGGATGAACCTCGCCTTCCCGCCGTGACAGATTGGTCGGAACCTGCTTGGGTGAGACATGCACCGAGCAGTCGATCAGTCCGGCGCCTCCCGGCAGAATTCGGGGATTCCGCGCTTCGTCCACCAACGCATCCAGCCAGGCATGTTCATGCTCCATGCCCATCACGACCAACACGTCGGCGCGGTTGAGCTTCGGCAAGAAACTGGGCTTGATCGGCACGCCGTGCGGATCTTCGACCCCGCGGGCCAGGCTTTCGACCCGCACCAATTCTCCCCCGATTCGCGCCGTGAGATCGGCCAAATCTGGAATTGAGGCCACCACCTGCATGTGGCCGCCCTGGCCGACGGGGGGCCGCTCTCCCATGCCCAGGATGACCGGACAGAGGAGAGCGATTCCCGTCGTCCCCAGAGACCGGCACAACACCGCCCACTGGCGCCGAATCACGTTAGTCACGTTCTGTAAATCCATGCACATGACTGCCCAACACGACCGTCCACTGAAACAGCACCATGTTCGTGTCCGTGGCATTGCCCCACGACACTCGGTTGTACTGCAGCCGGAGCCGGTTGGTCTCGCTCAAGTAATAGGTGAGGTACGGCGAATAGGTCCGCACATCGGTCCGCCGTCCGGTAATGTTGGCCGTCGATCCCTCCAGCCCGGTAAAGGGATTGTCGTACAGTTCGGGCTCAGACAACATTTGATGATAATCGAATCGGAAACCGGGCCGCCATTGCTTGTTGATGCGGTACTCGAGGTAGGAGTAGCCGCCCCAGGCCCCTTGTCGACGGATGTTGCCGATCGGATCCCGCCGACCCTGCCCGGTATCATAGAGAATTTCACCATGAAGCGACAGACTCTGACGTTGCCCGCGCCCGAGCGGATACCAGCGATAATGAAAGTCGACATCCATGATACGCCGGGTCAGCCGGGGACCGGAGGGCACGAACCCATGCGCATGTCCGTCCACCGTTGGGAGTAAGAACTGCTCGGGCATAAATCCGCCCGGCACGGCACGACTGTAGTCCGAGTGGGCGATCGAATAGCCGACTTCGATATTATGATCATCATTGATATCGTAGTACGTCGTCACTTTGCCCAAAAACGTATTGCCTTGCACCGGTTGTTGATTATAGAAGCTCAACGGGTCGTGCACGACTTCACCGAAGCGGCTCGCATAGGCCGCAGTGAATTTGAGAAAGAACGGCGTGGGCGCGAGCCACGTCATTTCCACCCCGTCCGCCTGGGCTTCAGAAAAAATTTGCGCCACGGACCCTGGCCGATCAATAAACGGCAAATCGTGCGAGTGACGACGCCCGATGTAGCCGAAATCCGCAAAGAACCGCCCGGCTCGAATCGACAGGTTATAGGGCAACGACGTCGTTTGAACGGCGGCTTCCTCGACGTGCGGCACCGCACTCCCATAATGCTCGTCGCCGCGGATCAGCGATTCCGGATGGGCCGTGATGACCGCATAGGCCCTGGCAAAGGTGTCGATATCCGCGGCGGCGAAGAGTTCCACATCTCGAACGTTCGCGTAGAATCCCGACGGCCAACGGCTCCCAACCGCTGCGCCGGCATCGTGTTCCAAACCTTGCAGCTGGCTGGTGCGCTGGTTATAGCCGCCCACCGTGTCGATGACCAGGCCAAAGGCCGGATTAAAGCGGCTCATCAAACTCCGCCGCTGAATCGCGGCCGCCTTCTGCGGATCTTCCGATTCCAGCATGTCACGAGGGGCGTCCATAGGCTGCGCGCCGGACCGTCCGATGTAGTCTTTGGGACGCGTCGGAAGCTGCACGCCGGGAAATGCACTCTCGATGGTGTTGCTGCCGCGCGGCTCAGTCTCACCCGTAGCTCCCGTCGCACCTTGCACCTCGGCCGGGGGGCCAGGCGCCCCCTCATCCGGAGCAGTCGCTTGCGCGAGACGGGCGGGCGCGCGGCGTCCGTCCTCTTGGTGTTCATGCGCCTGTTTGCGGAGCTTGCGCAGCTGCGCTTCCATGGCCGCGATTTGTTGATCCATGGTTAAGACCGGCTCCCGATGTTCCTCGTGGCCGGCATGGTCGTCGCCGGAGCGACCCCAGCCCTTGTCAGGCACCACTGTCACCGCAAGCGACACCGTTAACACTAACCCAATCCCCCTTCCGATCAGGGGCGTGCCCTGCTGTTTCATTTCTCCGCCACCTCCTGTTTGTCATAGCCGTGCTCACGGCGAAACCTCACGCGATACCACGCAGGGTCACCTGCCGCGAGCGGACGTCTGCAGCTTCTCCGCTGTGAGGGAAGATTAGGAGATGGGGGGAGCGCGGGGGGATCCGGCCGAGAACAGCCTGGCCGCCACAGGGGTTATGGATGGGGAATCCTTGTATCCAACAACAATTAGCCAGAACTGAAACGGCGGGTGATCAGCTTGCAGGGAATTCGCCGTATGGTCCTGCACCCATTGACAGAGGTCCGAATCGGAATGTTCATGACCGTCGTGATCAGCCTCCGCCAGTTCGTGGTGAACCTCAAGAGCCACCGCAAACGGCGCCATGACCAGCAGCAGAAGAACCAACCCTGGTCCCACGACTGGCAGCAGCAATCGCTTGATCTGGGCAAGGGACATCATACGGGGGCCGGTAGTAGCACAGCCCTTCGACACCTGTCAATTGAGTGTCCGACGGCTGCGAGTGGGACCGGCCGCGACGGGTCTGCCGGGCCGGGAAAAGACCGGAGTGGACTTTTGCGGGCAAATTCGCTATCTTTTTGGGTCTTCATGGGTTGGGCTTCATCTAAATTGAGCCGCGCCCGCGCAGTTGAAAGGACCACCCTCCGATGCCGAGACCAATCGATAATCAACATGTCATAGAGATCAAGGCCCTGCCGGCGCCTCGCGCGATCAAGACTCGACTGCCGATTTCTGATCAAGCGGCGGCCCTGGTTATCGCCACGAGAGAAGCAATTCGACACATCCTCCACGGACAGGATCGAGAGCGGCTTCTGGTGATCGTCGGGCCCTGTTCGATCCATGACCCCGCTGCCGCATATGAATATGCAGCCAAACTCAAACCCATCGCCGATGCGCTTCGTGACCGGCTGTTGATCGTCATGCGGACTTATTTTGAAAAGCCTCGAACGACCATCGGATGGAAGGGGTTGATCAACGATCCTCATCTGGACGGCACCTGTGATATCGCGGCCGGCATGGAATTGGCGAGGACGATCTTGCTCAAAATCAACGACATGGGAATGCCCTGCGGCACCGAGCTGCTCGATCCGATCAGCCCCCAGTACGTCGCCGACTCGATCAGTTGGACCGCCATTGGCGCCCGGACCACGGAAAGCCAGACTCATCGCGAAATGGCGAGCGGTTTGTCGATGCCGGTCGGGTTCAAGAACGGCACCGAAGGCAGCCTGCAGGTCGCGGTGAACGCCATGGTCGCCGCCAGGACGCCGCACCATTTTGTCGGCATCAATGCCGAAGGGCAGACCTCGATCATCAAAACGATGGGCAATCCGGACCGGCACATTGTCCTGCGCGGCGGCGGCGGCAAAACGAACTATGATGCCGAGCACGTGGCCCGGGCCGAGGCGGCCGTGGCCGGCGAAGGCATCGCCCGTCCCATCATGATTGACTGTTCGCACGACAACTCCAGCAAAGATCACCGACGCCAGGGCTTGGTGGCGCGGGAAGTCCTCCGGCAATTCTGCGAGGGTCGCCAGTCGATCATGGGCATCATGCTCGAAAGCAATCTCCATCCTGGAAGACAGACCTGGGAGCAGGGCAAACCGTTGGCGCACGGGGTCTCCATCACCGATGCCTGTCTCGGATGGGATGAAACCGAAGGGCTCCTGTGCGAGCTGGCTGAGTCTCTTATGCCCCGCCCGGCCTGAATCCCGCCTCATGACCTAGGTCCTCCGCTGATCGGTGCCACACTCCCGGAGTCGCCGAACCCAATCCCATCATTCCCGGACGCCGCTCGTTGACCCCATACGAGAAACCGTCTACACTCACCATACGTCATTGACTCTTACCAACGTTCCGGAAGGAGTCCTGTCATGAGCGACCATACAGTCCACGACCATCATAGCCACCAGCATGGAACGAACTGCGGACACCAGGCCGTCACCCATGATGATCATACCGACTATCTCCACGACGGCCACTTGCACCACATCCATGGGGACCACGTGGACGAGCATGCGCTCTCCGTCACCGGCCAGAATCCGGCTGCCTGCACCCCGGCACACGCTTGCAACGAACATGAGGGCGGCCATCGCCACGGAGCGGGCTGCGGGCATCAAGCCATTCCTCATGGCGACCATGTGGACTATGTCGTCGGCAGCCACCTGCACTTTGCCCATGGCACCCACTGCGACGACCATGGCGCGCTCCGTCTTGCCTAGAGCACAGACACCCTACACAGCCCACAGGGCGTGAGTCCGGATACCCCGCGACGGCCGGTGCGGGCACCGGTTCGCGTGAGACTCCCACCCGGCGCGGGCGTTACCGAAAATGCCAACTCACACCGGCCACCACATTGCCCGATCGGAAATCCGCTCCCGCCGACCTGGTCGGTGACGATTGCCAAAAGTCCGCCCCGATCCACTTATACTCGGCAAACAGCGCCAGCCGTTCCGTCGCCATCACCTTGACGCCGGCGAACGCCTGCCAAGCAAAATTCGTCGTCGAAAGACCGCCGAATCCGCCATCCGACAACGAGGCGTGCAGCGCCCCGATGCCGGCTCCGCCATATGGCTGCAGCCAGAATCCTGGATATCGCACCATGACATTCACAAACCCGCCATAGATGCCGGCCCGCCCGGGCCCCACCAAGACCTCGTGCGAATCGATTTCAGGTAATGGCCGTGTTCTACCTCAATTTCCCGCTCCTGCGCGGCTTGGCGACGAAAGGAAGCCCGCTGGTACAACCCTTCCACCGCCATTCCGAGCCAGGGTGCCGAATCGGCTCACTGACCAAACCGTACGCCGGCCAGAATGCGATTCACCATACCCAGATTTTTCGTCAGATCGTGAGCCTTGGCGTGGCCATTGTGATCATCGTCATGATCATCATCATCGTCGTGACCGTCGTGATCATGATGTCCGGACCCCAAAGTCAGACCTTCCGTGATCGTCCGCCGCAGCGGGAAATCGTTTTGGACCGAGTATCCTCCGTAACCCTCCACAAACCACTCAGCCCGCGCCAGGTCCGCTTGGACCACCAATGCCGCTATCGCCAGCAGGATCCACTTGCACATCTCGTAACCCCTCCTCCTCATTCACGTTGAAGCCGGTTATGGCCTCCCATTGGCTCCCCGTCCCGTCGTCGATCCCGTGAGACCACACAGCGCTACGGAAGCGTGGAAGCACAGCCCGATCCCGTGAGCGTCCGCCGATGGGAGGACGACCAGGCAGGCGCCCGACTCTTTTCCGCACACGATACGATGGACCGACGGTGGATTAGAGGAGAACGGGGGGACCGCGAGAAGGATCAAAAAAGAAGAAGACGATTCGGAGCGGGGTCTGGGCAAGCAGATGAACGGTCGCACGATGATCGGCGACCGTGAGATCGAGAGAGAGTGACTGCAGCGACGTTCCGGCCACATGGTCGAGCCATGCGCAAACATCCGACTCGCTGTGCTGCACATCGGTTGGAAGGGCCAGCTCATGCTGCAGCAGGAGCGGATTCAGCGCCAGAGCCAGCACTAGATAAACTGCCGCCAGCCCGATTCGGAGCAGCCCGTGGGATGGGGGACCCGTTACCGGCATTGCGGACACCATCCAAATAGTTCCAAGACGTGACTGTCCACGGCGAACTTGGTCTGTCGCTCGATCAGCTGGGTCAGCTTCTTCAGCGGACAGAGCATCAGGTCGACGATTCGTCCGCACCCTCGACACTGGATATGGTGATGATGCTCGCGGCCGTGACGGACCTCGTACCGCATATGCCCCTCATGGAGTCCGACCGGATCGACCAGCCTCAGTTCTTGCAGCATCGCCACATTTCGATAGACGGTGACCAGATCGACCTTCGCCTTCGCTTTCATCAGCCGGCCGGCGATCTCGGACACCGTCACGGGGAACAGGCTTTGCTCCAAAATGGCCAGAATCGCCTGCCTGGGCTTGGTGAGCTTCTTCCCACCGGCTTTCAGGGAATTCAGAATGGAGTGATCGTCTCGAGATTTCATATTGCAAGTGAGTTGCATGTATCACGTGTGCGAATTCCATGTCAACCACCCTCCTTCGCCCCTGACAAGAGGCTCGTCAGGGATGAAGACTCGTGTTAGGATGCCTCGCCATGTTCATCGACACGCATGCCCACCTCGACGACGCCCGGTATCACGACGATCGGGACGCGATGATCGCCCGTGCGCGGGAAGCCGGGGTGGAAGCTTTCGTGACCATCGGATGCGACTTGACGACCAGCCAGGCGGCCGTTTCACTTGCCGACCGGCATCCTGACGTGTACGCCTCCATCGGAGTTCACCCCCATGAGGTGAAGCACATTGGGGACGACTGGTATGGCGTCTTTCGCAAGCTGGCAGCCAATCGGAAGGTCGTCGCCTACGGAGAAATCGGCCTCGACTACCACTACAACCACTCCTCGCCCAAGGACCAGCGCGAACGATTCCGCGAGCAGGTTCAACTCGCGCGTGAGCTCCGGCTCCCCGTCATCATCCACACCAGGGAGGCCCAGGAGGATACGATTGCCATCTTAAAGGAAGAACTGGCTTCGGAGATCGGCGGGGTCTTCCACTGCTTTTCAGGAGATGACCGGTTGGCGCAGGCGGCGCTCGATATGGGATTTTATCTGTCTTTTTCCGGAATCGTGACCTTTCAGAATGCCTCGGCGCTTCGCGACATCGCCAAAGCCGTTCCGCTCGATCGCCTCCTCATTGAAACCGACTGTCCCTATCTGGCACCCGTCCCGCACCGCGGCAAACGAAACGAGCCGGCCTTTGTCGCGTGCGTCGCCGAACGGCTTGCTTCCGTCAGAACCGACGAACCGGCGCTAACGGTCGCGACGCTCGCCGCCGCGACCACCACGAACGCCAGACGGCTGTTCAGAATCGCTTGAGTTGTCTCGTACGTTGGCGAAGCGCTTTCGGCAGCTTGCGGGGATTTCCCTTTTTCTTTGGATCACGAGGGCGCCCTTCGTCGTCCTGTGTGTCGAGTTCTTTGTGTGCGGCCGCGCCGCCGGTTGGTGAGGCCCGGAGCTTGACGGCAAATTCCTCAGCCCGCAACACCAGCGCACCCGACGCCTGGGCCCACCGCGCGACTTCTCGATCCGAGGTTACCACGGCACAGTCCGCTCCGTATTCGGCAGCCAGGCGTTGGATTACCTGGTCCGCCCGCTCGCCGCGTTTGGAGTAGATCACCTGGACGCCGGCCCGATGCTCCCGTCCTTCGATCGGACGACCCTGTTGCCAGCCGTCAAACACGATGGTGATGGGATGAGGTTTTCGATAACGATAGACCGCCAAGACGGCAAGCAGGGATTCTCTCTCCGATTCGATGTCCCCCGATAAATGTCCCAGGCGCCCCAGTAAATTATACCCGTCGATGATCAGATGCATCGGCATGAGGGGCACGCTACCGTGGGGTGACTTCGGCTGTCAAACCTGTGTGCCGAGGTGCCAAACTCCGGCAAACCCTTGACAAGACAGCGGACATCTGAGAAACATCATCATCCCCCCACTCAGTGAGAATCATGGACGCACGACCTCCACGATGTGCCCACTTCCTGTTCATCGTTCTGCTGGTTTGCCTCGGCCTTCTCGCGGCCTCCGCGGAGGGATGGGGATCCTCAGCCTCCGCTCCTCAGCACGATCGTAAGGACCACGGCCGCCGGATGGTGCCCAAGAAAAAGACCGCTCCGATCTCCTCGACCGCATCCGCCATCCTACCCGCCATCGTCCGGAACTTTCGTGTCCTGACCGGCCCGGAGAAAACTCGCTTGGTCATCGACTTGGACCGCCCCACTAAGATCGTGGAACGCCGAGGCGCGGATCCCAGCCGCGTCATCATTGCGATCCGCAACGCCGCCATGAGTACATCGGCGCAGGCCAAAACGGAGGACGGCACGGTGCCCCCCCCCTTTCGCATCGTCCAGAACGACACACCGTCTGTCGTGGTGTCGTGGCCGAGGTCCGGTTTTCGGACCTACAAACAGTTTACGCTGTCGAATCCTCCCCGCCTCGTGGTGGACGTGACTCCGCCGATTGAACCCACCGACCTTCCGATCGTCGCCGCGCCGGCCGCCGGGGGACCCGTCGGGGTTCCGCTGATCCAACCGTCTGCCCCGCCGGCCAAGGGCTACACCACCATCGTGATCGATCCCGGCCATGGCGGAAAAGATCCGGGCGCGCGGGGCCTGCGTCATACCGAGGAAAAAGACATCACGCTCAAGGTCGGATTACAGCTTCGCGACCTGCTCAGCAAGCAGCCGGGTGTGCGGGTATTGATGACGAGAGAGCACGATGTGTTTGTGGAATTGGAAGAACGGGCAAAATTCGCCAACAGCCACGGGGCGGATCTTTTCGTCTCGATTCATGTCAACTCTCATCCGTCGCGCGCCGTGAAAGGGATCGAGATCTATCACTTCGGCGAAGCCAAGGATCAGCGGGCGCTGGAAGTCGCCGCGCGCGAGAACGGCACCCCGCTCAGCAGCACGGGCGTGGGGTGGGAATATCTGGTGGCCGATCTTCTGACCACCAAGAAGATCGAGTCCTCGTTGGAGTTGGCCTGGACCGCCAAGGAGGCGATGGTCGCGCGCATGAACGGCCATTATGTGCTGGACGATCATGGGGTGAAGACGGCGCCGTTCTACGTCCTGCGCTATACCAGCATGCCAAGCATTCTGGCGGAGATCGCCTATATTTCCAATCCGGCCGAAGAAACGTTGTTGCGCAAACCCGCCTTCGTTCGAGACGTGGCAGAATCGCTGCTCCACGGGGTGCTCGCGTTTTTGAAGAACAGCGCCACGCTCCGATGACGCCTCATACGCGTCCTGGCGAGCCGGCTCTATGCCGACCATCAAACTGACGTTAGAGTACGACGGCACGGCCTACGCGGGGTGGCAACGTCAACCCGATCGTCCGACGATCCAAGAAACGGTCGAAACCGCCCTCGAGCGACTCACGCAAACACACCTGACCGTCGTCGCCGCCGGGAGAACGGATGCCGGGGTTCACGCCCTGGGCCAAGTCGTCAGCTTTCGCACCGCGCGGGAGCTGACCCCACGGGAATGGACCCGCGCGCTCAACGCCCACCTCCCGGAAACCATGTGCGTGCGGGCAGCCGCGATCATGCCCGACGCCTTCCACGCGCGATACGCGGCGATCGGAAAACTGTATGAATATCGCATCCTGAATCGTCCGGAACGCCCCACGATCGATCGACAGGCGTGCTGGCACGTCCACAGACCGCTGGATGACGCCGCCATGAATCAAGCCGCCCTGGCTCTCATCGGCACCCATGACTTCTCTTCGTTTGAAACACAGCCCACGGGGAATGAAGACCCCGTCTGCCGTCTCCAGCGCCTGGCCGTCTTTCGCCATGGCGATCGTCTGCACATTGAAGTCTATGCCGACCGATTTTTGAAGCAAATGGTGCGCTCCCTCGTGGGTACGCTCGTCGAAGTGGGAGTGGGTACCCGTGCGCCCGACAGTATCTCCACGATCCTGGGCGCGCGGGATCGGTCCGCCGCGGGAAAGACGGCTCCGCCTCAAGGCCTGTTTCTGGTCCGCGTGGATTACTAGCGGTCCCCTGCGCGGGGCTTCGCCTCGCTTATGCAAGGAACGTGACCTGCCGTTGCTCAACAGAACTCTGACGGAACAGGGGGTGTGCTGCCGCGTGTGTGGGATTCCGGCGAGGCGATCGTCGTTTGGAGAGTGAGAAAGAGGAGCGAGGGAAGGGATCCAAGTGGTTTTGAGGGGCGGCGGAGGAACGGTGAGAGCAACTAAAACGGCAGTTGCGGGTCGCGGTTTTCGAGCTTCTTCCTGAGTTCGATCAACTCCTGCTCCAGTGCCGAAAACCGGTCATGAATGGGATCCGGCAGGTTCGTATGGTCCATGGTCGCGTCCGGAAGACGTTCACCTTGAGACTTGATAATGCGCGCCGGGACACCGATCACCGTCGAGTTGGCCGGAACCGGCTTCAAGACGACGGAGTTCGCGCCGATCTTCACATTGTCACCGATTCTGATGCCTCCGAGGATCTTGGCGCCCGCTCCGACCACGACATGGTTGCCCAGGGTCGGGTGTCGCTTGCCCCGCTCTTTCCCCGTCCCTCCCAGCGTGACGCCCTGGAACAGCGTGACAAAGTCGCCGACTTCGGCCGTCTCACCGATGACCACGCCCATCCCATGGTCGATAAAAAACCCCGTGCCGATCTTGGCGGAGGGATGGATTTCGATGCCGGTCAACCAGCGGGCAATCTGCGAAATCGCCCGTGGCAGCAACGGCACGCGGCGGCTCTTCAGCCAATGAGCCACACGATAGGCCAGCAGCGCGTGGAATCCCGCATACGTGAGAATCACCTCCAGTTTGCTGGTGGCTGCCGGATCCCGATCGAACACGGCCTGTAAATCCTGGCGGATGGCCTTCAACATGATCGGTATCTTACGACGCTCACGCCGGCTCAATCAAACAGACGGCATGGGCGATCATTCCCTCTTCCTTCCCCACGGCATCCAATCCTTCCCCGCTCTTCACTTTCACGTTGATTTGACTGGGATCGACCTTCAGGGTATCGGCCAACTGCTTCGCCATGGCGGCCAGATGAGGCCCGAGCCGCGGCGCTTGCGCGACAATGACCGTGTCGAGATTGCCCACTCGATATCCTTTGCCGGTCAGTTTGGAGGCGACGTCCTCGAGCAGCTTGAGGCTGGAAATATTCTTATACCGCTGATCAGAACTCGGGTAGTGCCGCCCGAGATCGCCCTCGCCCATCGCCCCGAGCAGCGCGTCACACACCGCATGGACCAGCACGTCGCTGTCGGAATGCCCCAGCAGCCCCGTGCTGTGCGGAATCTCAATCCCTCCCAAGATGAGGCGGCGCCCCGGCCCCAATGGATGGACATCATATCCATAGCCCACGCGTGGTCCTCTGGCCATACCTCTCCTTTAGGGTTGGTCCCGACGCGAGCGGATGATGGCTTCGCCGATAATCAGGTCCTCCGGTCGCGTCACTTTGATGTTGTCGCCGCTGCCCTCCACGACAGACACCGGATGTCCGATCCATTCGACCAACAAGGCGTCGTCCGTGGCATGTCGGCCTTCGGCGTGTGCTTTCCGATGAGCCGCCACCAGCCAATCGCGCCGAAAGGCCTGCGGCGTTTGGGCCAGCCATAATGATCGCCGATCCACCGTGCGTTCGATCACCCGGTCCGCCCCCACTTCCTTCACCGTGTCTTTCATCGGCAACGCAATGATCGCCGCCCCTTTCTGTCTCGCCACTGCCACGACGTCCTGCAGCATCCGGTCCGTCACAAACGGACGGACGGCGTCGTGCACCACCACCACCTCGACCGCTTCATCAACGGCTTCAAGCGCATGCCGGACGGAATCCTGCCGTTCCTGCCCGCCGGCCACGACCTTATGGACCTTGCTGAATTGGTACGGTGCGATAAGATGCGTGAGACAATACTCCATCTCGCTGGAGGGAACGGCGAGAATGATGTGGTCGATGTCCGGAGAGGACTGCAACACCTTCAAAGAATGAACGATCAGGGGCTCGCCGCCTAATGCGAGAAACTGTTTGGGCACCGGGCCGCCCATCCGGAGCCCTCGTCCGGCGGCCGGGACGAGGGCGGCGGTGCGGTTAACCACGAGCGACTTGCAACTCCTCGCGCTCCGTTTCTTCCTTCAGGCGGGTGAAAATCATCCGGCCGGCGGTGGTTTGAAGTACGCTGGTCACGATCACATCGACATTACGGCCGATATAACGTCGGGCGTTGTCCACCACAATCATGGTCCCATCGTCGAGATAGGCGACCCCCTGGCCGGCTTCTTTGCCCTCCTTCAACACAAAGACGCGGATAGTCTCCCCTGGAAGCACGACAGGTCGCAGCGCATTGCACAATTCATTGATATTGAGAACGCGCACGCCCTGCAATTCGGCCACCTTATTTAAGTTGAGATCGTTGGTGATGATCTTGGCCCCGACTTTCTTGGCCAGCACGACCAGCTTCGCGTCGACTTCCTTCACATGCGGAAAGTCTTCTTCCGTCACCCGCACGTCTAGATCGGCCATTTTCTGAATCTTGTTGAGGATGTCGAGCCCCCGCCGCCCGCGCGCCCGTTTGAGGGAATCGGAGGAGTCGGCGATATGCTGCAATTCGTTCAGAATAAACTGTGGAACCAAGAACGTGCCTTCCAGAAATCCCGTTTCGCAGAGATCGGCCACACGCCCATCGATAATGACGCTGGTATCCAACACCTTTAAGCTACTCTCAGCCTTTTGGATCTCGGCATTTCTCGGCCTCCGGCCGGGCAACTGCTCCTCGCCAAAACGGGCGCCGATGACCAGGCCCAGGTACGGGAACCCGAGCAAAAAGACCAAACCTCCGATGTGGAAGAGGAACGTTTGCACATCAAAGATCTCGCCGCCGACCCACTCCACCAGACCCGTCAGCAGGAGCCCGACCGCCAGCCCAATCGTCCCCCCGACGATAATTCCGAATGAAAAGGTCCGTAAGGCATATTCGCCGGCCACGATTAACGCGCCGGTCGCCGCTCCAATCCCGAACCCATAGGCCCCAAACAATCCGCCGGCATCGTCGGCGCGAATAAACAACACCATGCCGGCCAATGCACTGAGAAGGATGAATATGGCACGAGGGACCATACCGCGACATCCTCTCTCTTCTGGCGCCCACCAGCAGGCACCAGTTACTCCACCATCGCACTACGGACGAAGCGTCAGATAAATGGTCCGCCCTTGCCGCTTCAACAGGAGCAGCACCGCTTGGTCTTTGGGCAATTTTCCGGCAAGCCGCTCATAATTCTTGAGAGACGTCACGGCCTGTCGGTTGATTTCCACGATCAGATCACCTTCACGAACCCCGACCTCTTCGGCCGCGCTGCCGGCCTTGACGCGGACGACAATCACCCCGCGCTCGCTGGTCTTGAGTCCGTATCGGTTGGCCAGTTCGTCGTTGAGTTCGCGGACGTCCAGGGCGGACAGGATGCCGGCCGGCGTGGCCGTCTCGCCGGCGTCCTCCTCTCCGGTCTGCGCCATCGATTTCGGCTGCTCGGCGATGGTGACGTCGATCGTCTTGGATTTCTTGTCCCGGATGATCTTGACCGCTACTTTTTTTCCGACCGGAGTTTGCGCCACGGCATTGCGCAGGTGGGTGGGCGAATCCATTGGTTTGCCGTCGTATTCGACGATCACGTCCGCCCGCTCGAACCCTGCCTTCTTGGCGGGACTGTCGTCCATCACGTCGCTGACCAGCACACCCTTGATGTCCCCCACCCCGAATTGGGAGGACAACTCGGGGGTCAGATCCTGGATCGAGACCCCGAGCCATCCACGCACCACTTTACCGGTCTGCACCAACTGCGTCAGAATGGATTGCGCCATATTGCTGGGCACGGCGAATCCGATACCCATATTGCCCCCGCTTTGGCTGAAGATCGCCGTATTGATGCCGACCAACTCCCCGCGCACATTGACGAGCGGCCCGCCTGAATTGCCAGGGTTGATCGCCGCGTCTGTTTGAATGAAATCCTCGTATTCGGCAATCCCGGCCGCCCGGCCGAGCGCGCTCACAATGCCCAGGGTCACGGTTTGCGTGAGGCCAAATGGGTTCCCTACCGCCAGCACGAACTCGCCGACTTCCAGCTTGTCGGAATCGGCCCAGGGAACTGTCGGCAGTCCGGCCGCCTCGATGCGCACCACCGCGATATCGGTTTTTGGATCGGTGCCGATCAGTTTGGCTTTAAACTCGCGTTTATCCGACAAGGTCACCCGAATCTCATCCGCTTTGCCGACCACGTGATTGTTGGTAATGATCACTCCCTTGGCGTCGACGATGACCCCGGACCCCAGGCCCCGTTCCTTCCGCTCTTTTGGTTGTTGCTCAAACCGCCGAAAAAATTCTTCCCCGAAGAATTTTCGAAAGAACGGATCATCGAACGGCGTCGCCGGGGACCCTTCGGCCCGTCCCGTCTTCGTCGCGTAAATATTCACAACGGCGGGCTTGACCGCCTTGGCAATTTCCACAAAAGTCTGCCCACCGGCACCGGACAGCACCGGCTGAGGAGCCGTTACGACCGGCCGGGGCATCGGCGCCGGAACTTCCGGCACCGCGTGGCCGGTGTTGAGCCAACCGAGGTCGGAGGCCACGACAAACCCGATGATGACACCGGCCGTGAGCAAGGTCGCGGCCACTATCCAGTTGCGTCCGCCGCGCCCTGATGGACGCGCGTCAAACGGCGTCATGAGGCCTTCCCGCCGACAGACGTCTCATTGAATCTCCCCGGCATAGATTCCCATGATCGTGTGCAAGAACTTGATCGCATCCCCCTTCGGGCGCTGGAACGAGTTCCGACCGATGATGCTCCCAAAGCCGCCACCCTCCCGGATGGCCCTAGCTTCTTCGGACACATTCTTGTCTTCGCTCTTCGCCCCGCCGGAGAAGATGACGATGCGCCGGCCGTCGAACGCACTCTGCACCACATGCCGGACTCGCTCCGCCAGGGTCTTGATCGGAATTTGTTCGGCTTCATACACCTTCTTCGCCGCCGACTGCTCCAAATGCATGGAGGGAAGTTTCACTTTGATGATATGCGCCCCGAGTTGCGCCGCGATTTGTGCCGCGTACGCGACGACATCCATTGCGGTTTCGCCTTCCTTGCTGAGCGCCGACCCACGGGGATAGGACCACACCACCAGCGCCAGACCCGCCTCTTTGGCCTCGTGTCCGATGGCCTGCAACTGCTCGTACATGCGTGTGCAATGCGCCGAACCCGGATAGATGGTATATCCGACGGCGGAACATCCCAGACGCAGCGCATCCTGCACGCTGCCGGTCACCGACGGCAGCGGGTCCTTTTCGTCATGCAGCACGTCGTGATTATTCAGCTTGAGGATCAAGGGAATCTGTCCGGCGAACTGGCTGGCGCCGGCCTCGAGAAAACCGAGCGGGGCGGCATAGGCGTTACAGCCGGCATCGATCGCCAATTGGAAATGATACTGCGGATTGTAGCCGGCCGGATTGGGTGCGAAGCTTCTCGCCGGTCCATGCTCAAACCCTTGGTCCACGGGCAAGATGACCAGCTTCCCGGTGCCCGCCAATTTCCCCGAGCGCAGCAGGCGCGCCAGGTTGGTCTTCGTCCCCGCATTGTCGCTGCCATACCAGCTTAAAATTTCTTGTACGCGATCTCCCATGACGGTTCCTCCCAAAGACAAAACGTGAATGTGGGCCGCTACACCCGGCCCTGAATGAATTGTTCCGCGGTTTCTACGTCACGAGGGCTCCCGATAATCAACGGGACCCGTTGGTGCAACGTCTTCGGCTCCACGTCGAGAATGCGGGCCAACCCCGTGCTGGCTTTGCCGCCGGCCTGCTCGAGGACGAACGCCAACGGATTGGCTTCGTACAGCAGCCTCAGTTTTCCTTCCGGCTTGTCGATCTCGCCCGGATAGAGGTAGAGTCCGCCAGCGAGCAGCATGCGATGGACATCCGCCACCAGGCATCCGCTGTACCGACCGCTATAAGGACGCCGCGTGGCCGGATCGCGGACTTTCAGGAACTCGATATACCGCTGCGTGCCCGGCGGCCATTTGTCACGGTTGCCCTCATTAACGGCGTAAAACGTTCCTTGCTCGGGGATCCGGATGTTCTCATGCGACAGGAGATATTCCCCGATGGCCGGATCCAGCGTGAACCCGTGAACCCCCTTGCCCACCGTATACACCAACATCGTGCTGGACCCGAATAGCAGATAGCCGGCGGCGATCTGTTTGACGCCTTTGGTCAACAGCTCGCGCTCCGTCGGCATGTCGGTCCGCTCATGCCGCAGGACGGAAAAAATGGAGCCGAGCGGCATATTGCAATCCGTATTAGAGGAGCCGTCAAGGGGGTCGCACAACAGCAGGTATTTGCCGGAAGGCCAGTTCTCCGGCAAGGAGACCGGCTTCTCCATTTCCTCGGAAGCCAGCATCGAGACAAGGCCGCTATGTTGAAACGCCTTTAGGAATGATTCGTTGGCAAGCTGATCCAGCTTCTGGACCGTCTCCCCCTGGACATTCGTGGCTCCCGTGGATCCCAGAATATTAATGAGGCCGGCGCGCCGGAGGTCTTGGGTGATCAACTTGCCGACCAAGCCGACTTGGGAGAGCAGACTGGTAAATTCTCCCGTTGCGCCTGGATGCCCCGCTTGATCGCGGATGATAAATCGGCTTAAAGTAAGAGGAAATGGGTGTCTCATTAGAGGAGTATACCGGTTTCAGCATGCTCGGGCAATCATCGTTCTGATCGTCACTTGGCAGCGGAAATTTCAGGAATTCCGCCGACGAGATCGGCCACAATGGACCCAATAATGACTCGGGCCTTCATGCGCAGGGGAATTCGGCGCGCATCAGTGGTGAACCACACACGGATGTTCCCCTGGTTCAAAAAAATCCCCTGAAACGGCATGATCACCAGCACCCGTGCCGCATCCATCTTGCCCCACGGACCATTGATCTGCTCAATGGTTTCGACCCGCACTTCGACGTGCCGATTCTTCTTGTCGTGATACACGTTCATGGTGAGCGACGCGCCGGGCTGCATCGGCAACTTGCTACGGACATAATAGAGGCACGAGATCACGTCTTGCGTCTCCGGCGGAATCGGCATCGATTCGGTCGAGCCTCCTCGGACGGCCGTCACCGTGCCCGCTTGGTGATGGAAAATATACTCGATGTCCTCCTTCTTTTTCCCTTCGCGCCGGCGAAACGTCATGTGCTCCGGAACCAACGCCGCAAGATCCATTGCCGACTGCACGCGATTATCGACGGGAAAGAATTTCGTGATGGCCGGCCTGGACTGCGCCGTCGTCAGCAACGTTGCGACCGACGGGTGGTCGGCCGCCTGCGACGCTAAGACTTCCATGACGGCCGTCCCGGCGGTGATATTCAACCAGGAGATGTCGTAGGTCAGGCGCTCACCCGTCTGAAACGGACGCGGCGCCTGCGGTGCGTGCTCCGCCCCCGCCGCGTCGGTGACGGCCATGACGAGAAGAAGACTATACCCAATGAGCACACTTCGCAGAACCCCTCGCATGCTAGCCTCGCGCGTCTGAGGAAGGAGTTAGACCCCCAAGCCGCGTCGGGCTTCAGCGAGTTCACCTTCGATCACGTCTCGAATCGCCTTCATGGAGTCGTCGGACCAGGCCTCGAAGCGGAGCACCAGGGCTGGCTGAGTATTGGACGCTCGGATCAACCCCCATCCCTGCTCGAAGACGGCACGGACGCCGTCGATGGTGACCACCTCCCGCAGGGTCAATCTCTCGGGCCCAAGCGCCGTCTTCGCCTGAAGGTACCGCTCACATTGGGCTTGAACCCGTTGCACCACCTGGAACTTGCTCGTGTCCGGCATGTCGACACGAATTTCAGGCGTCACCACCGTGGCCGGCAAATCGGCTACCAAGGCCGACAATGGCCGTGCTTGCTTCGCCAAAATTTCAACCAGGCGGCAGGAGGCATAGATCGCATCGTCGTAGCCGAAATACCGGTCGGCAAAAAACATGTGTCCGGACATTTCTCCCGCCAGAACGGCCGATTCCGCTTTCATCTTCGCTTTGATTAGCGAATGACCTGTCTTCCACATGATCGGGCGGCCGCCGTGCGCCGCGATGTCATCATACAGGCTCTGGGATGCCTTCACTTCCGAAATGATCGTGCTGCCCGGCCTGGCGGCCAGGATGTCGCGCGCGTACACCACCATGAGCCGGTCCCCCCACAACACCTGCCCCTGCTCATCAATGGTCCCGATGCGGTCGGCATCGCCGTCATAGGCAATGCCGACGTGGGCCTTATGTTCTGTCACCGCCTGCCTGATATCGGACAAATTTTCGAGGACCGTAGGGTCAGGGTGATGGTGCGGGAACCGTCCATCCAATTCACAAAACAGACCCGTCACCGTGCAACCGAGTAATTCCAACGCATCTTTTGCCGCCAGCGCGGCAGCCCCGTTGCCGCAATCGATGACGACATGCAGATGAGAAGCGTCGACGTCCGCAAAGCTGCGCTTCACATAAGCGAGATAGTCCGGAATGATGGCATGCTCGGACAGACGCCCCGCGCCCGACACGTACGAACCGGCCTCCAGCACTCGCCGAAGTGCTTGAATCTCCTCACCGTGAATCGCGTCTTTGCCGACACAGATCTTAAAGCCATTGTACTCGGCGGCATTGTGGCTGCCAGTAATCATGATGCCACCGTCTACGGGCAGGTGAAAGAGGGAGAAATACAGCAGCGGGGAGGGACAGATCCCGATATCGATCACATTCAACCCGCCCGCCAACAGGCCGCGGACCAGCGCCCGGTGCAGCTGGGGTGAGCTGAGCCGGCCATCGCGCCCGACCGTCACGGTTGAGACAGGGCGCTCCTTGACATGTGTGCAGTAGGCACGCCCGACCTGCTCGGCCAGCTCTTCCGTGAGTTCTTTCCCCACGATACCGCGGAGATCATATTCGCGAAACAATCCCATTGATCGGCTCCTGTGAGGCTGAACAGTGGACAGCGTAGTCGGCGAAGAGCTGACCCTTCACCGATCACGCCTCACTGCTTTGCGGTTCGTCCGTAATCATCCTTGAATCGCACGATATCGTCTTCACCCAGGTACGGCCCATTCTGTACTTCGATAATGTGCAAGGTGTTCGGCCCCGGATTCTCCAACCGATGTTTCGTTTCGACGGGAATCGCCGTGCTCATGCCGACTTGAAGATCGAACAGTTCTTCATTGCGCGTGACCCGAGCGGTCCCCGCAATGACCACCCAATGTTCGCTCCGCTGGTGATGCAACTGCAGCGACAAGCGGCTGCCCGGATGAACGGTCACGCGTTTCACTTTGAAGCCCCGTCCTTCTTCCAGCACCGTATAGGATCCCCAGGGCCGTTGCACGGTCAGATGCTCCAAATGCTCAGGCGCCTTTTGTTGCTTGAGCACCTCGACGATCTTTTTCACTTCCTGGGCGCGGGACTTCGGACAAACCAGCGTGGCGTCCGGCGTGTCGACCACCACCATGTCCTCGAGCCCGATGGTGGCCACGACCCGCCGATCGGCGTACACGATCGACCGACTGCTGCCGATATCCACGACCCGCCCGGTGATGACGTTGCCGCCCGCGTCTTGGGAAGCTACCTCATCCAAGCTTCCCCAGCTGCCGACATCGGACCACCGAAACGACACGGGCACCATGGCGGCTTTGGACGAGACTTCCATTACCCCCGTGTCGATGGACACCAGCGGCATCGTGCGGTATACAGAATCGACGGCCTCCGGTGCGGCGCCGCCCTGCTTCAGCTCCCAAATGTGATCCAACTTCCTCCCCAGTGCCGGTTGATGGCGGCGGATTTCCTCCAGGATCGTGGCGGCCCGCCAGACAAACATGCCGCTGTTCCAAAAATACTGTCCGGCCTTCAGATACTGAGCCGCCTTGCCTGCGTTGGGTTTCTCCACAAAGTTCCGCACCCGAAACCCCTTCAGGCGGCCCAACCGGCCCAGCACCTGCTTCTGGTTGGGCCGAATATATCCATACCCAGTCTCAGGCCTGATGGGCTTGATTCCAAAGGTGACCAGATACCCCTCGGCGGCAAGCTGAGAGGCCAATCGCACCGCCGTTTCAAACTCCCGCTGGCCCGTGACCACATGGTCGGCCGGAACCACCAACATCACCGCCTCGGGATCGCGCCGCATCACTTCCAAGGCGGCGAGCCCGATGGCTGGCGCCGTGTTGCGCCCCTCCGGTTCCAGGACATAATTGTCGTGCAAATCATCTTTCCAGTCTGCGAGCTGGGCCTTGATTAATTCGGCTTGCGGACCGTTGGTCGAAATCAACACCTGCCGCGTCGGCGCGCAGCCCAACATCCGGCGCATGGTCTGTTGAATCAAGGTGTCCTCACCGCCGATCCGTAAGAGCTGCTTCGGGAACAAATGGCGGCTCAACGGCCAAAACCGCGTCCCGCTGCCGCCCGCCATGATGACGGGATACACTCGCGAGCCGGGCCCTCGGCGAACCAGGGCCGGCCGAACATTCGTCCTGTTCGTCGCGCCTGTTTTTTTCATTTCACGCCTGTACGCGTAGCGCCCCCGGCCTTCCGCACGGACGCGCGGGCCTCCAACATCATGTCAATAATTTCCCGGAGTGCGCCTTCTCCCCCCTTCTTGCGGCAGACATAATCCACCGCTGCCCGTATCGCGGGCATTCCGTCGGCGGGAGCCGCGGAAAACCCCACCGCGTTGAGCGCCTCCAGATCATTGACGTCATCACCCACATAGGCCACTTCCTTGAGGGTCAATCCGTATCTGGTCGCCATCTCGCGGATGACCGCCAACTTGTCCATGACGCCTTGATGCAATTCGGGAATCGTCAGTTTTTCCGCCCGCCGGGCCACGAGTTTCGTCCGCTCTTGGGTCACGATGGCGGTGATGAGTCCGGCCTTTTGCAGGAGCTTCAGGCCCATCCCGTCTCGCGTATGAAACTTCTTCCACTCGTCTCCCGTTTCGCCATAATACATTCCGCCGTCGGTCAAGACGCCGTCCACATCCGTGGCCAACAGCCGAATGTTGCGGAGGACTGCGGGGTGGGAGTTCTTCCCCGGTCTGATCGGTCGTGGTTGTTTCGCACGCGAAGAGATTTTAGACATCGGAACTCTTTCTTATTAGAGACATCCGACCACCATGTGGTCAAGGCAATAAATAATGGATGCTCAGAGTCATGGGCACGAATCGATTCTCGGACCAGGCGAGCAGGAGGGCTCGGGTCGCATGACGCGTCGCAACGCCTCATGCCAATCGGGTAGCGTGAGGCCCAAGCCTGCCAGTTGATCGATGTTGAGCACCGAATACGGAGGACGCTTGGCCAGACGGCCGGCTTGCGCGGTGGTAATCGGCACCACGGGAGTGGAAAGGCCCATTTCCTTCACAATGGTTTCGGCCAACGCATGCCAGGTGCAACTGCCGCTATTGACGACGTGCAGGACACCCGTGAGATCCCGCTGCACCAGGGCCGCGAGGCAGCGGGCCAAATCACCGGCCGCGGTGGGGCAACCGTGTTGATCGTTCACAACGTGTAACACAGACTGCTCCCGCGCCGCCCGCATGATCGATGTAACGAAATTTTTCCCATGCCGGCTGAATAACCAGGCGGTCCGCACGACCAAGGCCCTCGCGCCCGAGGAGAGCACCGCGTGTTCCCCTCGCCATTTGGTCCAGCCGTAATGATTCAGCGGGTTGGGAGCGTGCTGCTCCCGAAAGGGCTCGCGCTGAGAACCGTCGAAGACATAATCGGTCGAGACATACACTAAGCGCGCGCCCAGTTGCGCTGCCGCGCGGGCCACGCGTTCCGTGCCGGTCACATTGACCGCCGTCGCGCGCTCC
>CAYQDJ010000022.1:0-38115 GCA_964416255.1 uncultured Nitrospira sp. | reverse complement strand
CTTTGGCGCCGTCGTCGCTGCGAACGGCATAGACCCATCCGGTGCTTTGCAAATCTCCGTCGAGAATCGTCAATGGTGAACCCACACGGACGGCGGGGCCCGGCCTCGAACCGGCGGCATCCTGCATGAGTGTGACCGTGTCTCCCGCAGTGGCGGGCGGCATCATGACGGTCACCTTCTGTCCCTCTCCGAACAGGGGGGGCGGCGTCGCCACGATGGGGGGAGTTGCCGGGCTCGCCGGCATCGGCGGCGTGCCTGGCGTAGGAACTGCCGGCATACCGGCACCCGGAGCAGGCGCCGGGACCGACGAAGGGGCTCCTCCCTGCGGCATAGGCACGGGAGGCGGAGTCGGCGCTGAACTCGTCATATCCGACGGGTTTCCCGGTGCACCGGGGGCGGGTGCGGGACGCGGTGGTGTCATGGCCACTGGCGGGTGCGCCGGAGGAGCGGGTGATTCGCCGAGAAGCGGTCCCAGAACGTCGGTGATCAGCTCCGGTTCCATCGCGACATATGCGCCGCCTCCCACCAAGATGAGAAGCAGGATCCACAAGAGCGGGCGTCCCCCGGATTGTTTCGGCGGCTTCATGGGAGCCGATGATCGCACGTTGGCAGTTTGCTCCAGTTCTTCTTCCGTGAATTCCAAATCCGGTTCCGGCTGACGGGCAAAGAACACATTCCATGTCAGCGGGCTCTCGGCATGCGGCGGGCCTCCAGCTAGAGCGAACATCTGGCACCTCCCTGTGTCGAGCCTTCTCGGTCGAGTAGGCCAGGAAAGTACTT
Organism: uncultured Nitrospira sp.; assembly: GCA_964416255.1. GTDB lineage: Bacteria > Nitrospirota > Nitrospiria > Nitrospirales > Nitrospiraceae > Nitrospira_D. The sequence goes on along the minus strand of CAYQDJ010000022.1, from coordinate 37,335 downwards.
ATCACCAACCCCTGGGGCTGTCAATTTGTGAGGACAAACCGGCGCCGTTGTCGCTGGCGCGTCAACAGGACTGAACGTGGGAGCAGGCTAAGACCTGATGGGCACGACTGCCGGAACGGTACACCGTCACGCCCTTGCAACCGAGTTCATGCGCGAGAAGAAATGCACCAGCGACGTCGCGGGGCGTCGCGGTGATGGGCAGGTTGATGGTCTTCGATACGCCGCTGTCACTGAATCGCTGAAAGACCGCCTGCATCTTCACATGATGGGCAGGCTCGATATCGTGAGCGGTGACAAAGACTCGACGCACTTCGGCTGGGATTTGCGTCAGGTGTTGAATGGATTCGCTCCGTCCGACTTCGGCGCGCAGCCGGGTGATCGGCAGGCCAAGGACACGTGCTTGGTTGACAAACTCGGGATGCAAGCTTTCCAAACGAATGTCTCCCATGATCGTGCGTATGGTCCGGATGCCGTACAGGGGTTCGATCCCGGAAGAACAGCCGGCAATGATGCTGATCGTGCCCGTCGGGGCAATGGTGGTCACCGTGGCGTGACGCCGAGGAAGACCGAGTGTCTGAAGACGGCTGCCCGGATACGCCGGGAAGACGCCGCGTTCCTGGGCCAGCTGGTGTGAGGCCGCGTGGGCGTGCGTTTGGACGAAGTGCATCAGCGCTTCCCCCGTCTTCAAGGCCTCCTCGGTATCGTACGGAATACCGAGTTGAATTAACAGATCGGCGAAGCCCATGATGCCGAGCCCGATCTTCCGCGTCCGCATCGTGGTGGTTTCAATGGCCTGAAAGGGAAAGCGGGTGCGATCCAGGACATTGTCCAGAAAGCGGACACTGAGATCGACCACCGAGGCCAGCCGCTCATAATCGATGGTCCGACGGCGTCCGATGGTGGTCAGACATTGGGCGACATTGATCGATCCGAGCGTGCAGGACTCATAATCCATTAACGGTTGTTCGCCGCAGGGGTTCGTCGCCTCGATGGATCCCAACTGCGGAGTGGGATTGGCGCAATTGATGGTATCGAGGAAGACGACACCCGGTTCGCCGCTTTGCCAGGCGGCCTCGACCAGCCGATCGAATACCAGCGTCGCCGGCACGCGGCGCACCGGTTCCCCCGTGCGCGGATTGATCAACGCATAGCGGCGGCGACGCCGGACGGCGTCCATGAAGTGATCGGTGACTCCCACGGACAGATTGAAGTTCGTCATCTCAGACGGGGTTTGTTTCAGCGCGATGAATTCCAGCACGTCCGGATGGTCCACCCGCAGGATGCCCATGTTGGCGCCGCGTCTCGTGCCGCCCTGTTTGATGACGTCGGTGGACATGTTGAACACGCGCATGAACGAGACGGGGCCCGATGCCAACCCGTTGGTCGTCGAGACTCGATCGGCAGCCGGGCGAAGACGGCTGAAGGAAAACCCCGTTCCTCCGCCGGACTGATGAATCAGAGCCTGGTACTTCACCGCCTCAAAAATCGATTCCAGGGAATCATCGACCGGCAGCACAAAACAGGCCGACAGTTGTTGTAACGGCCGCCCGGCGTTCATGAGCGTCGGCGAATTCGGCAAGAAGGTTCGTGAGGCCATCAGATCGTAGAATTGCCGTGCGAGATGGGGAACCCGCGTGCTGCGCGGATACCGCCGATCTGCACGCGCGATATCCTCGGCGACGCGGTGAAAGAGATCGGCCGGTGACTCGATAAGTCGCCCGTCGTCATCCTTGGCCAGATAACGCTGGCGCAAGACCGTGAGAGCGTTTCGCGAGAGTTGCGGATGGGAAGCGGCAGGACGAGGCATATGACATTATAATCCCCGGCGTCCTCCGGACGACACTCCTCACGCCGATGGCCCACTTGAATCTTGCCGCGACCAGTGTGCAGAATGCGCGCTCACGTATCGGCGCTTCCATGAAATCCTTTCGCGAAGAGCTGTGGTTCGAGACAACAACGCGACGGGCGTATCTCAATATCACACCGAAGGTCGAGGCCGCGGTGCAAAAAAGCGGGGTACGCGAAGGGTTTGTCTTGGTGAACGCCATGCATATCACGGCCAGTGTCTATATCAACGACGATGAACCGGGGTTGCTGCGCGATTACGACGAGTTCCTGGAACGCGTCGCGCCGCATGAGGCCGGCTATCGACATAATGAGGCGGGGGAGGACAACGGCGACGCGCACATCAAGCGTCAGTTGATGGGCCGTGAGGTCGTGGTGGCCATCACGGGGGGGAAACTGGATTTCGGACCATGGGAGCAGATTTTCTATGGCGAGTTCGACGGTCGGCGTCGGAAGCGCGTGCTGGTGAAGGTGATCGGGGAGTGATGGACGGTTGGATTCACGGGTTCGCGATGCAAGGGCCGGGGAACTCCCTTCCCGCTTGCTCGACATGGGAAAGTTTGGCAACATGGATTTTGCCGGGCGGAGAAGGGCGTCTCGTCGTTCCGGCGCAGAGGGAATTGCGATGCTAGCCTGGTCTCGTCCGGATCCGCTCACACGGGATCTCATCCACCTGATCAATGCCCGCCGTCACGACCACGGCGACACCGATGCCGCGATCGATACGCTTCAGGCCTTTCTCGAACAGGGACGGGAGCACGATCTGCTCACGGTCTTCGCCGCCCTCGATGAGGAAATGGCGGAGTGGCTGTTCGATCTGGTGGCCGAGGCGAGTTGCACGTTGATGCTGGATGGGCCCGAGGATGAAAAGCCGGCATACGCCATGATCGCCGCCCTGGAGCTGCCGCTCCAAGCGAACCTGACGGCTCCTTTGAAGCTGAAGATCGATCCGATCGCGACGGCGGATTTGCTGCATCGGCATTTGCAGCTGCCTGCGGGGACGATCGTTCGCGTCGAGTCCAGACTACTGACCGATGCGACGTTGGAGATGCTGAACCTTCAATTGCTTCACGACCATTTGGCGACGGTGGCCGAGTCACGGCGTGCGCCCTCCGTGGCGGCACGGTTGCATCCTCCCGTCGAGAACACGGCGTTTCTCTTGTTTGAAGTGATCGGCGTGCCGGACCCCGGTCTGCCCGATGCCTGGGAAGACCGTCACCGTCGCGCGATTCTCGAAGGGTTGGTCGAGCAATGCCCGGAACTGGCGCGTGCGCCGGACACGATCGAAGCTCCTGTCTATGCGGCCTATGCCATGTTTGACGCGCAGAACGCGGTGCGGCTTCACCACCTGGCGGATGAAACCGCTGCCGTCTGGCGGGAATTGGACCCCCTGGTACGGTCCCGCACGATCGTGCATTTGCACACCCAGTGCGGAAACGGAGTGTACATGCCGGTCTGGACCGATCTGTTCGACCCCGAGCTTCCGGAGGAGCATGGACCGGTCTGGACCTCTCCCGACGTGTGGGTGTTTACGGCCGATCTCCCCATTGAATGGCCCGGCGAGATGCTGACCAACCGGCTCTTGGCGGAGGGCTGTACCAGGTTCGAAAACCATATCGTGGAAACCCCCGAGAATTAGGCTGCGGAACTTGTTCTGGCTCAGCGTCCTAGGTCCTGGGCTCCGTGCTTTCCGCCCGACCTTGGGGGACACACACCCCGCGATCAAAACGTCACACTCACGGTCGTCGATGTCGTCATGTGACGCGACGGACTGGGCCACCACCCGTCATGAAACCGACTTGCTTTTCCCAATTCACTTGGACATGATGCACCACCGCTGTCTGCCTTACCAAACTGAGTCGACGGAGCGACGACATGTTCGCTGGGCTTCGTATGTCACGCCGCAATTTCCTCCTGCTTACCGGCCTCTCCTTGTGCAGCGCTGGATTGATGGGACAACTGATTCCCGATCCCCCGGAGTCCGAGGCGGTCGATGCTGACGAAATCCTGGAAACGTTGATGGAGGGCAACGCGCGCTACGTGAAGCTCAGGCGGCGGGCCCCCGAAGTGGTCATGGAGCGGCGGGATGCCGTGTTGCTTGGCGAGCGCCCGATTGCGGCCGTGTTGTGCTGCTCAGACCCACGCGTTGTTCCGGAAACGATTTTCGATGAGGGATTGAACGACATCTTCGACGTGCGTGTTGCCGGGAATACCCTGAGCGATCCGGCGTTGGGAAGCCTCGAATATGCGGTCAAAAAGCTGAATCTTCGCCTGGTCATGGTCTTGGGCCATGAAGACTGTGGAGCGGTGCGGGCGGCCGTCGAGCGTTCGATTCAGGGCGTGAATGCCGCCGGCCATATCGATCAGCTGATTATGCCTATCCTCCCCGCGGTCGCCAGTGCCAAAGGTCAATCAGGCGATCTGATTCACAACGCAATCAGGCAGAACGTCAGACAGACCGTCGACCAAATCCGATCGGCAGATCCCATTATGACCAACTACACGAAGCTGCATGGGCTCAAGGTTATAGGCGCCTTCTACCATCTTCAATCGGGTGTGGTTGAGTTGCTGGACATGTAAGACCCTCGTTGATCACGTTGCTGCGGTCCGAGGAGTGCCCCGTGATGACTTCCTTTTGAGCCCGCGTCAGGACACCCTGCGCAAAACCCGCCTTTCAATGATTTCGGCACGAGTTTATTTTATGCTCGGCCGATGCGACCCAGCGCACGGTTAGCAGCGTCGGGAATCGGAATCGCCCGCGCGGTGTCGGTGGTTGGATTGGCCTTGATGTGGGGCGTTGTGTGGGCGAACCTGCCCTGGAAGGAAGCATGGCCTTCGTTCGACCTCAAGCCGGTCAGACTGTCCTTTGATTCGCTCGAACTGACATGGATCGTCCAGTCCATCGAGCCGCATCGTTTTGATGGCGACGAGGCGTTGGATTGTGGGATCCTTCCCTAAATACACCACCCCCATCGCGCCGCGTCCGATTTCCTTGAGTATTTTATACCGTCCCAATGTGCTCGGCGGGCCGCTGAATCGCTTGCCCATCACGACGGGCGACTGATCTCTGCCCCACATATGCCCAGAGCCGGTCGGCGGCGGCGACGGGATTGAAAAGAAACGAGAGAGAGCATCAACGTGCCTCAGCCAAGCGACCGTGCCCCACAGGCCGCACAGGGTCCGCAGGGAGCATAGCCGGCAGCGGGCCGGCCAAGATCCCCATCATGATGACAAGGGCATACTGAATGAACCAGCTGGTTGCAGTCGACATCGGGGAAGACGGCGGAAAAATTGTTCACAGTGTAGCGGATACCGAAGGGGAGTCAATTAAACGCGGGAAACAGACTTGTGCTCATTGCAGCCGGGACGCGGCCTCTTTGAGTGGAGACAGCAGGGAGTCGGGAACATGGAGGGCGCCTTTGCCGAGACCCACCTCAATATCCGGTTTCGTCACACCATGAAAATCGCTGCCACCTGTCACAAGCAGGTTCACTTGCTTGGCGAGGCTTAAGTATTCACGGGTCTGCCGAGGCGTGTGGGTGCTGTAATGGACCTCGATTCCGTCCAATCCCTCGGTCTTCAGCCGGCGAACCAGATCGGCGAGAGGGACTTCCGCAGTTTTGACCCATGTGGGATGGGCCAGGACAGCAAGACCTTTTGCATCTTTGATCCACCGAATCGCTTCGGCGGGAGTGGGAAGTTCCCGAGGCATATACGCCGGTTTGCCGGTTGCCAAAAAGCGATCAAAGGCTTCCTTGGCGGAGGCGACCACCTGCTTATCCATCAGAACTCGGGCAATGTGGGGTCGACCCACAGACTCGGTGCCGGCGAGCGCCCGCACTTCGTCGTAGGTGATGTCGACGCCCAATGCCTGTAGTTTTTCGATGATCATGGGATTGCGGCGGTGACGGCTGTCGCGAAGCGAGGCCAGCCGGCTAATAAGTTGCGGGTCCTGCCAGTCCAGCCAATAACCGAGCACATGGATTTCAGATTCCCCGGCAAGCGAGCTGATTTCCACGCCGGGAATGATTTCGATGCCGAGCGAGTGCCCGGCCAACGTCGCTTCCGGGATGGCGGTGGTAATGTCGTGGTCGGTGATGGAGAGGGCCGTGACCCCGGCCCGGTGAGCGAGGGCGATTACTTCTTTCGGAGGCAAGCTTCCGTCGGAATGGGTGGTGTGAAGATGGAGATCGACTTGACTCATGCCGGAGGGCCTTGATGAGGCGGCTTCTGAGCCGCCAACCGAGCCGTGAAGGACGGGGCTGAGCTGGTCCCCTCGTGCTCTCCTTCATCATAATGCAGGACGTGCAGGGCGGAGGTCAGCCGCAGCAATTCATTGTGGGCCAAACAAAACTCCCATCGCCTGGGATGCCGATGGTGAAAATAGTTCTCGATGGTGAAGGTTTCGTAGATGAGCACGCCGCCGGGCTTGAGCGCCTCGATGATCAAGGGAAACAACGAGCGGTGCAGATAAAAAAAGACGATAATGACTTCGTACTGGTTGTGTCCCAGGTCCGGTGCGCACGGAGTCGGCGGTTCCAAGTCCATCACCGTGGTCTGCACCGGTGCGAGACGAGCCCTCTGAGCGGCTGAGGACAGGCGATGCAAGGCGTCCGCATCGCGATCGACGGCGGTGACCTGATATCCCTGTGACGCGAGGAAAAGGGCGTTACGGCCGCTGCCTGCCGCAAGATCCAGTGCGGACCCTCTGGGGAGCCGGGGAAGTTGCTGGACCAGAAAGCGGGCGGGCGCAGGGTCGGATTGACGAAGGTGCTGGTCGGCCTTGGTGCGTTCCATCGAGACGCCGACCGAGCCGGTCACCAGGTTCATCGGAGGGTGCAGTTTCCGAATCCATAAGCGGACGCGGGTGACGGGGAACTCCTGAAACAGCATGGCCAGCAGCCGTTCCGCGACGGTCTCGAGCAGATTGGCGTCCTTTTCCGTCCCGACATCCACCACGCGCTGTGCGATTTTGGCGTAATCGACGGTGTGTGCCAGATCGTCGGGGCGTCCGGACGGTTCCCATTGGTATTCGAGGCGTACGTCCACGGCCAATGGCTGAGGCCGTGCCCGCTCATCCTGCGTCACCCCGCACCGTCCGCGAAACTCCAAGCGCTCAATAATGAGTTCTTCAGGCATGGAGGCATTGTCTGGGATTGGATTTCGGACTGTCAAGGAGCCGGAGGGACGGGGTGGCCCCCCTCGATGAACGGCCGTTGCTCAATGCGTGCAGCGGAGCCCACAGCGACCGCCCCCCAAGTGCCCTGATCTGCTCGTCAATGCAGCGCATTGTTTGCTGCCGTCCGCCTCGTCCGCACGACTGCTAATCCTCTTCAAGCAGATCATCCCGTTCCAACCAACAGCTCGTGGCCTTCGCGCCGCCGAACAATCCGCGAACACCCACTCTTGATTTCCAGGAGATTCCCCAGCACGAATCGCATTCGCCTCTCGAGCACTTCCTTGACGATGAGGCGTGGCAAGAATGCCCGCGTGTTGGCTGCCACTGCCAAAACATCAGCACCGGCGTGTTCAAGACTATATGAATGCTCCCCCCTCAAGCGGACACACTCCACCAGCTCGCCAATGCGCCTATTGCGAGGTGACTCTTGCCGGTGGGGAATATCCAAACATTGAAGGGTGGACAGCGAGGGGTGCCCGAAGGCCCCCCTCGCAAGAAGAGATCCGCGGCTAAAAGCGGTTGCGACTGCCGAAATCCTTGCCGCGTCCGCCGCCAAAACGGCCGCCGCTGTTCCCGGAGCCGGTACGGGCTTCCTGCGGACGGGCTTCATTCACGGTCAGCGGCCGACCGCCCATCTCGGACCCGTTCAAGGCGCTGATAGCCGCCTTCGCTTCTTCGGCCGACGTCATTTCGACGAAACCAAACCCGCGGGACTGTCCGGTGAACTTGTCTGTGATCACACGGGCGGATTCTACCGCTCCATGTGCGGCGAACAAATCCGTTAACTGAGATTCGGTTGCGGAATACGGCAACCCGCCGACGTAAATTTTTGAACCCATGGGGTTCCTCCTTCTGATGGTGACATTGTCTGAGACTCACGAGGGGAAGGAACGGCCGAAGACGCGGCGGGCGGCTTGGGTCTGGCTTCCGATCAGATCTCGCTAAGAACAATATCGGTGACGGGCCGTCTCATCTCGTGTTTCATGTGAGGCCCTCCGCATGAAACAAGAAAGATCGTAGCAGCTTCTTCGTGAAATGGCTACCGGCATGAGACCGGGTTCGGTTTAGCCCAGCAACTCAACGTTTGGACGATACGAACGGGACAGGGAGATGAGTATGGCTTTTGGGGAGAGCAAGGCTGTCTGTCCGAACACACCAGTGGCTCCGCTCCGTGTGGAGTCACGGTGCCGGCTCCGACCGAGGGCCGGACCATATGAGGTAGGGCGGCTTCTTCAGGGTATGAGCCGCATGTGGGTACAGCCTGATGGCATAGCTATAGGCGTGCTCCTGAGCAGCGAGGCATGTGGCATCAGCCAGGTGATGGGAGATGGTCTGAAATGCTGCACCGTCGTCCTGCCGAAGGACGGCGCTATAGAGCGCGCAGGAGAAGTGTCCTTCTCGTGAACACTGTGTGCTAATGACGAGCTGCGATCCGTCAGGAAAGATCATCAGTGGGTCCAAATTGAGCCGGCTCATCGGTTCTCCTTTGTGGCAGATCGTCTTAGAGGCGAGATCGTCGACAGAGTAGCAGGTTTCCGGTACACAAAGCACTCAAGGCAACCGGGCTTCCTCCGACCTCATAACGGCTCGTCGGCGATCACGCTCGATTGAGGAGGTTGTCAGCCTCCGCTTGACCTGGGTTTCTTCCGGCACCTATAATCACCGACCGGCGCTAGCTAACCAGCTGATTCATCGAGAGAAATGGCTGAGTTTACACATTTCAATGAGTCGGGTCGTGCGCGGATGGTCGATGTCAGCGCCAAAGACTCGACCGAGCGGGTGGCGACGGCGGAAGCGACCGTCCTCATGCAACCGGCGACGCTGGGGAAGATCCAGCAAGGCAACATCGCCAAAGGTGATGTTTTATCGGTGGCTCAAGTGGCCGGCGTGATGGGGGCCAAGAAGACCCCCGATCTCATTCCGATGTGCCATCCGCTCCTCCTTACCAGCGTCGATATCTCCTTCAAGGAAGAATCCCAACCCAATCGTGACGGCCTCTGTGCCATCGGCATCCTTGCCACCGTCAAGACAACGGGGCAGACGGGGGTGGAAATGGAGGCGATGATGGCGGCCTCAGTGGCGGCGCTGACGATTTACGACATGTGCAAGGCCATCGATCGCGGGATGAGTGTTGGCGAAGTGTGCCTGCGTTCGAAGTCCGGCGGGAAGTCGGGGATCTATATAAAGGAGCAGCCAAACAGCGTCTAGCGAGCAGCAATCATGTCGCCTTTGAGGCGACCAGCGAGTCGCTATCGGCCAGGAGCATCCCAATGGTTACCATCAAACTGTTCGGCATGACCAAGTCGCTGGCGGGTAACCAAGGGGCTCTTTCTTTGACCTTGACGAACGGCCGACGCGTGAAGGATGTCGTCGCGCTGCTCAACGCCGACTATCCGGCGATCGGCGAGCTGATCCATAAGAAGAAGGTTCTGGTGTCGGTCAATCAGGAGATTGCGCACGAGGAGACGGAGATTCAAGACGGCGACGAGATTGCCTTGTTGCCGCCGTTTGCCGGGGGAACATCCGTGGAAGACCAGGTTGATGATGCGCAGGTTGTCCGTGTGCAGCGTGAAAATTTCTCCATCGATCAGGAACTTGATCGTGTGCGGAGCCGCTCCAAGCGGATCGGGGGTATTGCGACCTTCCTCGGCATCGCCCGGGATCGCTCGAAAGGCCGAGATGTCGATGGGATTACGTTCGAGCATTATGAAGGAATGGCCCAGAAGAAGCTGCGCGAGATCCGCGATCGGGCGCTGCAAGAGTTCGACATTCTTGAACTGTTGATCATCCACCGGTATGGAGCGATCGCCATCGGTGAGAACATTGTCCTGATCATCGCCGGAGCCGAGCATCGCGCCGACGCATTCCGGGCCTGCCAATGGGCGATTGACGAGTTGAAGCAGATCACTCCCATTTGGAAGTTGGAGCACACGCCTGAGGGAGAGGTCTGGGTGGAAGAACATCCGTGAGGCCGCATGAGCCTCGAGAAGTGAGGTCGACCGTGCGGAGTGCGCAGCCCACCGTCGTCGATACCTACGACCGTCCGCTCAAAAGTTTGCGGCTGTCCGTCACGGATCGGTGCAATCTGCGTTGTCAGTACTGCATGCCGGAAGAAAACTACGTATGGCTTCCTCGCGAAGATGTCCTGACGTTCGAAGAAATGGCGGCTTTGGCTGGGTATTTTGCGGATCTGGGCGCCGACAAGGTGCGGCTGACGGGCGGCGAGCCGTTGTTGCGGCGGGATCTTCCGCGCCTCGTCCGGTTGTTGCTGCAAGATCGGCGCATCACGGAAATTGCCATGACCACGAACGGCATTTTATTGGCTGAAGAGGCGCCCCTGCTGTATGAGGCCGGCCTGCATCGGGTCACCGTCAGCCTCGATACACTGAGAGCAGAGCGCTTTCGTCAATTGACCCGGCGCGATGAGTTCGCGCGGGTGATCGAGGGCATCGAATCAGTGGGCCGGGCCGGCTTTGCCAATCTCAAACTGGACACGGTCGTCATTCGCGGATTCAACGACGATGAACTGGTTTCGCTCATCGAGTTTGCCACACACTATCGCGCGGAGGTTCGATTCATCGAGTACATGGATGTCGGAGGGGCGAATGAATGGTCTTTGGACAAAGTCTGTTCCCGTGCCATGATGCTTGAGCAGTTGAGCCGCCATTTTGGGATGATCGAGCCGCTTCCCGAGCGCGGTGCGGCCCCGGCGCAGCGGTTTCTGCTGCCCGACGGCACCACGTTTGGGATCATTCCTTCCACCACGACGCCTTTCTGTGCCCAATGCGATCGCAGCCGGGTGACCGCCGACGGCCTGTGGTATTTGTGTTTGTATGCAACGTCGGGCACCGATCTGCGGCGGCCCCTCCGCGCCGGCGCCACGGCTGCCGACATGCGGCGGTTGATCGAAACCGGATGGTCGGCACGCCGCGATCGTGGTGCGGAAGAACGGAAAGCCTTAGAACGCACCGGGCTGCGGGAGGGCGGGTTGATCGGCATCGACCGGTTGCGGGAAGACCCGCATCTGGAGATGCATGCGCGCGGGGGGTGAACGTTCCGCCGGCTCTTTCCTCCCGGCCAAGCTCGGCCGGGTTCATCGAACACTCCGAGAAGCAGGTCGTGGTGCCGATGTCCTGCGACAATGTTAGGCAGCTCCCTACATCCCACGGTTTCCATGCCAACACCTGACTCGGCGTCATTGTTAGGGATCGGATTCCTGCTCGGCCTGCGTCATGCGCTCGATGCCGACCATCTGGCCGCCGTTTCGACGGTATTGGCTCAGCGGCCGTCGCTTGCAGCGTCGACGGCCGTCGGGTTTTGGTGGGGCGTGGGGCATACGGTGACCTTGCTTGTTGTGGGTGCGGCCGTCATGGTGTGGGACCTTCCGATTCCGGAGCCCCTGGCGGTGGCCGCCGAGTGCGGCGTCGCTCTCTTATTGATCCTCCTGGGCGGATCCTTGGGACTCACACTGTATCGAGAACAATGGCACCTCCATGCCCATCACCATCCCGACGGGGCGCACCATATCCATTTGCACCGCCACAACCGACAGGACAGCCATGAGCACCGGCATTGGCGTGCGCCATTCCTGCGCCCATTATGTATCGGCATGGCGCATGGGCTGGCTGGGTCGGCGGCGCTCATGCTGCTGGTTCTTTCCGCGTCCCGGGAGGTCGGGCCGGGGCTGTTCTCCATCGCCATCTTCGGTCTAGGGTCGATCGTCGGCATGATGGGAATCGGGCTTACCCTTAGTCTGCCCTTGGTCTATTCCTGGACGTCGAGCCGCCGACTGTTCACCATGCTGCAAGGATGCGCCGGTGCCGCCAGTTTTTGCCTGGGCATCTGGATGTTGCTCAAACTGACGTCGGCCATGCCATTACAGTGAGCCCTCCGAGTGAGTCTGTTTGGGCGTGCGTCGTCCCCTGCAGTATGCTATCCTGCGCGCAATTTAGCGCGTCACTTCAGAGATCACGGACAAAGCGCGATTATGGCTTGGTTTAAGAAAGACAAACTCTCTGAGCCCGCGTCCCCCCAGCGCTCCAAAGGCGGTGAAGGGATGTGGCTCAAGTGCAATCACTGCCGGGAAATTGTCTACCGTAAAGAAGTCGATCGCAACAATAAGGTTTGCCCCAAGTGCGACTACCATTTCCCGATTTCGGTGATGGAACGGATTGCGTTGCTGGTGGACTTGGGCACGTTTAAAGAATGGGATGCGGAGCTTGAGCCCAAGGACCCGCTGACGTTCCATGACACCAAGTCCTACAAAGAGCGCCTGAAGGCTCAACAAGACAAGACCGGCCGCAAGGATGCGCTCGTCATCGGCGAGGGGATGATCGATGGGCGGCGCGCGGTCTTGTGCGTCTTCGATTTCAGTTTTATGGGCGGAAGCATGGGATCCGTGGTCGGCGAAAAACTGTGCCGGGCGATGGATCGGGCATTGGACAAGAAACTGCCGGTCATTCTGGTGACGGCGTCCGGGGGCGCCCGTATGCAAGAGGGCATTCTCTCCCTTATGCAGATGGCGAAGTCGTCCGCGGCCGTCGCCAAACTGGGTGAAGCCAAGCTGCCGTTTATTTGCATCTTGGCCGATCCCACGTTCGGCGGCGTCACCGCCAGCGTGGCGATGCTGGGAGACGTGATTATTGCGGAGCCGAAGGCGCTGATCGGATTCGCCGGTCCACGGGTCATTGAGCAAACCATCAAACAGCAATTGCCCGACCAGTTCCAGCGGGCGGAGTTCCTGCTGGAGCACGGCATGATCGATATGATCGTGGAACGCAAGCAATTGAAGGAGACGGTGAGCACGCTGGTGAGCCACTTCTAACCTGCGCACCGAGAAGGACGCGTCCCGTGCCAAGGCCAAGATGTGGGTCCATGTCCTCTGGATCCGGTGATCGTCATATCCAAACTATCTGCTAGAGCGGTATCCTTCCGGCTTGTCCGATGACCTACGCCTCAGCGATTGAGTACCTCTACGGGCTCCAAAAACACGGGATCAAGCTCGGCCTCGAGACCATGCAAGTCCTAATGGAGCGGCTGGATCATCCCCAGCACCGGTTTCGTTCGCTGCACATCGGCGGCACGAATGGAAAAGGGTCGACGGCCGCGATCACCGCGGCGATACTACAGGCCAACGGGTTGCGGGTCGGCCTCTACACCTCCCCCCATTTGGTCGATTTCCAAGAGCGCATCCGCGTCAACGACGACCTGATCACGGCGAACCGTGTGGCGGCCTTGACCACCCGCGTCCGTGCCGTGTTGCGCGAGGACCTAGAACCGACATTTTTTGAAATGACGACTGCCATGGCGTTCGCGTACTTTGCCGAGGTCCAGGTTGATGTCGCGGTGCTGGAGGTCGGGTTGGGAGGGCGGTTTGATGCCACCAATGTCGTTCACCCTCTGGTGTCCGCCATCACGACGATCGCGCTCGACCATCAGGAATACCTTGGACGGACGGAAGCGGCAATCGCCGTTGAAAAAGCCGGCATCATCAAGCGCGGTGTGCCGGCGGTCATCGGCAATATTGCGTCGCCGGCTCTGGACGTCGTTCGCGCGGCCGCGGCTGACTGTGCGTCTCCGCTGTGGGAACTGGGACGGGACTTTTTGGTGGAGGAGGCGGGCTCCGGACGCTTCACGTATTGTGGAAAGAGCCGGAGGCTCAGCGGGTTGACGTGCGCCCTGGTCGGGCGGCACCAGGTGGAGAATGCCGCCGTGGCATTAGCCCTTCTCGAGGCGGCCTGCTTCCCACAGGGCTTTCCTGTCGAGGAAAGGGCCATTCGTCAGGGACTCCAGTCCGTGCGCTGGGAAGGTCGGTTGGAACTGATCGACCATCGTCCGTTGGTTGTGCTCGATGGCGCCCATAATCCAGCCGGAGCGGCCGTGCTTTCCCGCTATTTGCACGAGTATCGTCGAGACCATCCGGAGTCCCGCATCATTCTCGTGCTGGGCATGATGCGGGACAAGGATCACCGGAGCTTTGTCCGTGCGTTGCAGTCGGTCGTATCAGAGGTCATTCTGACGCAAGCGAGTCTCCCGCGCTCGGCGGCGGTGGACGAACTCCGGCCTTTTTTCGCGGACTGGTCCCAGCCGGTGTACGAAGCGGGCGCTCCCATCGCCGCCTTGTCTTTGGCGCGGGGGCGGGCGACGGCGGACGATCTGATTTGCGTGACGGGCTCGCTGATGTTGCTGGGCGATCTGAAAGCCGCACTGCGTGGCTGTGGGCTATCACCCCTCCGGGGCTAGCATGACAGATCCTTCTGGCTGGATCGGCCGGACGATACTTGTCGCGTTGCTTCTCTCGGTTCTATTCCCACCGGTTTCCACGCGCGCCGCTTCAAGCCAAGTCGGCCCAGGAAGATCCGGCTCGCTTCCCCTGGATGTGACCGCCGATCGGATCGACTATCGTCAAGATCAGGAAGTCTACGAAGCCGATGGATCAGTCGTGATTCAGCAAGGCCAGATCCGGCTGACGGCGGACCATGCCACGATCGATGTGTTGCCGGGCATTCTGACGGCGACCGGCCATGTGCACTTGACCGACCCACAGGCGGACATTACGACCGATCGCCTCGAGCTCAATGTGAATACCGAGGCGGGCGTGGTGACGCACGGAAAACTCTATGTACCGGCGAGCAACTCTTCCGTTTCCGGCCGTCTGATCCAACGATTCTCGGAATATCACTATCGAGTCAAGGAAGGCAGTTTTACGAACTGTGACGCTCAGGAAGGCCATGTGCCCGCCTGGCGGCTGCGTTTTGATGATCTTGACCTGATGATGAAGGAATCTCTAGCGTTTAAAGGTGCATGGCTGTGTGTCAACGACGTCCCGACGATTCCGTTACCCACGTTGTCTTATCCGCTCTCAACCCGGCAAAGCGGGCTGCTCATGCCCTTTGTCGGCTATGACAACCGATTCGGCTTGCATTACCAGCAAGGGTTGTATTGGGCAATCAATCCGAGTCAAGATCTGACGGTGTCGCCCTCCTATTACAGCAACCTCGGATACGGATCGGATTTGGAGTATCGGTATGTGCTGGACCGATTTTCGAGAGGCCAATGGTTTGTGAGTTTTCTGCAACAGACGCAGCTCCCCAATGTGTCCGGCGTGTCGGAAGACGAAGCCGCCCGACGGGCTCGCGGCTCCCTCTCCGGCAGTCACACCCAATACGTGAACGGTACGTTGCTGATTCGCTCCAATATCAATCTGGTGACCGATCCCAGTTATTACCAGCAACTGAGCAACGTCGGAACCCAACGGGCCCTGCCCAGCAATGAGTCCAACTTTTTGACCACTCAACGGTTACCGTACGGGAATCTCTACTTCCTGGGACAATATCTCCAGCCATTGCAGGCAGGCAGCACGGACACCTTTCAGCGCTTGCCCGAGACCGGATACAGTCTGCCCGACGTCTCGATTATGGGCTCGCCCTTTCGTTTCGGCATGGAGGGAAATTTCGTCAATTTTTATCGGGAACAAGGATTCACCGTGAATCGGGTGGAAGCGGTTCCCAGCCTCTCCACGGACATGATCGATTTCGGGCATGTCGTGGGCATCACGCCGCAGGCCAAATGGCGGGACGTGTACTATACGCGGGGCATCCAGTCGAACGAATCGGAGCACAGGCAGACCTACTGGCTGGGAATCGACGCTACGTCACAGTTAAGCCGACGGTTCGGTCTCGACAACGGTGACAGCGTGCTCCATACGCTCGAACCCAGCGTCATGTATGAGTACGTGCCCTCGACCGATCAGGCGCGCATCCCGGTCATCGACGAAGTCGACAATCTCCCGAAAAAGAACCTCTTGACCTACATGTTGAGAAGCCGGGTGCTGGAGCAAGGACCGGAGAGCGTGTTCAGTTGGTTGGACTTGACCTTGGCCCAGAGCTACCGTGTAGATGGAGTGCAGACCCGGGCGCGGGATTTCACTCCCGGCGCGGTGCCCATGTTCGGGTCTTTTACACAGCCGCTTCAACCGGCGACCGTGGACATCCAAGGGCGCAAGTTCTCAGATGTCTGGATGAGGGCCATCATCGGCAATACCACCCCACAGTATACCCAGGCGCAGTTGGCGACGCAGGCGTTCGGCCGCGCGGGCAGTCCGATGGCCTGGCTGCGGCCGAAGATGCACGAGTATGTGGTGTTCGATGCCTTTGTTGACCCCTATCGGGGACAATTGAGCCAATTCAACACGGATTTTCGAGTGCAAGAAGCCACCAACTGGTATGTCGAAGTGGGTCAGCGCTATACGCGGGAAGGCATCCGCCCTCGGCGAGGCGACATCTGGAATCCCATTTCATTCAACGAAGTGTTTGCGCCGACGGAGGAGATTCAATTTGTGACCGCAGGCGGAGGATTTCGTACCCCCTGGGGCTGGACGTTGGGGGCCAAAGGGTATTATGACGTGAAGAACAATCGCAGTCCGGAGTACGATATCGTGGCGTTGTATCAAAACCCGTGCAAATGTTGGTCGTTGGGATTGTTTTATCTGCAGTTCCCCGATCGCGCCCAGTACAACTTCATGCTGACGTTGACGGGCCTCGGTTGGACCGAGAATTTCGGCACCGCGGTGATCCGCTCGATCCTCAGCCCGTTGTTGTGGAATGAGCGCGGCCTTCCGTGGGCTTCTCCCGGCGGTCCCTACGGACTGCCCTATCAGGGGTTGACACCTGGTATGGTGCGGGGGCTTGATCGATGACCGGCAGGCATCCTCTCATACGCTGCGTGCTGCTGATCGCCCTGGTGATGACGAGCGGATGTCTGACGCCGGAAGGGCCCGGTCCTCGGAGAACCTCCGCGCATCTTCCTCAGGCTGCGGTGTTCCTAGCGGCGGCTGATTATCGCCGGGCAATCGATGCGTGCCAATTGGAAGTGACAGAGCGCCCGTCCGTCAGCAGCTACGTGTATCTCACGTATGTGTATCATGCGCTCGATGCCTACATTGAATCGCTTGTGCGGGCCGACCGCTGGGTGATGATGGAACAACTGGCCTTCAGTTTGTCATCCGGGCGTGCCGAGGATCTGCTTGATTTGCCCGATGTACTGCCCCGGATCGCCAAGGAACTGATTCAGCAATCGGCCAGGAAACAGGCGGATGTGGTCGCGGCCATGGCCGCGCGAGTGAATGAAGAGGCCACGAACCGTTTATGGGCTCAGCAACAACGATGGCGCGAACACAAGCCGGACGGCTGGTGGCGCGGGATCCCCCCCGAGTGGGGCCCCGATTGGTGAGCGGGGATTCATTTGACAGCAAAAACACGCGTGCGGTACCATGCCTCTCTCCATTTCTTACGTGAATCATTCCAACGACGAAGGAGGCTGGCGACGTGGCTGGTGAAACCCTAAAAGTGGAAGACGGAACCTGGGATGCCGAAGTGATGAAGGCTCAAGAGTTGGTGATGGTCGATTTTTGGGCCGTGTGGTGCGGTCCCTGCCAGATGGTGGCGCCGATTGTCGACGAATTGGCCAAGGAGTATGCGGGAAAACTCAAGGTGCGCAAACTGAACACCGACGAAAATCCGGAAGTCGCCGGACGCTATCAAGTCATGAGCATTCCGACGATTCTGTTCTTCAAAAACGGGCAACCGGTGGAAAAACTTGTGGGCGCCAGACCAAAACGCCAGTTCAAAGAAGTGATTGATTCGCTGTTGGCCCAGCATGCCGGCACTGCCTAGCGTTCGATTCCGCAGCCATGCTCACTGAGCTGCGTATCGCCAATTTCGCCGTCTTTGAGCAACTGAGTCTCGACTTCCGCTCTGGGTTCACCGTTTTTACCGGAGAAACGGGTGCAGGGAAATCCCTGCTCATCGACGCGATTGCCTTGTTGGTCGGCGGGCGAGCGAGCGCCGACCATATTCGATTCGGTGCAGAGGAGGCTCAGCTCGAAGCCGCCTTCCACATGCCCGACCAGCATCCGGTCGTTTCCCGCCTGCGATCTCAAGACCTCCTGAGAGCACACGACAAGGAACTGATCATTCGCCGCGTCATCGCTCGATCAGGCCGCAATCGGGTCTACCTCAACGGAACCATGATCCCGGTCCACATTTTGGAAGAGTTCGGCGGGACGCTCGTTGATATTCACGGGCAGCATGATCAGCAATCGTTGCTCTCCGGGGCCACGCAGCTCAACGTATTGGATTCATTCGGCGAACTGCAGAATTTGCGGGCCGAATATGAGGTCTCGTTCGCCGAATGGAAACGCGCCTGCCGGCAGCGGGAGGACCTGGCTGCAGAGATTGCGCTTGAAAGACAACAGCAGGACTTCCTTACATTCCAAGCTCAAGAACTGGCGCAGGCGGCTCTCCGTGCCGGTGAGGAGGAGGACCTGCAACGAGATCGGCGACGGTTGGGTGCGTCGCGGCGGCTGGGCGAATTGACCGCCGACGTCCAGGAACGGCTGCAGGCTGACGGTCAGAGCGTGCTGGCGAATCTCGCGGCCATTGAGCGTGCGCTCAGCGAAGCGATGCTGCTTGATCCCGAGACGGCCGAGACCGGACGACTGGCGTCAGAAGCCAAAGTGCTTCTGAAGGAGGCGGCGAGCCGGCTCCGCGATTATCGGGAACGCTTGGAGACGGATCCCGATCGTCTGACGGCGCTGGAAGACCGGCTGGCCATAATTCAGCACATGAAAAAAAAATACGGAGGGACGGTCGAAGCGGCGGTCGAGCGCCAACACCGCATTCAAGCTGACCTGGCGCGTATCCAGGATGCGGGTGCCGGACTGGATGCCTGTGATCGTCGGATTATGGAGCAACGGAATCGGGTCGCCACGACGGCGCGCCGCCTCTCCGCGAAGCGCGCTCAGGCGGCCCGACGCATGACCGCGGCCGTGCGTCAGGAACTCGATGCCCTCAGAATGAAGCAAACAGAGCTGTCGATTCAGCTGCACACCCAAGATCGCGAGGAGGCCTATGGCGGGGATGGGGCCGACCGAGCGGAGTTTCTGCTTTCGGCCAACCGGGGAGAACCGCTCAAGCCGTTGTCACGGGTGGCGTCTGGGGGCGAGCTGTCCCGAGTCATGCTGGCCTTGAAAACGGTGCTCGCGGACGTCGATCAGGTGCCGGTGCTGGTGTTCGACGAAATCGATACAGGAGTCGGCGGCGCCAGCGCCGCGGCCATCGGAAAACGCTTGCGGGCGCTCGGTCGCTTGCACCAGGTCTTCTGCGTGACGCACCTACCTCAAGTCGCCTCCCAGGCGCAGCATCACCTCTGCGTCGAAAAAACCACCGGCAAGGAGCGGACGATCACAAGCGTGCGGCTCTTAAGCGGCGCTCATCGTGAGAGCGAGATCGCGCGTATGTTGGGCGGGGAAACCGTCACCAAGAAAGTGCGAGAGACGGCCGCCGAACTTATTGCCCAGGCGAACAATTAGGTCAGTGTTCCGGCGCGCTGTTCGGCGTGGATGCCAGAGCCATCGCGGGGAGCGAGGTCTTGCATTCGGTCACGACCTGCACGAAGAGGTCCGTCAGCAGTGGATCAAAATGAGTGTGAGCAAGCACGGAAATATGGCGGATGGCCTCGTCGACGGAGGCCGGGTTTCGGCCCGGCGCTTCGGCTGTCAGATGGTCAAACGTCTGCGCGATGGAGACGACGCGAGCGAGCAACGGGATCCCTTCTCCTTCAAGGCCCTGAGGAAATCCGCGTCCGTCCCAGCGCTCGTGGTGGTAGGAGACGATTTGGCCGATCTCAGCAGGAAGTCCGAGCGGGAGGATCATACGGGCGCCGGTGTCAGGATGATCCTTGCCGGCGGCTGTTTCCCCGGAAGGGAGGATCTGGTCGTCAGAAAAACGGTAGGACGGCAGACTGACTTTCCCGATGTCATGAAGAAACGCGCCCATGGCCAATGATTTTTGCTCCGACGGCGTCAACGGCAAACGATTAGCCAAGAGGGTAGCATAAAAACTGACGCGGCTTGAGTGATTGAGCAGTTGGCGGTCTTTCGCCTCCAGGATCTCCGAAAGCAATGGGAGCCAATCCTCTTCTCTGGTCTGGCTCGTTCCGTGTTGGGGTGTCTTGGAGACAAACGTCGCGTAGCCGGCTTTCAACGTCCGCCAGGCTTGAGCGCTCTCCTGTTCGGTCCCCCAAAGACTCTGGGTGCCGGCGAGAAAAGTGCGAATGAAATCAAGCCGCTCTTTCTTCCCCAACGTCTGGTTGATGAGCGTGATCAATTCGATCACGTTGAACGGTTTCAGCAAATACCCTGCGGCGCCGTGGCGAATACCTTCCATGGCGGACTTCAAACTGCCATACCCTGTGATGATGATCACTTCAGTATTGGCATAGTCGTGCTTAATTTCCTGAAGGAGGTCAATGCCCTGACGATCGGGGAGCTTTTGATCGAGCGTGATGAGATCGATGGGCTGTTCATTGAGGATGTCCAAAGCCGCCTTCGCGTTGTCTGCGGCTCTGATATGGAAGAACGGCCGGAGGATCACTTTCAGGGCGTCCCGAGGGCCTGCCTCATCATCCACAACCAGCACGGTGGGCTTTGTTTTGACGGTATTGGCTGACATCGCACCGTGCATGCTGCCCCCTACACCACACTACGTATTTGAGTAAGCAAAATGTGTTCCTTTTTGAGCAGTTAGGTCGAACATCAATGGAAAGTAGGTGCCTTATGTAAAAAAGCTATATGTAGTCCTGGCCGAGCGTAACCGATCAGAAGTATGGGATCATCCGTATGATTTTAACCGCAGTAACTTCTTGCAGTGTGTTATTCCTGCACCAACGGTTCCGCCTGCTCCTGGCCTGCACCGTTGTCCGGGCGACCGATCCCCAATGTGTCCATACGATACTTCAGCATGCGGCGACTGATGCCCAAGAGATTGGCGGCATGGGTCTGCACATAGTTGGTGCGTTTTAACGCATCAAGAATGATCTCTCGTTCAAATTCCATTACGGCTTTTTCGAGAGACATTCGGCCGGCGAGCGTATCGTCCCGCAATGAAGAGGAACGCGAGTCGTTTTTGAGGATAGTCGGCAGATGTTCGGGTGTAATCTGCGAGGCCTGTTGGGACCAGATGAAGGCCTGTTCGATCACGTTCTCCATTTCCCGGACATTGCCAGGCCAGGGATACCGCGTAAGGAGTTCCAGTGCCTCCTTGCCGAATTCGATAGGCGGCCGACGTTCTTCTTCTACCCGCTTGGCGAGAAAGTGCTTGGCCAAGAGCGGAACATCCTCCCCGCGTTCCCGAAGTGGAGGAAGATACAGGGCGATGACGTTAATTCGGTAGTATAAGTCCTCCCGGAATTGTCCTTTGCGGACCAATTCGTCCAGGTTCTTGTTCGTTGCCGCCACGATTCTGACATCGACTTTGATCGGTTGCACCCCGCCGATACGGGTAAATTCACGCTCTTGAAGCACGCGCAGCAGTTTGGCCTGCGTCACCGCGCTCAGATCGCCGATTTCGTCGAGAAACAGCGTGCCGCTGTTGGCCAACTCGAATTGTCCCACCCGGCGCGCGGTGGCATCGGTAAAGGAGCCTTTCTCGTGACCGAATAACTCGCTTTCGATCAATGTTTCCGGCAAGGCGGCACAGTTGAGGGCAATGAACGGTCGCTCTCGACGGGAACTGTTATAGTGAAGCGCCTTGGCCACCAACTCCTTACCGGTCCCGCTTTCGCCGGTGATCAGGACCGTGGTGCGGCTCTCGGCGACCTGCTCGATTTTTGCGTAGATCTCCTGCATGCCTGCGCTTTTGCCGATGAGATTGTGAAAGGCATAGCGTTGGACGACCTGCGCCCGCAGGTGCTTGACTTCGCGCTCCAACTCTTGGGAATTGATGGCGCGGTCTACGACGATCCGCAATTCATCGACATCAAAAGGCTTGGAGAGATAGTCCGCCGCTCCCATTTTCATCGCGTCGACGGCGGTTTTGACTGACTTCGTTCCGGTGAGCATGATGACCGGAGTCATCTTGCTTTCGGACCGCAAGGTCTGGAGGACGGCTAAGCCGTCCGTTCCCGGAAGAATGACGTCGAGCAGCACGAGGTCCGGGCCTTCCTTCCGGAAGAGGTCCAACCCCTCCTGGGCGTCTCCGGCCTGCAGAATGTCGTACGACGGTTCCAGGACCATTTTGAGAGAGCTGCGTATACGCGCTTCATCATCGATCAAGAGGACCCGCTTCTTGCCCGTCGAAGTATTCACGACCCTCCTATGTCACGCTGACAGGGACGGCAACTTGACACGAAATGTGGTGCCGGTCCCCTCAATGCTGTGTACTTGAATTTCGCCTCGATGCTCCTGGACGATTTGGTGAGCGATCGTCAATCCGAGTCCGGTTCCCTCGTGTTCGCCGCTGTTGTGCTTCGTGGTAAAAAATGGATCAAAGATATGTTCCAGGTTCACGGTGGAAATGCCCTGCCCCGTGTCCTCGATTTCAACCTGCACCCATTCTTGACCGGCCGACTTTGCGAGCGTGGTCGTCCTCACTCGTAGACAGCCGCCCCGCTCCCCCATGGCGTCCATCGCGTTCAAAAGCAAGTTTAGCAGGACCTGCTTGATTTGCTGACGGTCTAACATGACACGGGGAAGCCCTGACGCCAACTCTTTTTCAATCTTGATCCCGCGGCTGTCCGCCTTCACCTCAATGAAGTACAGGCAGGATGAGACGATGTCGTTCAGGTCCTCATCTGTCAGTTTTGGCTCCATATATCGGGCGTAGTCGAGAATCTCCTGGATCAACCGCTCGATTCGATTGACATCGTCCAACACGATCCGGCTGAAATCGCAAATGAACTCCGCGTCATCCTTTCGCTCGGGAGCCAGTTGAATAAAAGTCTTGATGGAGGTGAGGGGATTGCGGATCTCATGGGCGAAGCCGCCGGCGATGATTTCCAAGGAACGCAATCGGTCGGTCCGGCGCATGAGCGTGTGTGATTGTCGGAGGTCTTCATAGATCATGAGAGAGTCCAACGCATTGGCCGCGCTTTGCGCCATTGCGGTGACCAATTCTCCCTTGTCGAGGTCCATGCCGTTCCATGGTTCACTCGAGTGGAGCAACACGACCGCGACGAGATGCCCCTTGGTGATCAGCGGGACGGCCACGACGGCGTTGAATTCAGACAGGGCGCCGGCCAGCATCTCGAACGGCGGTGCCAGGGAAGACTGTTGCGCCAGTGTCGTCCGGTCAATGATCTGTTGTTCGTCGGAGAGACGTTGTATCAACGGATGACCAAGACTGATGATTGCAGGAGCCGAACGCGAGTGGAGGGCTCCTTGCACAAGCAGCCGGCGGTATCGTTCGCACTCGCGCTCGACCAGATAGAGACTCCCCTCCGGACAGCCGGTAATCTCCGAGAACTCGTTGTAAATGCGTTCGGCAAGGTCGGGCAAGGTCGTCATGCGGCCCATGTCGCGTGAAAATTGAGTTAACCGTTGAAGCGATTCGGATGCCGATTGCAGTGGGGCCATCTGTGGAAGTGTGTGATCCGTCATAACGACAGCATGGTGAGGAACCAAAACGTCACGGTGTTGAGTCGGCGCCAGGTTGGTCGTCTATGGGTGTGGCTGTCACGAGCGCCGAGTATACACGCTGAATACCGTTTCAGCCAGTAGATTTACCATTCCCGGCGACGGCCAGGAGGAGTTGGCCATCGAGGATCGGAAGGATCCGAAGCGGGGATGCCCCGGCATGAATGAGCAAGCGGGAGAGGTCGTGACGGTCGTAACAATGAAGCAGGCCGTGGCGGAGCGCTTCCCGCAGGCGGCCTAGGTAATGGAGCAGGATGTGCCCCCTGTCTTGAAACTCGCCCGTGTCGGTTGTGTGCAAGTGTCGACGAAACAGTGAGGACAGGTCCGTATGCGGCTGAAAGCACGTCATCACTATCCTGCCGTGGGGACCGAGCGCGGCGATCGCTCGGCGGAGAATGGCGAGCGGAGCAGGAGAGAATGCCAATGAGAGATGGAACACCATGCGGGCGGGCGGGCCTTCTTGGAACCAAGCGGGAGCACCCCAATCCAATTCCATCCAATGAGCATCCAACAGGTGTGCAAGGGAGGGCACGGATGAAAAGGTGTCGGTCAGTTCCCGCCTGCAGAGACTCAGGGAGAGATCCGCCGCTGCGAGGGATTCCCGAGACTGTTCCAAGCCGAGGTATTGAAGAGGCGTGTCGGGGCGTCCACTCCGATGGGCCGACCGATAGACTTGATTCGTCAGAATCGACCGAGGCAAGTCTCCTCGTCCGCATCCGACGTCGACGATCGTCATGCCTGAATCCAAGGGAAGAAGTTCACGGGATAGGTGTTCCCAAAGCGCCCAATAATCATGCAGAGCATTTAACTGAGGCTGTTGAGCTAGATGTGCGGTCCACAGGGCTTCGCGAGTCGCTTGTGAAACGTGGTGGCGGATTCGATTGCGCTCCTGTTCCAACGTCCGCTGGCGATGAATCTCCTGCCGCGGGGCATCACGAGGCGGGTCGAGCCGGTGCGTCTCGGAGAACGAAGCCGCCAGGCGCTTGAGGAGCGTGCGATAGCTGGCAACGTGCCGTTCGTCAAACCGACCGGACACACACGCGATTTCCGTGTGAAGCGGGATCACAGCCGATGTCCGCCCCAACGCATGAAGCGAGGCGTCCAGAGAGCCGGCGACGGAGTCGACCGGCGCGCGAGTTTTAAACATGAGCGGGGATGCGGCCAGCGCCGCGAGATCAGCCGCTGACGTGGACACATCGACATAACCTCCCGCGAGCGCATCTCCGACAAATTGATCGAGATTGACGTTGAGCCCCCAGAGATTTGCCACGCCTCGTTTGATGTTCTGACGGTGATCCGTGACCAGGTCATGACGATACGTGGCGGCCAGCGTATTTCGGAGATCAAGAACTGGGTCCACCAAGAGGAGCGAGCCGGATGTCCTGGTCTGGGCGATCGTCTTCAGGGCGACGCGAGCCCCCACGTCCTCCGACAGCACGGCGAGCGGGGCCGTCGGCCAGGTGTGTCGGACGAATTCCAAGACCTGCTCCAAATCGACCTGCATGCTGCGGAGGGCTGTTTGTAAAACGTCGCCATCGCTGTGTCCGACGTGGTTGGTATGGTCATAACGGATGACCCGGAGCCGGTTGGCCGCAAAAAAATAACTGAGCGGCAGATAGTCGGTCTGTACCTTGCCGAATCCCGGCACGATGATGACGATCGGAGTGCCCGGCGAGGTCTGATGTCGGGCATGATCGTCGGTGACGGCGATGACTTGCTGCCGCGCATTTCGGCATTCCCGTCGCGCACTGATGATGGAGGATCGGCCCGCAATACCCTCTAGGTCCATGGATGATCCGATGTATTGAGCGAGAACACGGTTGATCTCTCGTTCCGCAAAAGAAGGCAATTGTACGAAACGGATTCCGACCTGTTGCGCTGGCTCCTCCGCACTAGGCTTGAGCGCAGAGGGCGCTGTCGGGTCGGGCGCCGTCCACACGATACGAGCGGTCAAGATGGCTTCAGGCGCCTCCGGTTCATGAGTCCTCGGCGCGACAAACGATTCCATCGCGGAAAAATGAAGTGACAGGGTTTCGTCCATCGTGCCGGGAATGTGTTTCATCTGAAGGCACGCGCCGCCCCGGCTCATGTTGATCACCAAGCCAAGGGGGCGTGGTGTCGCGGCATCCAGGGACGGGGCTTCGATTCGAACCGGCAACGCCATCCGAATCCTGAGAGTCTCACGATGATTGTTCCCGCCTCGGTCGTGCTCCGCCACCGGCATGTCGTCGAGGGCGTCGTCCGGAAGTGTGACGAGGCCCTCGACGGAGAGTGCGAGCGTCCGGGCACCAGCCGCTTCGATGAGCGAGGCCAAGACGCGCTCCTCGATCTCGCTGACAGACGGAAAGCGGAACGCAAGGGCGGACGACGGATGCGCCGTGTCCGATGAGAGCGCAGGCCCTCGACTGTCGGCCAGTGCATGGAGTTCAAGCATGCTGACGGGCGTTCTGATGATGACGTACACCGGCTGACCATCAAAGATGGGAAGCGTGCCTTCGACGGACAGGCCGGCACCCTTGAGGCTGAGATCGATGACGACCCCTTCCCGGGTGGCATTGTCGAAGGTGATCCGTGCGGGAACCTGAACAGACACGCGGGCCGCTTGGCGGCGGTCGACCAGCGGCGAAGGTGATGGAACGACCGGCGGCTGGTCTACTATTGGGGATGCAGCCGTGCCAGGCTGCGAGGCCTCGTCGACGAAAGACGATGGGTCCACCGGCGGCGGGAGTGCGGCGGAGGGAAGCGGGGCCGCCCCGGGAGTAGTGGGTAGATAAACAGTCATGGAAAAAAGACCGCCGACCGGAGCGAACAGTTCCAAGCGGCCGCCGAGCCGGTGAACGAGGGCATACGCCTGGAAGAGATCGGCCGTGTCCATGAGCGGCGGACCCGGTTCAGCGGCCGGCGTCGATGTTTCCTCGATTCGAACCTCCACCTCCGTCGGGGAGATCGACGGAATGCGGAAGGGGTGTCCGGGCTGACGCGCGTTGGTCACGGCCAGGGTGCGGATTCGAAAGCGGTGGCGCACGCCGGTCGCTTCAGCGTATCGCTGGGTATGCGCCAGCAAGGTTCGAAACAGGTCAGCCGCGGTTGCTCGATCCCCTGTGAACGGCGGCAGATCTGCGGCGTAGCTGCGTTCGACCCTCTCGGCCGTCAAGAGCGGTGGGTGCGTGGCGGCCAGGATGTCGTCCAATACCTCGTTCAGTGTCGGCGGCGAGGTGACGGTCTCCCGTGCTGTCTCGGCCAGGACCGCACCTTGCCGAACCGCTTCGGTGGCATGAAGCAAGAGTGTGTGGACTTGCTGGTCCAGGTTGACCTCCTGCACGGCGGAAAACAGTTGTTGAGTCTGTGACAACACCGCCGACAGTGGCTGCTGGAGGTGTTTGGCCAAGGTGGACACGCGTTGAGCCGTTTCTTTCGCGCGGATCGTTTCGCTCAGCTCGCGCTGAAGGCGCTCGACCGTCTCTTCTTGCTCGCGGCGCGTCGAAATATCGCGCAGGAGACCGAGGGTCCCTACAAATTGGCGTTGCGGATCATAGAGACCTTTTGCGCTCAATTCAGCTCGAACTCGCGCGTTCGGCAGGCCCCCTTCCGAGGGCTTCCGTGCCAGTTCCACTTCGATTCGGCGTGCGGCTCGAGGTCCAGTGCGGCGGTCATTGAACCGGTACCGGACATGCTCCAACTGATCGGGGGGCACCACCGTGGAATACGGAGCACCCGTCAGTTCGTCTTGTGTGAATCCCAGCAGGGACGTCACTGACGGGCTCAAATAGACAAAACGGCCCTCCGCGTCCAACTCGTAGAGGACATCGCCGAGGGTATCGATCAATCGCCCGTGACGCTCCTGCGTGCGCTCAAGGGCCATGCGCAGCTCGCGCTTTTCCAACGCGTCTCTGGCGTACAGCACCAGTTCCGTCAAAAATGCAGGCGATTTTTTGAATAGTAAAAAATCGGCACCCGCCTGCAACGCATCCAGGGCGGCGGCTGCATCACTGCGGTCGGTCTGCAGCACGATTGCGGCGGTGGGCGCCAACTCCCTGAGTCTGGGAAGAATCGGCGTGCTGTGCTGGGACAGGAGTCGCTCATCGGCGAGAATCAAATGCCAGCGGGCCCGGGAGACCCACTGGAGAGCTTCGTCCGGCGAGTACACGGCTTCCACGCGACAGCCGGGGAAGAACGCCCGGAAGCTCACGGTGACGAGCTTGATTTCCTCGCCCATGTCATTAATGACAAGAATGGGTAGCGGGTCACTGTGCGGCATGCCTGGTTCCCGATGTATCGGCGGTGAAAAGCGGTCTGCTCCGTCCCCCGAGACACAAGAGCAGCCGTTCCCAGATCCGCGCTGGGGTGGCTGTTGAATACCATACCGTCAAGGGAGAAACCCAGGTTGTTGGGGCAAGCCCCCAATCATCTTTCGTAGGGGACGGAGACACACGGTTGCCGCCGGATCGCGGACAATTTTGGACAGCTCTGGATAAGGGCAGAATACGGAAAATGCCTAGCAGCATTTCCCGGCACGAGACGGGTTATGGCGCCATGGCCTTCTTCGAGGACGGGCAAGCCCCCGGGGTCATGTATAAAAGGTAGTTGCCCATTCCGTGCTGAAATTCCTGCTTCTGAAGCGGATGATGATGAACCATGATCATCTCATAATCATCGGCCGTAGTGACGGGAAATCCCTCAGAGTCATGGTACACCTGATGAGGCTGGAACTCGCGGAAGGTTCCGTCGAGATCGACATCGGGAACCGTCCGCAAGAGCGTTTGCTTTCGAGTCTTGTTCTCGAGCGCGATCATCAGCAGTTCATCATGCCCATGGGGATATGCAAACTTGACGCAGCCGTCCATGAGAAACTTGAGCGGCGCCGTATGAACTTGGACGCCGTGCTTGATTTCGATGCCTTCGTCTGTTTGGTCGGCACCGCGTTGACCGAATTTGCTGTAGCACACGATGTTGACGCCCACTTGATACACGTCCAATTCCTTCACCGGTTGCGATTCCGGTGCCATATACATGGTGAAGGTGGCCATGACGTTCTTAGTAGGCGGGGCCTTGTGATAGAAGGCGACGACGGACATGAGATGCTCCCCTTTGCTCAGCTTGACGCCGTAGCCTTCCGGAAATCGAGCCGCCGTCATTTCCAAGCCCGCCCCGCCGAAAAACAGCGGTTCGCCTGGACAGGACACACTGGGCTTGTCATTGTTCAGCATGAGAATATGGTGCAAATAGTTTCGGGGAAGCTCCTTGCCGTCTTGCGTGAAGACCGCGGATTTATACCCGACCATATACATGTCCTTCGGGAGCTGAAAGATGTGCTTGGGCATCGAGGCCGCCAAGTCGCCGTCATGGCTGGTGGGGAGGTCGATGGGGCCAAAAGTCAGTGTGACGGTGTTGTCCTGAATGGTCACTTTCGTCGTGGGTTGATTCTTCAGGGTTGGGACCGCATGGTGATCATGCCCTCCGGACGACAGCGCCGGCGAGGTCCACAAGGTGATCGTGCCGATCAACGCGACAAGGAGCGAGCGCATAGACCCTCCAAGCATGAGTGAACTGAAACGGCATCGACACACAGGGTTCATGGCGACGATGGGGGCGGCGGCGTCAGCCGCTTCCACTCGTAGGTGCCTCCGTGCTCCCGCGGTGGAATGTTATTTCGACTCCCGACCCTTGTGTACCACCAGATGCCTTTTGCGGTTGTGCCGTCCTCGGACAACAGGACTTCAAACCCGCCTTCCCGATCGTTACCGGGTTGATGCCAAGTACCTTGCCAGAGCCGATCGGCGAACTTGGTGGTCACGAAGCGTCCACCGTGCTGGGTATAGGGCCCGTTGCCGGCTCGATCAAGCGTGGCCCGATAACGTTTGTCGTTATCCCCCTCGATGATGTCCCACTCACCGCTCAGGTCGGGCGTCGCGGCGCTCTGCGCGTTCACAGTGCGCAGATCGCTTGATGGGATGGCCTGGGACGTGGGGGTGAGCAAGGGCAGGGCTCTGGGGGATTCGTGCCAAGAGTGGAGCACCCATCGGTTCTCTCGTTTTTCCAAGACGCCGCTTTCTCGTAACGGATGGACGATCTTTCGCTGGTCGGCCCCTCTTCCGATGAACCGGATATAGTCCAACTCCATCGTAAACCAGGCTACGTCCCCGCGGGACCATACCCGCAACTCCCGGATCGGAAGTTCCAGCTTGTCGACGGCAGAAAACTCTTCCTGAAAGTCGCGCTCCAAGTCCGCCCAGCCCACGTACTTTCGGCCTCCGATCGTGTAGCTGACAATGTCGGCATCCTGGGCCATGAATCGGGAGAGTGTGACCATGTCTTGTTCGGCATTGGCGCGAACGAGTGCCCGAATCACCGACTCCGGATCCAGCGGGTCCAGCGCGGCACTGTAGCTTGGGCCGGCGATCCAGGCAAAGAGCACACTACTCCACAACAGAAGGGACACCATCCGGATCATCGATACACTCCTGTGGTCTGGTAAACCGAAGGCGTGACAAATCCTGAAATCAGGCTACACGGGCCTCAAGATGATGTCAACGGGCGGGCCGTGGAGGCTCACGGACGGGCAATCACGACCACCGTGACATTGTCTTCGCCGCCGCGGGCAAGCGCGTCGGCGATCAAACGGTCGCAGGCTCTGATGGGATCGCCCTTGGCTTTCGCCAACGTGTCCTCAATGTCCTGATCTTCCAGCATCTTCGTCAGCCCGTCCGAACAGAGCAGCAGCAAATCGGTCGGTTCCAAGGGGAACGCCCCAATATCGGGTTTGACCGCTGCCGGCAGGCCCAGCGCGCGGGTCAAGACGTGCCGTTCCGGATGAGTGCGTGCAGCGGCGGGAGTCAACAGCCCCCGCTCCAAGTATTTCTCAATCAGTGTGTGATCCCGGGTGAGCGGAGTCAGCGTGCCGGAGTGGAATCGGTAAGCCCGACTGTCACCCACATGCGCGACATGGGCGGTCAGCGACGGGACAGGCAGGACCAAGAGGGCCACCAAGGTGGTGCCCATGCCCTTCAGTTTCGGCTCCAACTTTGCCCTCCCATGAATCGCTTCTTGTGCGTGGACGATCAAGTCCATGAGAAACTCTTTGGGCGGTGTCTGTCCATGTTGGAGCGGGTTAGCCATGAGATCGGCACGGGATCCGAGGAGGGCGATGGCCGTTTGGGCTGCGATGTCCCCGCCGAGATGTCCTCCCATCCCATCGGCCACTGCCCACAATCCCAAGTGATCAATGGTGACAAAGGCGTCCTGATTGACGGTGCGCACCAAGCCGATATCGCTTCGACCGATCCCGACCCACCCGCTCATAGGGGCGACTCCGAGCCGGTCCACGGCCTCCACGGTTTTGCGCACACCGAGGCAGGTCCGAACCGCGACGAGAGATCCGCGTAGAGGAGTTTGGCAAGCGGCTCAAGGTTCGCGGCATCCGCCGTGTTGTAGGCCACGAGGAGGTCCAGCGCATCCTGATCGCCTGAGGCGTTCCATCGAGACCAGAGCCGCACGGCATCCCAGCCGTCAAAACCGCGGACGGACGCGTCTCGGACGATACCCACCTCTCGTTCGATCTGTTTCAATCCGCCGCGCAACCCCAGACGCCTGGCGCCAAAACAGAGGTCGAAATGCGGCATGTTTAAACGGAGCCGGGGAAAATGAGATCGGAGATAGGGAACATCGAAGCCGGTGCCGCAAAACGTCACCAACAGGTCACCGCGATCGAGTTCGTCCTGCAGTCGATCGGTGGTCAAGGTCTGGCCGTGGATCAGGCTCGTCGTATGTCCGTTGCGATGAAGTCCGACCACGGTGACATGGCCGTGTTCGGCCGATGCACCGGTGGTTTCGATATCCAAGTAAAGAATCCGGGACTGACAGACCTCATAGAAACGCCAGTGATCGCGGCTCGGAAGCCGTGAGGCGAAGAAAGGCCACTGTTCCGTGTCAAACTGAGCTTGAGCGAGAGAAAGTTCACGGTCATACCAAGCTTTACGCTCGGAGGAGATTCCTGGAACGCTCGGGTGGTCGACAAAATGTTGCCAGGTCAGGAGTCCCTGTTCCCAGAACCGTCGCTCCGTGACAGGGCCGATGCCTTGAAGCAGGACAAAGGTGGAAGTCAACATGACGGGCGGATTGTACAGGACCGTGACCGACTCCGCCAGCATCGGTGCGAGCCCTGTCCGCGCCTTGATTTCACATAGGAGACCGGTTAGAGTCCGCGGAGGCGGCCCCATTGCGCTCGAGGACCGCTGCACGAAGGGGACATGACTGAACCGGCGAAGCGGATCCGCATTACAGTGGGAAGGGTTCAACTCGAAGCGGAATTGAAATCGACCAAGACGGCCGGTGAGGTCTATGCGTCGCTTCCTGTGCAGGCGCCGATCAACGTCTGGGGCGAGGAATTCTATTTCAAGCTGCCCGGAGTGAAGGATCATCGGGAAACCGCCACCAATCAAGTCAAAGTGGGTGATGTGGCGTTTTGGGGAGCGGGTCAGGTCCTGGCGGTATTTTTCGGCCGGACGCCCATGAGTCTAGGGGCCGATCCGGTTCCGGCCGATCGCGTCAATGTCATCGGGCGGATCGTCGGCGACGCCACCCAATTTCGTCACGTCATGGACGTTCCGACCATCCGAGTCGAACGCGCGTAACGTCATGCGCCTGTCCAAAGAACGTGTCCGACATATGGCGGACCATCTGGCCGCGCGGCTGCAGCAAGAAGGACATCTGGAACTGGCAGGGGACCGCAACGCGCTGGTGCTGATGCTCGAGCAGGCGATCACCGATGAACTCTCTGTGGAAGACCGGTTGAACGCCGAGGTTCGGCAGTTGCTGAAAGCCTATGACAAACAGATCGAGCAGGGCCAGGTCGACTATCAAAAAATGTTCACGATGGTGAAACAGAAACTGGTGCGTGAACGGGGCATCATTTTATGACGGGCGAGCCGTGGGCGAGAGGAATGACGGGCTTCGTCCCGTTCCGCGTCGTGCCCTGTCTCTCACGGTATGGTGATGTTGAGCGAAGATAAAGTCAGCCATCTCTCCCATGTGATTCTCAAGGCGGTGAAGAGGCATTCCGCCGTCACAATTACCACGGACGAAGCCCGCGTCCTCAAGGAAATCAAGCGGGTGCTGGCGGCGGAATTGGCCCAGGAGGAAGCCATCGACAAAAAGGTGAAAGCCAAACTGGCTTCGTACTCTCGAGGGATCATCGAAGGCAGCACCGAGTGGGAGGTGCTGTATCGGAAGACATTCGAGGAAGAATCCCGGAAACAGACCAAAGCCTGATCATGCGTGGAAATGGAGAGAAACACATGCACTACCCGTCCTTGATTCTGATCGTGATGGTGATGGTGGTCACAGTCGGTTTGGAGGCCTGTGCCTCGAAGCCGAAAGCGAAACCGTTGGTGCCGTTGACCTTGACCGACGGAGTGGTGAAACCGCAGGCGGTGACCCTGACCGAACAAGGGACCCAGGCCTATCAGGCCAAGCGGTTTGAAGAAGCCAAGGACTATTTCGCACAAGCCCTGGAGGCGGCGCCGAAGTCCGGGCACGCGCATTATAACTATGCGTTGGCCCTCAACGCGCTCGGCGATGCGGAGGCGGCTCGCGAGCACTTCCTCGAAGCGGCGAACTTGGCCCCCGGCGACAAGACCATTTGGGATTCACCCGCATTGTCGCCGTATGGCAACCCGGCAGCCAATCGAACGATCAGAGAACATCCCTACGGCACCACTCGGCCGATGTTGGGTGGCGGACCTCGTTAGCCGAACTGCGAAAGGCATGGGCATGGCGAAGCAGACAGAGGTGGCGGCCGGAGATCCTGCTCCGGATCTCAACATTCCCAATCAAGACGGCGAACCCGTGACGTTGAAACAGTTCAAGGGCAAGCAGATCGTGCTGTATTTTTATCCCAAGGACGATACTCCGGGTTGCACGCAGGAATCCTGCGATTTTCGCGATTCGGTCGCGTCGATCAAGAAAGCGGGAGCGGTGATCCTCGGCGTGAGCCTGGACAACCAAGCGTCGCACCAGAAATTCATCAGCAAGTTTTCACTGCCGTTCCCCTTGTTGAGTGATATGGAGAAAACGGTGTCCCGAGCCTACGGGGTCTACAAAGAAAAAAGCATGTACGGCAAGAAGTATTGGGGGATTGAACGGAGCACCTTCATCATCGATACCCACGGCTTGCTCAAGGCCGTCTTTCGCAAAGTCAAAGTCACGGGCCACGTGGACGAGGTCCTGGCCGCGCTCAACGTCTAATCAACGGTATCTCCGACACACCGCACGCCATCTTCAGGTGAAAGGGGGCTCGATGCTCGCGCGAATCCGTTTCATGGGCCTTCTGGCGGTCGGGAGTTTTCTGCTCAGGGTCCCGGTCGGCGGCGCAGCGGACAGGCTCACTGCCTCCTTGTCGGTGAAGGATGCCTTGGCAGTGCCCAATCAGACGGTCACCATCGAGGCCAGGCTGGTGACGAAGGGCGTCTTCTCCGAGTCCGGTCTCGGCGGGGAACCGCTCGAATTGGTGCTGGACGGAGAGGTGGTGGCTACGTCCATGACCGGCGGTGACGGCAAGGCCCGCTTGACCCACGTTCCCAGAGCGCAAGGCGTCGTGCCGATTCACGTGCGGGTCGGAAAAAGTCCACGCGTGGCCCCCTCGGAAGGTGCGGCCAATCTCCTGGTGTGGGAGCGTCGCAGCCCCATCGTGATGGTGGAACTGGCGGCGTTGATCGACGAGACGTCCGCCCAGGGGCCTCTGCTCGGCGGGCGGGGGGCCGTCGAGTGGAAACCGATGCCTGATGCGGCGGAGGAGCTCGGCAAACTCACGAAGTTTTATTACCGCGTGGTGTATGTGGTGACCACCGGAGGGGGCGGGATGGATGGGTTCCAGGCTTCGCCTCGGGTTCGCGAATGGCTCCAGACTCACCAATTTCCGACCGGGTATGTGCTGGTGCTGGCGCAAGGGGGACAGGCCATGGGGGAGAAGATCGATGAGTTGCATACCGCCGGCTGGACGACTGTCAAAATCGGCATCGGCAGAACCAAAAGTTTTGCCGAGGCGTTCTTGCAGCGACGGTTCGAGGCGCTGATCGTTCCGGAGCCCAAAAAAGGAGAGGCGCCGAGAAAGGCCAAGGTGGCGAAGGACTGGAAGGAGGTCAGGAAGAAGCTATAGGGCGTCACGATCGCACGCATTGCGACGTTCTTTTATTCCCTCTGTCCATCGATTAAGATAGCCCCTCGCGCCGCGGATCATGAGGCTCCTCCAGTGAAAACCAAAACCAGTTTTTCCTGTCAGGCCTGCGGGCATCAGGCGCCACGATGGCTGGGTCGCTGCCCGGATTGTGGCGGCTGGAATACCATGAAAGAAGAGCGGCAGGCTCCGACCGGCAAGGGACGCCCCGCTTCCATGAAAACGGCCCAGGCAAAGGCGACGCCGATTGCCGACATTGAAGTGGTGGGGGAAGACCGCCGCCTCACCGGGATCGGCGAGTTCGACCGCGTGCTCGGCGGCGGCGTGATTCCGGGCGCGGTGATCCTGATCGGCGGCGATCCGGGTATCGGCAAGACGACACTCCTGCTGCAAGCGTTGCCACGGCTGGCATCCGAGGGTGCACCGGTGCTGTACGTGTCCGGAGAAGAGTCGCCGCGGCAAATCAAAATGCGCGGGCAACGGTTGGCAATCGCCCATCCCAATCTGCTCATTTTGGCGGAAACATCACTGGAGCACATTCTGAAATCGGTGCATGACACGCAGCCGGCCGCGATGGTGGTCGATTCCATTCAAACGGTCTACACCGAGCAGATCACGTCGGCGCCCGGGAGTATCAGCCAGGTTCAGGAAGTGGCGGGCCAGCTCATGTGGCTGGCCAAACGGGCCGGGATCCCGGTATTTATTATCGGCCACGTGACAAAGGAGGGCGCCATCGCGGGGCCCCGTCTCCTGGAACATATTGTAGACACGGTGCTGTATTTTGAAGGCGATAAAGGGCACAGCTACCGGATTCTCCGAGCCGTGAAGAATCGGTTCGGCTCCACGAACGAAATCGGCGTGTTCGAAATGAAGGACGGCGGATTGGAGGAAGTCAGCAATCCCTCCGAACTGTTTCTGGCCGAACGGCCGCAACGGACGACCGGCTCGGTGGTGGTGTCGAGTCTCGAAGGCACGAGACCGATCCTGGTGGAACTCCAGGCGCTGGTGTCCTCCACCAGCTATGCGATGCCCAAGCGGATGGCCAACGGCGTGGAGCTGAACCGGGTGTCGCTGTTATTGGCCGTCATGGAAAAGCGTTTGGGTCTGCATCTGTCGGGACAAGACGTGTATGTGAATGTCGTCGGTGGCATGCATATTGAGGAGCCGGCGATCGATTTGGGCATCGTGGCGGCCGTGACCTCAAGTTTGCGCGAGGTGGCAGTGGAGCCGGGGTTGCTGATCTTGGGTGAAGTCGGGCTGGGCGGTGAAGTGCGCGCGGTCAGTCAGGCGGAGCTGCGGATTCGCGAAGCGGCAAAGATGGGTTTTACGCGCTGTCTGTTGCCGGAACGGAACCTGGCCAAGCTCGAAGCCGTCGATGGAATCGACTTGATCGGGATTCACGAAATTGGAGAAGCCTTGGATGTGGTGCTGGCCTGACAGAACTTTGCGCGTCACGCGGCAAGGGGCCGGCATCGTGGCCCTCTGCGGCCTGCTTGCCGGCTGTGCGCTCGTGAGGTCGGTGGACGAGGCGCCGCTTCAACGGGCGACGGTCGAAGAGTTGACGGCCCTGCTGCGTGAGCGGGAAGCGTCGATTCAGTCGTTGAAGGGATTGTTCAGCGCCAAAGTACGGGGCGGGCTCATTCCCATTGCATCTCGTGTGGAAGGCGCAGTCTACTACCGCCGTCCCAACAGCATGCGGCTCAGAGGATTTTCCGCCATCGGGAGCGAGTTGTTCGAGTTCGTGCAAGTGGATGACCTGTACAAGCTGCGCTTGCCGACGATGGGGCGGGTGCTGACCGGTCGACATTCCGAGATGAGTGAAATGGGCAAGCTCGCACGGCCCTTCCAGTTGAGCGTGTGGGCGGTGAGCGGGATACTGGGGACCGGTGCGATTGCGGAAGACGAGCGGGTGACCATGCAGGAAGACGGGGATCGCTATCGCTTGGATGTCTATGGCGTTCCCTCCAACGCGGTGAATAAGCCGGTCTTGCTTCGCCGGATCTGGTTTGACCGGCGCAACCTCCTCGTGGTTCAAGAGGATCGGCTGACGGAAACCGGCGAGCTGGATGCGACGATTCGCTATGAAGATTTTCGTCCGATAGGGCCCACCTTGCCGGGTCCCGTGCAGGCCAAGGCCGGGGGAGAAGCGCAATGGCTCAGGCCGTTCAAGATCTTCTTGGAGGACGGCCGCGGCCAGGCCAGTGTCCAGCTCACATTTCATGAGATCCTGCCCAATCACGTTTTACAAGCTGAGGAACTAGGGCAAATTTCCTGACAGGAGACTGACGGGACAGATGGCCGATGACGACCGCTCCCGTGGGTCGGGCCGGCCCTCATCGGTCCTTGGCACAGCACCCTCATGAAAGTGTTGGCAGTAGAAACGGCGACGTCGTGGCTCAGTGTCGCGCTCATGGATCAGACGTGCGTACTGGCTCGCCACGACGAGGACGCCACCGGCCGGCACTCGTCCAAGCTTCTGCCCGTCATCGATCGGCTGCTGGCCGAGACAGGCCTGCACTTGGCCGATCTGGATGGGTTGGCCTGTTCCATCGGCCCCGGGTCGTTCACGGGGATCCGGGTTGGTGCGGCCACTTGCCTGGGATTCCGGGCCGCCATCGACCTCCCGCTGACTTTGGTTCCCACGCTGGAAGCCATGGCCCGTCATGTGGA
>CAYQDJ010000021.1:0-38888 GCA_964416255.1 uncultured Nitrospira sp. | reverse complement strand
GACCAACCCCTCGACGCCAGGCTCCAATTCCACGAAGGCGCCGTAGTCCGTCAGGCTCACCACTCGTCCTCGCACCCTTGTGCCGATCGCGTATTTCCCGGCGACGTTCGTCCAGGGATCCGCACTTTTTTGCTTCAGGCCAAGGGAGATACGGCCGGTTTCACGGTCATACTTGAGAACGGTCACTTCGACCTTGTCTCCGACGCTGAACATCTCCGACGGATGGCCGACCCGTCCCCACGACATATCGGTGATATGCAAGAGCCCGTCGATGCCCCCCAGGTCGATGAACGCCCCATAATCGGTAATGTTTTTGACCATACCTTGAATGAGCTGGCCTTCCTTCAGATTGGCGAGCGTAGTCTGGCGCTTCTTGTCACGGGTTTCTTCCAACAGGACACGCCGGGATACCACGACATTGCCCCTTCGGTGATTGATCTTAATGATCTTGAGAGGAAACGTCTTGCCGACCAACCCGTCGAGATCGCGGACCGGATGCAAATCGATTTGCGAGCCGGGCAAAAACGCTTTGACGCCGATATCCACCATCATGCCGCCCTTAATCCGCGAAACGATTTTACCTTCGATGCTCTTTTCTTCCTTGTAGAGTTTCTCGAGTTCTTCCCAGATCTTCATCTTGTCGGCTTTTTCTTTGGAAAGAACCAGGTTGCCGTCCGCATCCTCACATTCTTCAATGTAGACTTGCAGCCGGTCGCCGACCTTGAGCTGTTGGAGTTCCTCATGGGAGAACTGATCGCCCGGGATCATGCCCTCAGACTTGTAGCCGATATCGACGACCACCTTGTCTTTCGTGAGCGCGACGACGCGGCCTTCCGTGATCGTGCCCTCCTCGAGGTTCCGAAACGTTTCTTCATACAACGCCGCTAAGGCGTTGCGATCCAACTGTGCGTCACTACCTGTGGACACGGTACCCATGTGAGCATCCTACTCTTCCGACTTGCATCGGGTGCTGATGGTGAAAAAAGCCGGGCTCACTCAGCATTGCGAGCGCCGGCCGTCGTCTCAGTCGATGTCTCCTGCGCCTGAATCCCCTTCACTGTGGGGGCCGGGACGTTACCGAGAGCGGCGATGTGTTCAATCACCGTGCGGCTAACCTGTTCGTAAAATCGTTTCGTTTCGACCTTGTCCGTCCGCCCGCCGGTCTTGAACGTGAGGGGCTCGCCGAACCGCACCGTCACCCGGCGCCACCGCGGCCATCGGGCGCCAATGGGCAAGACGTCGAACGTCCCGCGAATATAGGCCGGCACCACCGGACATCCCGTCTGTGACACGATGACGCCGATGCCGGCCTTGGGCGGCCTTAAATGCCCATCATGACTTCGGCCGCCTTCCGGAAAAATGACCACAACCTTTCCCGCTTGGATCAGACTAATGGCCTTGCCGAAAGCTTGCCGATCCAGGCGGCCCAACCGCAACGGAATCCATCCTAAGGACTGTAGGACACCATTGACAACAGGGAACGGAAACAAATCGCTCCGCCCGAGATACCGGGCTCTCCGCATCATCCCGCATCCGAGCAACGGGATGTCGAGATAACTGGCATGGTTGGCGGCCACCAACACGCCCCCGGTGGAAGGCACATGACCTTCGACCCGGTACCGAAAACAGACCCACGCAGTCACCCGAGTGAGGATCCAGAGTATCCCGTACACCATGCCGCTCACGACACGGCCGACACCGCCGCTACCATTTGCTCAACGACTTCTTCGACGTTGAGTGCGGACGTATCGATATGTCGCGCATCCGCCGCGGCCAAGAGCGGGGCGATGGCTCGCGTGCGGTCACGGGTATCTCGACGGGACAAATCCTGCTGCGTCTCGTCTTTCGGGCCGCGATGACCGGCCGCCACCAGCTCCCGATGGCGCCGATCGGTTCGCACTGCGGCATCGGCGTCGAGAAAAAACTTCACCGGTGCGGACGGGAATACCTTGGTGCCCACGTCGCGTCCTTCCGCCACCACCGATCCTCGGTGGCCGATCTCGCGCTGGACCGGAAGCAGCCATTCGCGCACAGCCGGAATGGCGGACACGACGGAAGCCGCCGCCGAGACTTCCGGCAACCGGAGGTCTCCTGTGATTTCCCGACCGTCGACCAGCACGGTCATCCCGCCGTTCTGAAACTGCATGTGAATCGTCGTGCCCTTCACCAGGCGCCCGACCGCCTCCGAATCGGTCGGGGACACGTGAGATTGGAGCACTTTCCAAGCAACCGCTCGATACAGCGCACCCGTGTCAAGATACACGTAGCCCAACCGCGCAGCCAACAGCTTGGCCACCGTGCTCTTGCCAACCCCGGCTGGGCCATCGATCGTGATGATCACCGCTGCCTGATCCTTCCGTGTGACCGCATAGGCTTCTTGAGGGGAGCTGTATTATATCCGCGCGGTATCCTTCGTCAACAATCGCTTGAGCGTCACGTCAAACTCCGGAAACGACGTGTCAATGCAGTCCGTGTCGGCAATAGTCGTCTGGGTCGTTGCCGTCAGGGCGGCGACCGCCAACGACATGGCGACGCGATGGTCCCCATGGCTGTGTACACCAGTAGCCCCCCGCAACCGCCCATTTGTTCCGTTCGTTCCCAATCCGTCGATGGTCATGCCATCCGGACGCTCACTCACCTGCGCGCCCATCGCCTGCAATTCCGCCGTCATCGTGGCAATCCGATCGCTCTCTTTGACGCGTAATTCCTCGGCTCCGGTAATGACCGTGGGCCCATCGGCGACTGCGGCGGCCACGCAGAGAATTGGAAATTCGTCGATCGTCTGGGGAATGAGTCCTGCTCCGATCTGCACCCCACGGAGGGGGGCCGATTTGACACGAAGATCCGCGACCGGTTCACCCGCTTCTTCCCGCGGATCAACGACCTCGATATTCGCCCCCATCATTCGCATCACATCCAGTAAACCCGTTCTGGTCGGATTCATGCCGACATTCACGATCATGATGTCGGATCCCGGCACGATAGTCGCCGCGGCCAGAAAGAACGCGGCCGCGGAAAAATCTCCTGGGATCACGAGGTCGCGTGCTTCCCATCCCGTCGAAGGGCGCCCCGGCAAGACAAGGGTCTTTTCCCCTTCGCGGCGGAGCGGAATGCCGAAGAACTGAAACATGCGCTCGGTGTGATCTCGGGAGCGCCGCGGTTCCGTCACGCAGGTCATGCCCTCCGCGAAGAGACCGGCGAGAAGGAGACAAGACTTGATCTGTGCACTGGCAACGGGCGAAGTGTAGTTGATGCCGTGTAGCCGCGTCCCGGTAATCGCAAGAGGGGCTAATTCCCCGCCCTTCCTCCCGGCAATCACCGCCCCCATGTCCCTCAAGGGCTTGACCACTCGGCCCATCGGCCGCCGCCGGATTGACTCATCACCCGTGAGCACCGTAAAGAAATCCTGGCCTGCCAGCAGGCCCGTGAGCAATCGCATGCCGGTTCCCGAGTTTCCACAGTCGATAGGCCCGTTCGGCTCGGTCAACCCCCAGAATCCTTTCCCATACACCGTCAGTCGATCGGCGGTCTCGTCAGCCCGGACACCGAGTGCCCGCATGGCCCGCACGGTATTCAAACAATCCTCTCCACGGCAGTAGCCCGAGACGAGGCTGGTGCCTTCCGCCAAGGCAGTGAGCATGATGGCGCGATGGGTCACAGATTTGTCACCGGGAACCGTGATCGTTCCCGCCAGTGACCGTCCAGGACTAATCGTGAGTGCCGCCATACCCACCTACACGTTGACCGCAGGCCGTGCGGTAAATTGTTCGCGCTCGCGTTTGGCCCGCTCAAGAGCCTGTTCAATCCCCGCCGCATCACCAGTCTGAATCAGCCGCTTCAACTCCTGCAGAGCCCCTTCATACCGGTCGATGAAGGACACGAGGTTGTCCCGATTCCACAGAAAGATATCGCGCCACATTTCCGGCGAACTGGCCGCAATCCTGGTGGTATCTCGAAGCCCCCCGCCGGAATGTCCGGACAGATCCAATGCGGGTAACTGTTGATCGCGTAGATCCGCCAAGGCATTGATCAGCGCAAACGCCGCCACATGGGGCAGATGA
Organism: uncultured Nitrospira sp.; assembly: GCA_964416255.1. Taxonomy (GTDB): domain Bacteria; phylum Nitrospirota; class Nitrospiria; order Nitrospirales; family Nitrospiraceae; genus Nitrospira_D. The sequence continues at coordinate 34,827 of CAYQDJ010000021.1, read as the reverse complement.
CTGACGGCACCAAGGATTTGATCGTGCAGATGGGGATCCATGATCAATACCGTGGCTCCAGTCTCCTGCCATAGACGATGCATGCGGTCCAATGCCTTCTTGTCGGTCTTCTCCGTCGGCGTAAGGATGCAGCGCGCCCCCTCAAACAGGTGCTCAGAGGCGGCGCCCACGCCGGTTTGCTCTTTGCCGGCAATCGGATGTGCCCCGACAAAATGGACCGCCCCCGGCAGGGCGGATTCCGACCGTTCGACCAACCTGCCTTTGACGCTGCCGACATCGGTCACGATGGCCTCCGGCGCCACACAATGCGCCCAGTCCTTCAGATGAGACTCATAGCTGTCGACGGGTGTGGCCAAAACGATCAAATCGGCGCCCGCGACCCCCTCTTTGGGGTCGGCTACAAACTGGTCGATCGCTCCCACGTCAACGGCGAGCTTGAGGTTTTCGACTCGACGGCCGATGCCGATGATACGGTCGGCCAGTCGCTTGCGTCGGAGCACCATGCCGAGCGAGCCCCCGATGAGCCCGACGCCAATGATCGCGACCTGGTTGAAATGGACGGTCATCGACCCTCGATAGACTCGCTGGGCTTACACTAGATTTCTCGCCCGACGGCTCGGGCGATGTTCCCGAGGTCGTACATCAGTTCCTTGAACTTTGACGGCTTGATGGACTCCTCGCCATCACACAGCGCACATTCCGGGTTCGAATGCACCTCGATCAACAGGCCATCGGCCCCGGCCGCGACCGCCGCTTTCGACATCGGGGCAACCAGCGCCCACTTGCCCGTCGCGTGGCTTGGGTCCACGATGACGGGAAGATGGGACAGTTCCTTCAGCGTGGGAATCGCCGCGAGATCGAGCGTGTTGCGATATTGGGTTTCGAAGGTGCGGATGCCCCGTTCACACAACATCACGTTGCGGTTCCCACGGGACATGATGTACTCAGCGGAGAGCAGAAACTCCTTAATGGTTGCCGACAATCCCCGTTTCAACAAAACCGGTTTGTCGTAGGCGCCGACCTCCTTTAGGAGTTCAAAGTTCTGCATGTTTCTCGCGCCGATTTGAATGATGTCGGCTTTCTCAAGAAACAACTCGATGTCTCGGGTGTCTAAAATTTCGCTCACGACCGGCAGTCCGGTTTGCTTTTTCGCCTCCACCAAATAATCCAATCCTTCGCGGCCCAACCCCTGAAACGAATAGGGCGAGGTTCTAGGCTTATAGGCCCCGCCCCGAAGGACCGTGGCTCCAGCCGCCTTGACGTCATGGGCAATGCCGACCGTCAGCTCGAGCCGTTCCACGGCACAGGGCCCGGCCATAATTGCCAACTTCTTGCCGCCAATTTTGACTCCACCTACTTCGATCACCGTGCCTTCGCGTTTGAATTCCCGACTGACAAGTTTCCATGGCGCCAGAATGGGCAACACGCTTTCGACGCCAGCCAGCGCGGTGAGCGGCTGGTTTTGAAGTATCCGATCGTCGCCGATCACTCCGATGATCGTCCGCTCCTGGCCGGTCGAAATTTGGGACTTGAGACCGAGCTCCCGCAGTCGATCGATGATGTGATCCACTTCGCGTTCAGTCGCCTCCGGCTTCAAGACGATGATCATGGTTCCCTCGTATTCAACGCTGCCTCTCCAGGACACGCGTCAAGGCGTGCAGGAAGGCAGTGTTTTCTTCCGACTGCCCAATGGTGATTCGCAGCATGGGCCCTTCGATGTGCCGGACAATGACCCCTTCGCGGAGCAAGGCGTCGAAGACCTGCCGCCCATCCCGTCGTACGTCGACGTACACAAAATTGGCCTGACTGGGAATCGGCGTGAACCCCAGCGCTCGAAGCCCGTCAGCCAATTGGTCCATGCCGGCCGCATTCATCGCACGACTCTTGGCCACATGATCATCGTCACCCAAGGCGGCTAGGGCCGCTCGTTGCGCGAGACTATTGGCATTAAATGGCGGGCGCACACGGTTCAACAACCCCGTTATCTCCGGGGTCGTGATGCCGTATCCAATCCGCAACCCGGCCAAACCGTAAATCTTGGAAAACGTCCGCAAGACAATGACGGGGCGGCCCTGCTTCACATAGGCAATCGCCTCGGGAAATTCCTGGCTGCGGACGTATTCAAGATAGGCTTCATCAAACACGACAACCACGTCCTCAGGCACCCGCCGCATCAAACGATCGACCGTCTCGGCCGAGAGCATGGTGCCGGTTGGATTATTGGGGTTGCACAGAAACAGGAGCCGGGTTCGTGGCGTGATGGCCTCGGCCATACCGTCCGCATCGTGAGTCCAATTGATGAGCGGGACGCTGACGGGTTTGCCGTGCGCGGCGGTGACCTCCATCTTGTAAATGACAAAGGTGTGATCGGCCATCACCGCCTCATCACCCGGAGACAGGAAAGTTCGCGCCAGCAGCCCCAGGATTTCATCGGAGCCGTTTCCAAGAATGATGTGGTCGAGCGATACTTTCCATCGGTCGGCGAGCGCCTGTCTCAACCGAAAGGCGCCGCCGTCCGGGTAGCGATGCACGGTGTCTTGGGCCTCGGCCAAGGCCGCCACCGCTTTTGGCGACGGCCCTAACGGGTTTTCGTTCGAGGCCAACTTGATGACACGAGTTAGCCCCAACTCGCGCTGCAATTCCTCGATCGGCTTGCCGGGCATGTACGGATGAAGGGACTCGATATCGGGATGGACATGCAGTGCCATGGTGTCAGTTGTGCGCCGGGTAGGACCCGAGAATCTTCAGGAAGAGACACCGTCCTTTGATCTCTTCCACGGCCCGATGGACGCGTTCTTCCTCGATATGCCCCTCGACGTCGACGAAAAAAATGTATTCCCACGCCTTTCTGCGCGATGGGCGGGACTCGATCTTGGTCATATTCAAGCCATGGGAGGCGAACGGTCGGAGCAGATCGTACAGAGCTCCGACCTTATCCTTCACCGACAACATCAGCGAGGTCTTGTCTTTGCCCGTGCGTTCCGGCGGCTTTTGCGACAACACGAGGAAGCGGGTGTAATTATTCAGGTTGTCCTCGATGCGCGCCTTGATGACCTTGAGTCCGTACAATTCGCTCGCGAGTTCGGAGGCAATCGCCGCGGACGAGGGGTCATCCATGCACAACTCGGCGGCGCGAGCCGTGCTGGTCACTTCAGCGGTTGGGACATGGGGAAGATTGGTTTCCAGCCAATTGCGGCACTGGGCGATGGCGTGCGGATGGGAGTAGATCTTCTTCACCTCCTCCATCGTTCCCGCCTTGGATAACAGGTGATGGGAGACTTCTTGGAGGATTTCCCCGTAGATGAGCAAATGGGAGTCGATAAACATGTCCAGGGTATGGTTGACCACTCCTTCGGTCGTGTTCTCAATCGGCACCACTCCGAAATTCGCTCGGCCGCGCTCTACTTCACTGAAGACGTCTTTGATACTGTGCACCGGCACATACTGCGCGGACGCGCCGAATTTTTGCATGCAGGCCATGTGCGTAAACGTTGCTCGGGGGCCCAAATACGCGACCTTTTGGGGGCCTTCCAGAGATAGGGACGCCGACATGATTTCACGATACACTGCACGAATCGCCTCAGTCGGAAACGGACCGGTATTCTGGCTGGTCAGACGTTCGATAATCGCCGCTTCTCTGCCTGGTGTGTGGAGATTCGCCTCCGCGTCTTGTTCCTTCTTGAGCTTTCCGATTTCGACGACGCTTTTGGAGCGTTCGTTCAACAGACGGAGGATTTCATCGTCAATGCGATCGATCGCCTGTCGATACTCGGACAATTCCCTGGCCATCCGGGCAAACCTCGAATTATGCAGCTACGGGGGTTGAGCACCCCCCTGCGGGCATGTGGAGCGGACTTGGACAAGTAGTGAATCTTACAAGAAGAATTGCAACGATTGCAAGGATAGCCCTGAGATTTCAAAACCTTTGGCGTGCGTTGGCATTCACGCGGCGATCTCGCTAAATGAGCAGCGTCGAAGGTCTTTGAAAGTGGTCATAGGCCAGCCGGGTGGCCTGACGTCCTCGTCCAGTGCGATCAAGGAACCCGGCTTGAATGAGGTAGGGCTCATACACATCTTCCAGCGTCCCTTTATCCTCCTGCACAGCCGCAGCCAAGGATTCAATCCCGACGGGACCGCCATTGAATTTGTCGATGATCGTCAGCAAAATCTTGCAGTCCATCTCGTCGAAGCCAGCCTGGTCGATCCCTAACCAGGCGAGGGCTTCTTGAGCCACCGGCCTGGTGATCTGCCCGTCCGCCTTGATCTGGGCAAAATCACGCACGCGTTTAATCAACCGATTGACGATTCGCGGCGTACCCCTCGCACGTCGGGCAATTTCAGCGGCCCCCTCCGGGGCAATGGTGACGCCGAGCACCGACGCCGATCGGGTCACGATCGCTTCCAGATCCGTCGGTGTGTAAAACTCCAGGCGATACACCAAGCCGAACCGGTCGCGGAGCGGGGAAGTCAGAGCGCCGGCTCGAGTGGTCGCACCGACCAATGTAAACCGTGGGAGATCGAGTTTCACCGTACGGGTCGCAGGGCCCTGCCCAATCACCAGATCGAGCTGGTAGTCCTCCATCGCCGGATACAGCGCCTCTTCCACGGATGCGGGCAGCCGATGGATTTCATCGATAAAGAGCACGTCAAACTCTTGCAGGTTCGTGAGGATGGCCGCGAGATCACCGGCATGCGTTAAGACCAGCCCGGACGTCGAACGCAAGGCGGCCCCCATTTCTTTCGCAATAATGTGCGCAATCGTGGTTTTCCCCAGACCGGGAGGACCATAAAAGATGGCATGATCGAGCGCCTCACGGCGCTGTTTGGCCGCCTCAATGCAGACGCGCAGCGATTCTTTCATCTTGGCTTGACCGACATATTCGTCCAGCGTTTGTGGGCGGAGGACCAACTCGGTGCTCCGCTCCCCGTCCATCACACGATTCGTCAGTAAGCGATCAGTCATACCGTTCCCGCTACCGAGATTCAGGTGCCGGTCGATATTGCTGCGGCGGGGGCAACGCCCCTTGCCCCGGCGAGGCGGGGGTACCGCAATCCGGCGGACAGCGTTGGATTCCTTGCGTCGGATCGGGCAAGGTTTGCTCCAATCGTTGCCGCTGACATTGCGTCAGCCGGCCGCCGTCCTTGGTGCCACAGCGGACCGGCATGGATGAACTGCCGATTTCGCGATACCCTTCAGGGCATGATCCGCAGACAGGCAGCAGGTTGGCGCCGAGTGGGACGCATTGGACCAACGTCGGATCGTCTTCCTTGCAGATCTCCGGCGCGTGCGTGACGCCGGTGGTGGCATACCCGTCCGGGCAGCTCCCGCAAGTCTTGCGGATGCTTTTCGGCTCCGCCGTCTCCTCCGCCTCGACAGGGATCGGAACAGTCCCTCCCCACAGCATCAGAACGACGACAACCAGGAGAGTCGAGCCGTGTGTCCCACGATGACTTGCCATAGTTACCCCTTTGCGAGCTCTTTGAGCCCTTCCCGAATGAGATCTTTCAACATGAGGTTGCCCGAGGCGGCCGCGGACACCTTCTTGAGCGCCTCCTTGGCATCCTGAGCTCGATAGCCCAAATTGACGAGCGCGGACAAGGCGTCCTCATAGGGGCCTTCCGGTGACGCATGGTCTGCCATCGCCATCGTCGTGCCCTGAGAATGGATCTTCCCGATCTTGTCCTTTAACTCAAGCGTAATCCGCCCCGCCGATTTCTTGCCGATGCCGGGAACCGTCGAGAGTTTCTCAACGTCTTCCGTCTGAATCGCACAGACCAGGTCGGGCATCGAGAGGCTGGACAGGACGCTGAGCGCGAGCTTGGGGCCAATGCCCGACACGGTGGTGAGGAGCAGGAAGGCCTCCTTTTCGGCCTGAGACAAGAACCCAAACAGCTGGATCGCGTCTTCGCGGAGATGCGTGTGGATGTTGAGGGCCGTCACTTCCTCGAGATTGGGAAGGACGTAATAGGTACTGAGAGGGATAAAGACTTCATACCCGACACCCTGCACATCGAGCGTCAGGTGCGTGGGGGCCTTGAAGGCCAACCGCCCCGTGAGAAAGGCGATCATCTCATCCAGTTCGCTTAAGACCCAGCCGCTGCATCAGCGCCTGCCCGTGAAGATCATCCGGTCGTCGCAGCCGCCACTTTTTCCATGACCTCGTCCGATATGTCGAAGTTCGCATGGACCTTCTGGACGTCGTCCTGTTCATCCAGAACCTCCATGAGCTTCAACATCTGCTCGGCAGGTTTTTCATCCAGATGAATGGTGTTCTGCGGAATGAACGTGATTTCAGCGGCGGCGGCATCGACCTTGGCATCCATCAGAGCTTTCTTGACCGATTCGAAGTCCTGCGGGCTCGTGATCACCTCATAACTCTTCTCTCCGGCTTTCACATCTTCCGCGCCGGCGTCCAGAACCAAGGACAACAGACGATCTTCGTCCACGCGGCCCTTGTCCAGCGTGATCAGCCCCTTTTTCTGAAACTGCCACGAGACGGCACCCGCTTCGGCCATATTGCCGTGATTCTTAGTGAGCACACTTCGGATTTCTGCGACCGTCCGGTTGCGATTATCGCTGGTGATCTCAATGAGCAAAGCCGTGCCGCCGGGCCCGTATCCCTCCAGTGAAAATTCCTCATACGTGACCCCCGGCAGTTCGCCGGTGCCTCGCTGAATGGCTTTTTTCATCGTATCGCCCGGCATATTGGCTTCCTTTGCCTTCGCGATCGCCAGACGAAGCCGTGGATTCCCGTCAGGGTCGCCTCCCGACCGGGCGGCAATGGTCAGTTCGCGGATAACGCGGGTAAATATTTTCCCGCGCTTGGCGTCCTGCGCGGATTTATGGCGCTTGATCGTCGCCCAGTGACTATGTCCACCCATGTGTTCCTCCTCTGAGCCAGCGGCAAGGCAGCTGCCCAGAGATCTTCGACGATGAAGGCGTGATTCGCTGACAGATTAGTAGACCTAGCATAGCGTTCGGAAAGGTGTCAATCACGGGCTCCACGACGGTGATGTAATCTTCTCTGTGTAAAAGACGAAGGGTGTAAGCTGGGGGCTGACAAGGCAAAACCCATTCTCCACTGAAGGAGGGCTTACACCCATGACGACGCTAGCACCAGAGACCGAGCAGTGGCAACACTTTCACAGCGAGGTGCGGGAGCAATTCTGGGGCGATCTGGTCCAGCACACCCGCCAGAGCTGGGAAGACTTTTTAGGTCGACTCTCCCTCGAAGCCCGGGATCGGTATCTGGGGGTGTGGGAGTATGAACGGAGTCCGGCGCGGGCCGATGCCCGCAATGGCTTTTACGAGCGTGGCTTCGTGACCCGCCTGGGCACGCTGCGCGTGCGCGTGGCCCGGACCCGGCAGCGGGCGTTCCTCCCGAAAGGGTAGGTCGGTTGGAGCGGCGGGCTGCCGAAGTCCTGCTGTTGATTCGCGAAGCGTTTTTGCGCGGTCTAAGCACCCGCGCAGTAGGCCGCGTCGTGGCGCTGCTGACGGAGGAGCCCGTCAGTGCGCAGACGGTGTCGCGGGTGACGCGGGACTTGGACCAGGCTGTGGCCCAGTTCCATCAGGCGCCCCTGACGGACGACTGGCGCTATCTGTTTCTCGATGGGGTGAGCTTGCGGGTGCGGCGGCCGGGCAGGCGGAAACGGGTGCAGTTGTTAGTCGCCTACGGGGTTCGGAGCGATGGCACCCGGCAACTGGTAGCGTTCACCCGGAGCACGGGCGAGAGTCAGGCGGCGTAGGAGGGCCTCTTACAGGATCTCTATCGGCGAGGCCTCGAAGGGCGCCACCTCCCGCCGATCGTGACCGATGGCTGTGCGGGGTTGGCGGCGGCGCTCCAGACGATGTATCCCCGAGTCGGCCATCAGCGGTGTTGGGTGCACAAGCTACGCAATGTGCTCAATGCGGTACGGCGACGGGATCACCCGGCGGTCAAGGCCGAGGTCCAAGCCATCTATCAGGCGAGCAGTCGACAGGAGGCGGAAGGCTACGCCCACGCCTTCGCACGACGATGGCGGACCGATTATTGGGATCTGCCGGAGCTGCTAGCCTTCTTTGGCTGCCCACGGCCGCTGTGGCGCAAGCTACGGACGACCAACCTCATTGAGCGCTGCTTTGTGAAAGTGCGGCGGCGGACCCGGCCGATGGTGTGCTTTCTGACCGTGCAGAGTGTGGAGCGGATTATCTATTCCATCTTCAACCGGTTTAACTTGGAGTGGCGCCAGCACACCCTTCGACAATTTACACAAGCGGCTTGACATCACCTTCTACGACTCGGAATACAGTAACAGCTGAGCACCGATGATCAGCACCAGGCCGGCCCAAAGCAACTCCCATCTCGACTGCGGCAGGGAGGCGGACCCGGCCTTCCAGGCCGAGATCAGCCGAGAGACACCGGCCATTATGGCCAACGTGCCCATGACCGCATGATGCCGCGCAATGTGATGCGCGAAGGGATGCGCCCCGTGCGAATGGGCGAACAGCATGACGCCTCCCACAATGGCAAACGCAGGCAGCGGCGTCAACCAGCCGGGATGACGCAGGCGTCCTGTGCGACGAAGAATTTCCACGCACGCAACCACTAGCGCGAGCGTTCCATAGACTTTGTGTTGAAGAATTTCCCGATCTCCGCCGAGAAGCGTCTCGGTCAGGCTCAGCGAGCCAACCGGCCAGGCCTCATGATCGCTCCAGATCAGAAGAAAGAGGCCCATGCCTCCCAAGGCCGCCGGCAGCAGCACCCTGCTCCGCCAGCTTGAGGACCAGAGTGCGTGGCTCATCTCGGCCATTCCGATCACCATCAGGAAGATTCCGGCGACGCGGTGATTAAACTCCGAATAGGCCACGCCTTCCCGTGAACCTTCCCAATCCCTATGAGACACGGCATGCTGTGTGTCTCGATGCTCGCCGTCGTGAGGCTGGGCCACGACGACGCTGATCCAGAGGAGCGGCCACAGCACGGACGACATCAGGAGAGCCCACGCCCGAAAGGGCCGGCCACGTGTGTGCGCATGAAGAGAAGTGACCAATACAAAGGCCCATCCGGCAGGCCAGATGGGCCTCAATGGAATCTGCTGCATGAAGGCTCGCGCTACATGAACTTCATGAACTTGTCTTTGGCATCGTCCATCACTTGCGCCGTAATGGTCGCCACCCCTCGCTCCTTGGCCAGGCGCTCGATCTCTTTACGCGCCATGGGACGGATGAAGTCAGGAATATTCTCCAGGCGCTGCTCCGCTTCGCGAGACCAGGTCATGCCGTTCGGCGAATCATTCTTGGAGTCGTCCATGACCTGAAGCGTAATGGTGGTGAAGCCGTGCTTGCGCGCATACGCTTCCACGCTGCCTTGCACCATCGGCTTCACGAAGGACGGGAGCCGATCCAGTTTCTCTTTGGCATCGGGGGTCCAGATGAAGTCCGAGGAAGTGGGGCCAGTTCCGTTCTCCGGCTTTGATCCGGAGGTCAATCCCATCTCCGCCACCATCGCGGAAAACGGACACCCGCCGGTGGACTTTTCACCGCTCTTGGCGGGAGACGTCGCCGCCACCGGTTGCCCGCCTTGGATTCGTTCGTTCAAATAGGCCCCCATTTGACCGGCACCGGCCGAGGCCTCCTCTTTCAGCGTGCCCCTGGTCATCTCGAACGGTGTGGCCGACTCCGTTCTCCCACCCAATTTGACGCCCAAGGAACTGACCATTTGGGTCTCTCCGGGATTGGTCACCATCGAAAACTTGGCTTGGCAGGACGGGCAGGCAAAAAACACCCCGAGTGATCCTTCGCCGGGCTTTTCGACTTTTTCGAAGGTCATGTAGGTTTCACAGTTGAGGCAAACAAATTTCATAGTGACTCCTCCCGCAGCGACGCGCCTTCACAGTTTATCGGCCAAGACTTTTTTGTAATCGAGTAAGGTGCGGACACGCCCCGCGATTTCCTGATAGCGTTGAATGGTCGGATACGATTCGTCGAGCAACGGCGCGCCCTTGTCAAAGGTGCGGGCCAGTTTGCGGTCGAAGGGGATGCGGCCCAACAGCGGCAGGTCGAGCACATCACACATCGCTTCCGTGTTGCCCTCAAACAATTCATTGAGCTCGCCGCACGAGGGACACCGATACTCGCTCATGTTTTCGATCATGCCCAGCACTTTGATGCCCATATCGCGCGCGTAGGTCACGGATTTTTGCACCACATCGGACGCGACTTCCGACGGCGTAGTCACGACGATGGCGCCGGCCAAGTCCGGAATGAACCCGGCAATCACGGGCGGCTTATCGGCGGCGGCGCCCGGGGGCAAGTCGGCCAAGAGATAGTCCAAGTCCCCCCAAACCACGTCGGCCAAAAATTCCCGGATCACGTTCATTTCCATGAGGCCAAGCCACACGGGACTGACGTCCATGGGACCTTTCCAGCGGACGGGCGAGGCATCATCAAGGAAAAAATCCATGGAGGCGACTTTGATCCCCAGCGGTCCCACCGGAGGGATCGCGCCGTCGGGCGTCATGGTGAGTGATTGACCGTGGAGGCCCAGCATCCGCGGCACGCAGGGTCCATTGAGATCCACATCGAGGAGGCCCACTCTGGCGCCTTGCCGGGCAAAAGCCAGGGCAAGGTTGACCGTGGTCATGCTCTTGCCGACGCCACCCTTCCCGCTCATCACCACGATTTTGTGCTTAATGCCGCCCATGCGGGCATGCACCTGCTTGGTCTGTTCGGTAATCTGCTGAACGACCTTCGCATCGTCGGAGTACTGCAATTTCCCAAGGATGGTCTTGAGGTCCTTCTCAGGTGCCATACGCGTACGGTTCCAATGTGATGGGGAATATAAGGGAGGTACCGTAACACAGGGATTTCTGATGAGTCAAACCAGCGGAAGAGAGGCCGCCGCATCGAGACACGCGTCCGTCCGACGGTCTGCCGACTCGGCTAAATGGAATATTGAAAGGTCGGTTTCGCGCCGATCGCCTGCGCCAAGACGCCGCGGCGCTTGAGTTCGTCCATGATCCGCTTGCTCGCCGCATCGAAATCCGTCGGACCGGTCAACACGATATCCGTGTTCGGGGGCAGTTCTTCATCGGACTTGCACATGTGTACTGCAATCACCGGGGCGGGATGGACCAACGTTCGGATGGTTTCCACGGATTCGCGATAGGCTGCGCCGAATGGATTGGTTGTGGAAACCACAATCAATCCGGTATCGATCAGCAGCCTCGCTACCTCTCCATAACGCCGCGCGATCTCCGCGGACTGTCCGCGCTCTGCGTCACTGAGGTCGGCATCCAGCCCTCGACGCAAGTTTTCGCCGTCCAGCAAATACGCATGTCGCCCATCAGCGACCAACCGTCCCTCGAGTTTACGAGCCAGAAACGACTTCCCGGTGTGTCGGCCTCCGGTAAAGAGCACGACGGCCGCGCGATGCCCATATTGATGAGCACGATCCTCCACGCCGACTTCCCCTTTGACCCAGGCGAAGTCGCGGCGCCGCGCTTCCTCGCGCAGAAATTCCTGCTCGTCATGCACCAGTTCGGTGATGATGCCGCCGCCGGCAATGTCGTAGTCGTCGACCAAGACGAATCGTCCGGTCGCCTCGAAGGACTCCGACAAATCAAAGGCCACCGGGGCCTTCGCCCGGAACGTCACCTCCGCCACCTGGTTCTTGTTCACCGCGCCGCTTCCCTGCTGCTGAGCCAGATCCATCGTGTCGATGATGCGATGGATGCCCGCGACTTCGCAATCCACCTCTTTGGTCGCCACGCGAAGCTGATATCTTCTCCCGTGTTCCAACGCCCGCTTGCCGAGCCAAAAGACATTCGCCCGAAACGCCGTCGAGACCAGCGGCAGTTGCGCCGGATGGGACGCAATTTCTCCGCGTTCGACGAAAATCTGTTCGTCAAGCGTAATCCCGATGGATTGTCCCGCTTCCCCGCTGACGGGGGGCGGATCGATATTGAATGCTTCCACGGTTTTGACGTTGGCCCGCTTGTTGGAAGGTGAGAAGACGAGAGGATCACCGACTTTCACTCGCCCCGCTGCAAGCCGGCCGGTGATTATGCGCCGGGCATCGAACTTGTAAACGTCCTGCACCGGCAGGCGAAGCGACTGCTCCGCCCTGGCTGTCTCCTTCTGAAATCTGCTCAACATCTCCAGAACGGTCGGACCTCCGTACCAGGACATCTGCTGACTGCGGTTGAAGATATTATCTCCAAGCTTGGCGCTGACCGGTATACATTGCGACGGCGTGGCTTTGAATTGCCCGAGAAATTCTCGATATTCTTTTTCGATCCCGTCGAAGACTTCCTGCCGATACCCGACAAGGTCCATTTTGTTGACGACCACGGCAAATTGGCGCACACCGAGCAAGGACAAGAGATAGCCATGCTTCTTCGATTGTTCTTTGACGCCTTCCAGGGCGTCGATGAGCAAGAGGGCGGCTTCCGCACGGGCGGCCCCGGAGATCATGTTTTTCAGAAACTCTTTGTGTCCCGGCGCGTCAATAATGATGTATTGGCGCCCTTTCCACCCAAAAAATGTCCGGGCGGTATCAATCGTAATCCCTTGTTCCTGCTCCTCAAGGAAGGCGTCAAACAGAAAGGCATACTCAAATTCTTTCCCCTGTTGGCGACAGATCGCCTGCACTTTCTCGATCTTGCCGTCCGGCAGCGACCCCGTGTCGGCGTACAACCGCCCCAGCAACGTCGACTTGCCATGATCGACGTGCCCGACAATCACGATGTTGAGGCTCTCGGAGGGTTTCGTCTGAGTCGCGGTCATGTCGTACTCCCAACTCCAAACAGATCATAGCCATGGACGACGCATCCAACCGGAGGCGAGGCGGCTCCTTCTCATGGCTACATGTAGCCGTCTTTTCTTAACAACTCCATCCCGCGGCCCTCATCTTGCGCACGCCCGGACCGCTCGGCCACCGTGGTGCGACGCAGTTCGTCAATGATGTCATCCACGGTTTTGGCGGTGGACTTGATGGGTGTTGTACATGGGGCACATCCCAGGCTGCGATAGCGGGTCCCGTCTCCTTTGTCGAGATACAAATCGATGAACGGAATGTTCTCGAGCCTGATGTATTCCCAGATGTTGATCTCCGTCCAATCCAGGAGCGGATGAATCCGGATGTGGGTCCCGGGCGGAAATGTGGTCTTATACTGGTCCCAGAGTTCCGGGGGTTGGTCACGGAAATCCCAATCGCCGTGTTTATCGCGAGGAGAAAAGTACCGCTCTTTGGCTCTGGTCCCCTCTTCGTCGGCCCGCACTCCCAGAATGACTCCGGTATATCCTTTCTGTTCGAGCAGCTGCTTGAGCCCGTTCGTCTTCAAGGCCGTACAGCACACCACCCGCCCCATCGTATGATTCATTCCGGCGGCCAAAGCCTCCTTGTTCTGGCCGACCACCAGATCAAGCCGCCATTCGCGCGCCAATCGATCACGATATTCGATCATGGCCGGGATCTTATAGCTCGTATCGACATGCAACAGCGGGAACGGCACATGTCCGAAGAACGCCTTCCGGGCCAGCCATACTAGCACGGTGGAGTCCTTCCCCATGGACCAGAGCATGGCGAGATTGTCGAAATGTTTATACGCCTCCCGAAGAATATAGACACTTTGGTCTTCCAGCTGCCGCAGATGTTTCACGACTCCTGATCCTTTCGCGAGCGTTGAGATCCAGCGATGGCCGCCGCCATCGGCGCCTGGATCAGCTCGTCCAGTTTGCGCGCGGCCGCCTCGCCGTCGATCGCGGCTCGCGCCATCGGAAAGCAGGCGGGCAGTGACGCCCCCTTCCCCGCCGCATAGAGCAGCATGGCGGCATTCATCAATACCCACTCTTTCTGTCCCCCCTTGACTTCGTTACGGAGGATGCGTCGCAAGAGATCGGCCTCCCGTTCTCGCTGATCAGGCGGAAACCCGGCCATCTCCTTCGACGACGCAAACCCCAGGCCAAAATCCTTTGGGCTGACGCCCAGGGGAGTAATCCGCTCTTCACGCAATTCCAGGATGCGCGTGGTCATCGACGCCGAGAGTTCTGGATCGCCTTCCACGCCGCGAATGACCAACGCCCGGGGACTGCCCAACATACGCAAGGCTTCCGCCGTCTTCTCGAAATGGGGAGGATGCGAGAGTCCTACGACTTGCGCCGCAGCTCTGGCCGGATTCAACAGCCGAGCCACGGGGTGAAAAACGTTTCGGATACCCAGCTCTTGCCGCATGTCCAGAAAACGGTACACGGGCGGATGGTAGAGACCGATGTCCAGATAGGCAAACCCTTTGCGGTTCACGTCTTCGGCCGCTCGTCGCGGGTCCGAGTCAGTCGGAATGCCCAACAACTTGAGGACGCCCGCGCTGCCGGGCCGGTCCGGCACGCCGTCATACCCATGCATCAACACGGACGCCCCGGCCGACACCGCGACGATGCAGGCTCCGATGAGGGCATGAAACGTGTCCTGCTTCCCGGCATAACTCGGCACATCCACCAGCGCGAGCCCCCTTGAGACGGCAAGCGGGGGAACATAGTGCCGGGCCGCGGCCGTGAAGGCCGCCAGTTCGGTCACCGATTCCATCTTAAACCGCATGGCCACGAGAAAGGCGCCGGCTTGCGCCGGTGTGGCCTGGCCTTCCACCAGCGCCTTGATAGCCTGCTTGGATTCTTCCCATGTCAGGTCTTTCGAGGCTTTCGGCCCCCTCGCAATTTTGGCAATGAGGTCTTGAATGGCCATATCAGGACTTATGAAGCCCGCATTCGGTTTTGGTGAACTGTTTCCATCGGCCGGCGCGGGGGTCATCCCCGGGCGCAACGGGTGCCGTGCAATGCGTGCAGCCGATGCTGGGATAATTGCGATCATGGAGGGGGTTGTAGGGCACCTCATGAAGCCGAATGTACGTCCAGACCTCGGCCCAGCTCCAACGCGCCAAGGGGTTTGCTTTGACCAAGCCAAACTTGTGATCCCATTCAATCAAACCTGCCTGCGCGCGAGTCGGCGCCTGCTCCCGCCTGACCCCCGTGATCCACGCCTCGAAGCCTTGCAGCACACGACTCAACGGTTCCACTTTTCGCACCTGGCAGCACAGATCGGGATCCTTGGTCCACAACGCCTCCCCATGCTGTTCCGCTTGGCGTTCGGGGGAGAGCAAGGACGTCACTTGCAGCACCTGTGTCGGCTTGAGCCCGTACCGTTGAATCACTCGATCCCTCGTCTCGTACGTTTCGGGAAATAGGAAGTCCGTATCGAGATAGAAGAGCGGTATCGACGAATTGAGGCGGTGCGCCATGTCAAGGAGCACGACGTCTTCCGCCCCAAAGCTGCAGGCCAGGACGATCTTCGGGCCGTACCGCTCCATGACCGCCGCCAATACTTCTTGTGGGGGCTGCGATTCAAACGAATCGCCCCACACTCTGAAGTCTGCGGGGTATGCCGGCTTGTCTTGGTTCGCTGGTTGGTTCATCGGTGCTCGCTCTCGACCTTTTCGACCAGCACCCGAAAATGAGCGGCTTCCGGTTCAAGCGCTTCTTGCCTCAGCACCTTGTGACCGTCATTCTTCAGACTTTGCGGCACGTTCTTGATGGGCTCGCCGGCGTCCAACCATACTTCCAGTTGCTCGCCGGCCTCCATCATTTCCAGCTTGAGCTTCGTCTTCACATAGTTCATCGGGCAGGCCACGCCGCGGAGGTCATAGACGGGTGCGCTGGTGGAAGTTGGGGCGGCAACCGGAGTGGCCTGAGAAGGCGCGGCGGCCGCTGTCGCCGTGTTGCTCACGGACGCCAACTTCAGATCCTGTCCGATCCGATCTGTGGCCGCACGACAGGCATCCACGAATCCCTTGGCAAACATCATCTTTTCCCGAGCCGACTGCGCCGTCGTGTCTTTCGGTCCCAGGTCCCCCACTTGGGCACCCAGGTTTCGATAGGTGGCCGGCACGACTCCTTTGTGCGCCACCCGTTGCTCGAATTCTTGAAAGATCTCCGCATCGGTCGCCGGATCGAGCCCCTCGGTCACGAGCAACGCTTTGGCCGCCGCGAGGACCGCTCGATACGACTTATTGACGGACACTGAATACTGATGCTTCTCCACGAGCAGCTTCGCCTGATACAGTTCCTGATCCGCTTCCAGAATTCCGTTTTCGATCATTTCCAGCGCGCCGCCGGCGCATTCACCGGGCCCTAAATCTTCCAACACAAACTCTTCCTCTCCTTCCCAATCGTAGTAGAAGGTCGAGTCCTCTTTATACGGCGGCACGATGGTGTAAGGAATTAATTCGTCCTTCAACTTAAGTTTTCCCACACGAGCGATAAACGCCGGCAGACCTTCGTCCGGCAAGCGATCACGCCGATAGACATCGATCAAATGGGACATCGCCGCCGGGACCGCTTTCGCCGGCAGCTTCACGGTCATCTGTCCAATCTTGGCTGTGCCGTTCACCGATCCGCCGAGATGCAGCTCATAGTGGGGCGCCACATGCTCGCCCAAACGCTTGCCGACTCCATGCAAGCCGATCGTGGAAATATGATGCTGGGCACAGGAATTATGGCACCCGCTGATCTTGACATTGACATCGTGGAGGTCCGCCGGGACACGCCCGGCTGGAAACACTTCCGCCAGGGCCCGGGCGAGTCCTTTGGACGAGGTGATCCCAAGGCCGCAGGTATCCGTGCCGGGACAGGCGATGATATCTTCAGCCAACTCAGCCCCAGGATCCGCCAAGCCGTGCGAAGCCAAATCTTCATAGAGATTGGCGATCAACTGGTCGGGGATCCATCGGATGACCAGATTCTGGTTGATGGTGGTGCGAAGATTCCCATTGGAATACCGCTCTGCGAGGTCGGCGACGAAGAGCATCTGCTCCGAGGTGATGTCCCCCATAAAGAGTTTTATGGCCGCCGTGACGTACCCGTCCTGTTTTTGGGTCACGACATTGGTCCGCTTCCATTGCTGATAGGTCGTTTCTTGACCACGATCGCCGTTGCCATGACCGCTGCAGTTCGTCGAGCCGTCAGCTCCTGTACGTGTCGGCATGATCAAGGGGACCGGTGCATCGGGATGGTCAAGCAGCTTGATGGCACCTTCGGCAGGAAGCGTGTGTCCCATCGCCGCATAGGCCGCCTCCCAGCGTCGGGTGAACTCTTCGTAGCCCAGCTTGTCGATCACAAATTTCATCCGGGCCTTATTGCGGTTTTTCCGATTTCCGAGGGTATCGAAGACTTTGATCACGGCCTCGATCGTTGGGATCAATTCCTCCATGGGCGTGAACTCTCGGAGCACTTGGGCGATCCGCGGCGCAGATCCAAGTCCCCCGCCGACCGCCATGCGGAACCCGATTGCGCCATCCGCTCGCTTGGCCGCAAGGAGGCCGATGTCGTGGATGGGTGTGAGGGCGCAGTCGTGCCGGCACCCGGAAAAGGCGATCTTGAACTTGCGCGGCAAACTTTGGTTCAGCGGATTGCGCAGCAAGTGATAGGCCACCGTCTTGGCATAGGGCGTCACATCGAACACTTCGCCTTGACACACACCGGCGAGGTGACAGGCGGTCACATTGCGTACCGTGTTCGCACAGGCCTCGCGGGTGGTGAGTCCCACTTCCGCCAACCCTCGCATAATGCCCGGCACGTCTTTGAGTTCCACGAAGTGGAGCTGGATATCCTGCCTCGTCGTCACATGGCCCACGCCGGTGGCCCGGCGATCGGCCAGTTCCGCCACGCGGCGCAACTGGTTGGACGAAATTCCGCCAAAGGGGATCTTGATTCGTACCATCTGGACACCAGGTTGTCGCTGGCCATAGATGCCGTACTGGAGCCGGAATGGCTTGAAGAGATCGGAGGAGACCTCCCCGGCGAGGGTTCGCATCGCCTCCGCCTCAAACGTCTCAATCTCGTCCGCAATGGCGCTCGGAATCGGTCTCGTAGCAATATCGGGAATGTCGAGCTGTGGCGTGCTCATCGAACATGCCTCCTTCGGTCAGTCCGCCTGGTGGCAGATCCATCGTGTCCGTCAGATATGGTACATGGGGCTTCGCTGTTCATCGAGGGCCCGTTGTCGTGCGGCTAACTGTTCAATGGTGATCTTTTCCAGGACGTTGCGCTCGGCCTGCTGCACTTGCTCCCACACATCGGCCAGCAAGAGCTCGGGTTTGGTTGTTCGCTTGTCGCTCGGCGCCAGCCTGGCAAAAGACTGGTGAAAGACTGGACCATCTAAGGCTTCCATCACGTCGGCCACCGAAAGGTCGGCTGGCAATCGATTCAATCGGTACCCGCCCTGAGACCCTCGCAGACTTTCTACCAGCCCGGCTTTCTTCATGGCATGAAGAACTTGTTCGAGAAAACGGACGGGAATGCCCTGATGCCGAGCGATGGCACGCGCTTGGAGCGGTACACCATCTTTTCCCTTTATGGCCAGATCAACAACTGCCATAATTCCATAGGTTACACGCTGGGACACTTTCATTCTTTATTATTCCGGTAGGAATAGACGGTTCTTTATATAAGCCTGTGCCCTTCGAGCTGTCAAGGGGGGGCCGAGCCTGGCATGAGCCATTAGAAATATCTGTCTTAACGACCTCACGGACAAATATCCAATTGACTTCATCTGGGCCCTGGGCAATAATCCCGCCCTCTTCTTCGCGTGGTGCCTTCATGTCAGTGCCTTCATCCGTCTTCACCCTGCTCTTGCTGACGGGTGACCAGGATATACAGACGCGGTTTAAGCAGTTGTTCAAGGACGCGGCGATCACAATCGCTCGAGATGCGCGCGCTTTGGCCAAGGACCCAGCGAAACAACTGTTTGACGCGGTGATTGTCGAGACTCACTCTGGACAACCAGTGACGAAGGTACTTCCCCATCAGGTAGACCCCTCCCATACGCTGATCATCAGCGGGTCGCGGGCCGTCCTCAAACGCACGGTTAGAATGATGCACATGATGCAGATGAGTCAGTCCGGAAGTCCGTTGCTCAACGGTCGCGGTCGTGACTTGTCGCTGGAAGGGTACCTTGAGATGAAGATGGGCGATTTTGTCAAAGGAATGCGCAATGGGTCGGCGCGAAACTTACATCCCATGCTCATCTCTGCCGTGGAACGGCCGCTGATCGCGTCCGCCTTGCGTGAAACGCACGGCAACCAATTGCAGGCAGCCGAACTGCTCGGGCTGAATCGCAACACGCTGCGGAAGAAAATCGTCGATCTCCATATTCCCCTGAAACGAACCAAGACGAAGATGGCCCGGACACGCTAACACTCGATGTCCCGACATCGGCGACCTGAGAAGTGGGCCTGGATCGTACAACACCAACAAGGAGGGACCTAGATGACGAAGGAAGAGCTTATCGCGAAAATGGCCGCCTCAGCCGGAATCACCAAAGTAGCCGCAGGGACGGCTCTGGAGGCCTTTACCGGAGCCGTGACGTCTTCCCTCAAACGAGGACACCGCGTATCACTCGTCAATTTTGGCACGTTTACCGTGGCCAAAAGAAAAGCACGCATGGGCCGCAACCCGCGAACCGGCGAATCGCTGAAAATCCCCGCCGCAAAGGTGCCGAAATTTTCGGCGGGGAAAGAGCTGCGGTCCGCCGTCAAGTAACACCGGCCGGGCCTCACTTTCAGCAAGAGAAGGCGGCACCCTTTCAGCGAGCTGGGGGGCGCCCCCTTCTCACTCGCTTTCTTGACAGCCTATGCGAGCCTATATTAGCATGCGCACCCGGACGATAGGCGCGTAGCTCAGGGGGAGAGCGCTACCTTGACACGGTAGAGGTCGACGGTTCAAGACCGTCCGCGCCTACCATTCAGGATCGCGGTGAGGCACTTGTTTGCCTCTTAGAGGCAGGGGGTGCCTTTTGTCGTTTTTACGTCGAGAGGAATTGGCAGAGGCATGCGAGTCACCTTGAAGGACGGGCCTACCGGCGTGGTCGAATCTGGTCAGACGGTTGCCGCCGCGCTGGCTGCGCTCGGCTTCAAGTCCGATCGGGCCATCCTGGCAGCAAGAGTGAACGGGCAAGTGCTCGATCTCTCTGCGCCCCTATCCGAAGATGCCACGGTGGAACCGCTTCGGTTCGACAGCGCCGAAGGACGCGATGTCTACCGTCATAGCAGCACCCATATCATGGCGCAGGCCGTGAAAGAATTGTTTCCCTCCGCACAGTTGACCATCGGTCCGGCGCTGGAGGACAGCTTTTTTTACGACTTTGCCTATGAACGCACCTTTACGCCGGAGGATTTGGAAAAAATTGAAGCCAAGGCCAGGGACATCATTCAACGCAACCTGGTCATTACCCGGCGGGAATTCACCAAGCAAGAAGCCATCGAGTTTTTCAAGTCTCGCGGCGAATGCTACAAGGTGGAGCTCATCGCGGGCTTCCCGGACGGCGAGCCGGTTTCAGCGTATACGCAAGGGGATTTTGTCGATCTCTGCCGCGGACCTCATCTTCCCACCACCGGACATGTCGGGGCCTTTAAACTGCTGACCACGGCCGGAGCCTATTGGCGCGGGGATGAGCGCAACCCCATGTTGCAGCGCATTTACGGAACCTCCTTCCCGACACAGCTCGAACTGGACGCTCACCTGGGTCGGTTGGAAGAGATTAAACGTCGCGATCACCGCAAAGTCGGGAAGGAACTCGACTTGATCTCCGTCCAAGATGAGGTGGGGCCGGGATTGGTGTTATGGCACCCGAAAGGTGCGACCGTCCGGCTCTTGATCGAGAATTTCTGGAGGGAACAGCACATTCGAGACGGCTACAATCTCGTGTACTCGCCGCATGTGGCTCGGCTGGATCTGTGGAAGACGAGCGGGCATGTCGATTACTACCGGGACAACATGTTCGCCACCATGAAGCTCGAGGGCAGCGAGTACCAGTTGAAGCCGATGAACTGTCCGTATCACATTATGATCTACAAATCTCATCTGCGCAGCTATCGCGACCTGCCGATTCGGTACGGGGAGTTGGGCACCGTGTACCGCTACGAACGGACGGGAGTCCTTCATGGGCTCTTGCGTGTCCGTGGCTTTACTCAGGATGATGCGCACCTATTCTGTCGGCCGGACCAGATGGAGGCGGAAGTCAGCCGCGTCTTGGACTTCACATTTTTTGTGCTGCGGACCTTCGGTTTTTCCGAGTTCGAGGTCTTCCTCTCCACCCGGCCGACGGAATCCGTAGGGGCCGACGAACACTGGACCCTGGCCACCAGCGCTCTTGAAGCGGCGCTCAAAAGTCGCCGCATCCACTTCCACTTGGACCCGGGCGGCGGAGCCTTCTACGGTCCAAAGATTGACATCAAGATCCAAGACGCCTTGGGGCGCTCGTGGCAGTGTTCAACCGTGCAGGTGGATTTTAACAACCCCGACCGATTCAAGTTGACGTACATCGGCGAAGACGGGAAACCCCATCAGCCCATCATGATTCATCGAGCGCTCATGGGATCGATCGAGCGCTTCTTCGGGATTTTGATCGAGCATTACGGCGGCGCCTTCCCAACCTGGCTCGCGCCGGTACAAGCCATCGTCATGAACATCACGGATGCTCAGCGTGACTACGTGACGGGGGTCGTCGCACAAATGACGGCCGCCGGTTATCGTGTGGAAGCGGATCTGCGCAACGAGAAAATCGGCTTGAAGATTCGGGAGGCGGAAAAATCCAAAGTGCCGTACATGCTGGTGGTGGGTGATCGAGAAGTGCACAACGGCACCCTCTCCGTACGCGGCCGGAGCGGGGCGAATCTCGGTCCGATGCCAATCGCTGCGGTGTTGGATCTCTTGCGGGCCGAAACCGCCCATCCGCAGCAGGACCTTCAACCCATACACTGAGAGGTGGTTTATCGTTCCCAAACTACGCGTGAATCGTGAAATTCGTGTTCGGGAAGTGCGTGTGATCGGTCCCGACGGAGAGCAGTTGGGTATTCTTCCGACGCCAGACGCCTTTCGACAAGCACAGGAACAGGGTTTCGACCTAGTGGAGGTGGCGCCGACATCCGTGCCGCCGGTCTGTCGGATCATGGACTATGGCAAGTACAAATATGAGCTCAGCAAGAAAGAGCACCAAAGCCGGCGCCATCAGAAGTCGACACAGGTCAAGGAGATTAAGTTGCGCCCCCGCACGGACAAGCACGATTTGGAGATTAAGGTTCGGCAGATCAAGGAGTTTTTGGAAGAGGGCAACAAGACCAAAGTCACCCTAACCTTTCGAGGGCGGGAGATGGCCAATCAGGAGATGGGGCGCACGCTCATGAGTTCGGTGATTCAACAATTGACCGAGGTCGGAACCATCGAGTATGCCCCGCGCATGGAGGGCCGCAGTCTTATCATGATCGTTGCGCCAAAGAACTAATCGACCCGGATTAACTATGAGGACCAGCCATGAAGATGAAGACGCACAAGGGCGCAAGTAAACGCTTTGCCAAGACCGGCGGCGGCAAAATTGTCAGGCGGAAAGCGGGAAAGCGGCATCTGCTGACGCACAAGACCAGTGACCAAAAACGCCGCTTGAGCGGGACGGAAGTGGTGGACCCGACGGCCACCTTGTCATTGAATCGACTGCTCCCCTATACCTAAGCCACACACAGGACACCGCTGTCATTCAGAAGGAGTATGCATCATGCCTCGCGCGAAAGGTGGACCAAAAACCAGACATCGGAGAAACAAGCGGCTCAAGCTCGCCAAAGGACAGTACGGGGCGAAAAGCCGTCTGTTTCGTTCCGCAACGGAAAGCGTCGATAAGGGATTGACGTATGCGTATACGGGGCGGAAAAATCGCAAACGCGATTTTCGGCAGCTCTGGGTGAGCCGAATCAGCGCCGCCGTGCGGGCTCAGGGTCTTACCTACGGCCGGTTCATCCACGCTCTCAAAAAAGCCAATGTCCTTCTCGACCGCAAGGTCTTATCGGACATGGCCATTAAGGATAGCGTGGGATTCGAAAAACTGGTGGGTCTCGCCAAGCAGCAGCTCACCTCGGCGACGAATTAGTGTCCCCCGGTCGGCTCGTCTCCCGCTGAGAACCGCCCAGTCGACGGGAGAGCAACCACCGGTTGCTCTCCTGCTTAGGCAATCGCTGCCAGGCGGGTGAGGTTCACTTCACATACCGCTACCGGCACATCAATCTGCCATCGTTCCAGCAATTCTGGATGCAGCTCGCCGATGACGCCGATGTCCATCCCGTGTGACACGATTCTCCCGACGCGTCCCTCAAGAAACGAGGGATGGGACAACGGCTCCAGGGTATAGGCCCGATCCAGGTGGTACATGATCACATCAAGACAAGAATGAATTTCTGAGAAATGCGCACCGGCATGCGCCAGCATCGCCCCGAGGAGTGTCTCGGTGCGAGACCCAAGCTCATGCGAGGGGTCGGGGATGGCGACGTCTCCTGCTTCAAAGATTCGGTGCGGATAGAACGCACGGCTCGAGGCGGCTTCGACCCGCAGCAAGGAGGGCACCATCCATTGACGCAGGCAGGAAAACGTGTGGGCCATGGCATTGTCCACCTCCACCATCCGCCCCCACTCGGTGCCGTCGAGACGCATGGCCGTCCGATAGTGATCAGGAGATCCGAGAATGTTGGAGATACTTTCCTGAAACCCGAGCCCCACCATCAACTCGCGTGCATGGTCGGCAAGCGTTTCGATTCCGGATAATCCTCCGACGGTAAATTGCGCGGGCATCACCGGAAGAAAATCCTGATACCCTCGGCTGATCGCAACATCCTCGACGATGTCCATCGCATGCAGCACGTCCTGTCGATAGTGAGGGAGCTTGGCCTTCACCCGGTTCTTCCCCACGGACACTTCGTAGCCATACACCTCGAGCGCCTGCTTGACCTCCAGCACCCCAAGTGACTGCCCAAGCGCTTGCTCGATCGTCGTGACCGCGATCACCCGCGGCTGGCCCAAGTCCTGAGGTGAGCGGACCGTTTTCCCCAATGCTGTCTTATACGGATATCGAACATCGATTGGATCGATCGTCGCGCCGCGATCATGGAGATTGGCGGCAAGAATATTGAGCGTCAGCATCACCATCCGCAGATCAGTGCCGGTGACCTCGACAAACAGGTCTTCGTCTCCCACCTGGACTTCTCCAACCTCGCGGCTGTTGATGATCGGCGGGAATGAGAGGGCTTGTCCGTTGGCGTCACGGAGAATCGGCACTCGATCATGCTCTTTGACCAGGTGTCCATGCTCGAGCCCTTTGGGATGAACCAGCAGGATCTCGGCGAGCGTCATCACCGTCTCCATCCCCAATGGCGTGAACGCGGCGAGATCCGGCTTGACGAGATCATACGTCACCGGGAATTGGATCTTGGCCAGTTGATACACGCCGACCGAGACGCTCCTTCGCTTATGGCCGAAAATATCGCCCAGTTTCTCCTGGGTCTGGATCAACTGGACCAGTCCCTCCTCAGTCATTCGATATCCGCGTGCCGTGCAGGCGGCGAGATAGGGCCGGACCGTTTCAAGCCCGGAGGTTACGCTCACACGGTGGGTCTTGAGCGGCGACCGGTTCAGGAATGGGAAAGGGGTGGGCCGGCCTTCCCGCTTATTGCGGATCTGCCGGGCGATGCCTTCGCAACACCAGAGGTCCGGCCGATTGCTGTCCTGCAGCTCAATTCGCAGCTCCCCCGTTTCAGGATTGTGTCCTTTCACCTCCCCTTTCACCAACATCAGCCACTCGTCAAGCTGTTCCAGCGACACGGCCGTCTTGGGACCGATCCCCTTTGCCAGCAGCGCCTCAAAATCATCTTTAAAGATCGAGATGGTGGGCATGGGTCACACGTCCATCGACCTAGAACATCCCTTTCGTGGTCCGAATCAGATCCAGATTATCCGTGAACAACTCCCGAATGTCATGAATGCCGAGCGCCACCATCGCCATCCGGTCGAGTCCCAGTCCCCACGCAATGACGGGCACGGATACGCCGAGAGGCAACGTGACTTCCGGACGGAACAGGCCCGCCCCTCCGAGTTCCATCCACCCTAAACGCGGATGACGGACGTGAAGTTCGACGGAAGGCTCCGTGAAAGGAAAGTACGCCGGGAGAAACTTGACCTCCTTGGCTTGGGCGACCTCGCGGGCAAACAGGTTCAACAGTCCGAGCAACGTTCGAAAATTGATGTCATCACCCAACACGATCCCTTCGACTTGGAAGAAATCGGTGGCGTGCGTCGCATCCACTTGGTCATAGCGAAAGCAGCGGGCGATGGAGAAATATTTCCCCGGCACCGCGGGCGCCGAGGCGAGGGTCCTGGCCGACACCGCCGTGCCTTGGCTCCGAAGCACCAAGCGCTTCGCCCGGTTCCGATCGAACCGGTAGCCCCATCCGGTCGATCCGGTGGCCCCTCCGTGCTCGTGCGTCTCCGCCACCCGCGAGAGGAAGGGCTCTGCGATGCTCTGAGCATGGGTCGGTGCCTTGAGAAAATAGACGTCATGGATGTCGCGTGCCGGATGGAATTGCGGCATGAAAAGGGCATCCATATTCCAAAATTCCGTTTCGACGAGCGATCCGCGCATCTCTTGAAATCCCATACTGACCAGCTTGGTCTTGACCGAATCCAAAAATTCTCGATAGGGATGTTTCCTTCCGATGCCGATGCGGGGGGCTCGGAGATTAATGGTGTATTTTCTGAATCGCTTGTGACGCCAACTGCCATCCTTCAACAACTCCGGGCTGAGTTGGGAGACTTCTTCCAGGATCCCTTGCGTTCCGAGGTGCTCCGCCGCGCTGATGCCCGTGGGAGATAGGGCAAACGACCGGGCCACACGATCGTCCACGCGAAACGGTTCTTTGGCATTCCCCCGTTTCACGGCGTGATCATGAATCAGTTGGCGCTGGGACTCAGAGAAGTCGTGCAGGGCGCGCGGACATTCGTGCACCTGCTGTAAAAGGGTGCGCAACGCCTCAGCGGACGGACTCGTCCGGCCGGTGAACTCAATGCACCCCCCTTGCACAATAAGAAGCACCCCTTCCTTCTTGAGCCGGCCAACGGCCTTGCTGACATCGGACGGCTCAAGTCCTGCGCTGGTCTGCAGATCAGGAATGGTCAGCCGCTTGCCTGTGCTCTCGGCCTCCCGAGCGGCGATCAGAATCCGTTCAATGGGCGACGTGCTTGCGCAGTAAGTCTCTCCCGTAGGGGTGAGGGAAACCACCTGCGTGACCGTCTCAGAATCGATGAGCAAAAGTTGTTTGGCCAACAGCCATTCGACGGCCATGCTGAGCTGCGACGATTCGAGTCCGGTGGCGCCTGCCAGGTGCTCGGTCGTCGGCCTCACGGTCGCCGGCGATGGCCCGAATGCCGTCAATACTTTGATTTCCAGGGGATGCAGACTATCGATGACGGAGGAAATGTCCACCCTTGGAGGCCTATCGATGAGCGGCGCGCAGCGACGAGGTTTCGCCGGCCCCCCGCATGGCTGCAATGGTTGCCGCGTAGTCAGGATGGCAGAATATTGCCGACCCAGCCACCAGCGCCGTGGCACCGGCCTCAATGACCTCGCGCGCGTTGTCCACCTTGATGCCCCCGTCGACTTCGAGCACGGCAGCACTCTGTAGCGCATCGAGCAGCTCCCGGGCCGCCTTGATCTTCTTGAGCGCGGAGGGGATAAAGGCCTGGCCGCCGAACCCCGGGTTCACCGACATGATCAAGACCAAGTCGACGTCTTGCAAGATCTCGTGCAGCGCCTGAAGCGGCGTGGCGGGATTTAGCGTGACACCGGCCTTCATCCCGCGCTCTTTAATCGATTGGATGGTGCGATGCAGGTGTGGGCAGGCTTCGACGTGCACGGTCAGATAATCGGCGCCGGCCTCCGCAAATTCCGGAATAAACGCGTCGGCGTTTGTGATCATGAGATGGACATCGAGCGGGAGTTTGGTGATTTTCTTCAAGCTCTCGACGATCGGAGGCCCGACGGTGAGATTCGGCACAAAGTGTCCGTCCATGACATCGACGTGCAAGAGATCGGCGCCTGCGCGTTCCACCGCGCCCACTTCGTCTGCGAGTCGGGCGAAGTCAGCCGACAGAATCGACGGCGCGATCAAGATCGGCTGGGCCATAATTACGACACCTTTCGGATTCGGGCGGCATAAAAGCCGTCCATGCCGCACCGGTTACCATTGGTTGAGAGAGCGCCCTGAGCGGTCACAAAGGAACGGGCCAAGGAGGGAAGCCACGGCGCCACTGACTCTCGCCTCCAGCCAGGATGGAGGTCACAGAAATGCCCGACCACGTCTTCGGTTTCTTCAGCTTCCGTCGAACACGTACTATAGACCAGCACCCCGCCGGGCCGCAAGACGGCGGAAGCTGCCTCCAGCAACCGTCGCTGCAAAAATTGATGTCGCGCGAACATGCCCGTATGTTTCTTCCACTTCGCGTCCGGATGGCGGCGCAGCACCCCAAGGCCGCTGCAAGGGGCATCGAGGAGCACACGATCAACCGCTCCACCCCTGGCGTGAAGCTCCTCCCCGAAAGGACCGGCCAGCAAGGCAGGCGCCGGCGTACGTGCATCGCCCAGGACCGGCGTCACTATGGTAAGACCGAGTCGATCGCTGTTCTCGCGCACACGGCTCAGACGATCGGATAGCCGATCCATGGCCAAGACGCAACCTTGATTGGCCATCAATTCTCCCAAATGAGTGGCTTTGCCGCCGGGCGCGGCACACGCATCCAGCACGAATTCGCCTGGTTGGGCATCAAGCAGAGGCGGGATGAGTTGCGCCGCTTCATCCTCGACATAAAACACACCTTCGGCATACCCAGGAAGCGCAGCCACGAGGTGGCCCTTGTCGAGAATCACGCCCACGGGACTCATCATGGTGGGCCGAGCAGGAATGCCCTGCGCGTTCAAGCGTGAGATGAACGCCTCTCTCGTATTCCGTAGTCGATTCACGCGCAGTGTCACAGGCGGAATGGAAGAGGCCGCCTGTGCAGCCGCCTCGGCCTCCGCTGGTCCCAATCGGGCAATCCATCGCTGGCAGAGCCACAGAGGAAGGGCGTAACGGATCGACATGGCCTCCGCTGGCTGTGTGACTGGGTCTGGAAGAGGTGGTTCCGGCACACGGAGCAAATTCCGTAAGACCCCATTCACCAGACCGCTCCAGTCTCGCCCGAACTGCCGCGCGTAGGCCCTGACAATGATGACGGCCTCGTTCACGGCGGCGGATGGAGGAATCCGGTCGAGAAAGAGCAGCTGATAGACGCCGAGCCGAAGCACCATCTGAATTGCGACAGGAAGGTGTTCGAGGGGTCTCTTGAGTACCGATTTCAAGCGCCAGTCGAGTGTTTCTCGTCGCCGGAGCACCCCATAGACCAGTTCCATCGCCAGGGCGCGGTCTCGAGGATCGGTAATGATCCCAGCTGCATACCGCTCCAGCAACTCATCAGCCGTCCGCCCACTGGTCTGGCAGGCCAACAGCGTCGACAGAGCCACACTCCTCGCCGGTGAGGCAGATTCGGTCCGCAGGAAGGGGGGTCGTGTCATGGGGCACGTGCGGCCTTACGGACTGGTCTGTGATCGATCCGTCGTGGGGAGGGACGACACCTGCTGCCGCTACTCCTAGGCGGGCCCAAGCCGCGAGCCCGCCTTAAGACGATGGCCGGCAAGATATTGGTCAACCGAAAGACGTTTGGCATTGGCAGGTTGCATCTCCAACAGGTCCAGGATCCCTTGGCCGGTGGCCACCTGAATCGCCCGTTTGGTGACGCCGATGATGGTGCCCGGTGGGTCCGAGCACAGGTCTGTGCCGATGGCTGCTCTCCAAATGGTCCACCGGCTGCCCTCCAAATATGTGAAGGCTCCCGGCCAAGGAGACAACCCTCTGATGCGATTTCGTAGCGCCGCGGCACTCGTCGTCCAATCGAGGAGCCCGTCTTCTTTCTTGAGGAGCGGCGCCATCGTGGCCTGGGCATGGTCCTGCGCCTGCGGCCTAAGGGTTCCGGCCTTGAGGCGGGCAATAGTCTCGATCAGCAGACGCCCACCAAGCTCAGCGAGCCGAGGAGCCAACGTTCCCGAAGTATCTTCCGGGTCGATCGCCAGGCGCGCTTGAAGCAGCATGGGACCTGTGTCCATCCCTTCATCCATCAGCATGGTGGTGAGGCCCGTTTCAGCTTCTCCGTTAATCACCGCCCACTGGACCGGAGCCGCCCCACGATACTTGGGGAGTAACGATCCATGCACGTTCACACACCCTTGAGGCGGGAGCTGGAGAATGGGGGCGTGAAGAATTCGACCGAAGGCCGTCACGGCAATGAGGTCGGGATTCCATGATGCAAGGGCTTCGAGAAAGTCTGGCGTTTTGATCTTCACCGGCTGAGCGACGGGAATCCCGACTCGCTGTGCGACACGTTTAACCGGAGGACTCGTCACGGTCTGACCACGGCCCTTCGGGCGGTCCGGCTGCGTGACCACGCCCACCACCTCGTCCGGGGACTTGAGCAACGCTTCGAGCGAGGGCACGGCAAATTCCGGGGTCCCCATGAACACAATGCGCATGACACCGCTTTAACACCGCGGTCAGACGAATGCAACGGGCGCATACGTGTCTTGACTTGCTGTTTGGCGCTTTGCTAGATTCCGCCTGCGGGGTGGAGCAGCCTGGTAGCTCGTTGGGCTCATAACCCAAAGGTCAGAGGTTCAAATCCT
Organism: uncultured Nitrospira sp.; assembly: GCA_964416255.1. Lineage (GTDB taxonomy): Bacteria > Nitrospirota > Nitrospiria > Nitrospirales > Nitrospiraceae > Nitrospira_D. The sequence continues at coordinate 5,218 of CAYQDJ010000021.1, read as the reverse complement.
CTCCCCGCAACCACATCACGCCCTTCCCTCCCAAACCAGAACATTTTCCCTTCCTTACAACGAGACATTTCTCGCGAGAACAACTCTGGATATGGCACAATCCGGTTCCTGCATTGGATGAGGCTCGCTCTGTGATGAAAGGGGGACCCTGTGCACTTCCTTCGTATCGGCAACCGCGCGTTGAACCTGGATCGAATCACGCACTGTGAAGTGCAGATTTGGCATGACGCCGTCTCCGTAAAAATCTATCTGGCGGGCATGGCCAACAACACGCCGGTGGTGTTGAATGAAGAGGAGGCCAATGCCTTCTGGAAATACATCGAATACGTGGCGGAGAAGCCGGTTTAAGGGGGAGACCAGTCGGGGTGGATCGAGACAAGTCCTTGAAACTGTGTTATGGTTGCCCACGTGAGAGAGAGGGCCGGATCGCTGAGAGGCTGTATGACAAGGCGACCACTTGTGTGGGTGTTAGGCTCCGTGATGTTGCTGCTCAGCGGCTGTGCCGAGGAATTCATGGTCCTCCACAGTGAGACCGGAGAGCCGTTGATCATTTCACGTCGCGCCTACAACTCAGGCGGTTGTCTTGATCAGCTCACGAAAGATGCTTCCCGGATGGGGGTGAGCTTTCGCCATGTCCATGTGCGCGGCTCGGTCGTCGGCCGTTCTCTCCTATGGCCATTCGAACCGGGGTACGCCTGCGAAGCCGCTATCGGACCACTGGAACGACCCAGCGGCACCTATCCCATCACCCCTCATCTCCTCGATCAAGCATCTCCACTAAGCTAAGCCAGCGGCGGCTTCTTTTTTCTTCCACATGCCGTCTGACCTGTTGACAACCCCGTGCATTGCGCAGTAATACTCCGCATCCACCGTATGTGGGGGGCTCCAACCTCTTCGTCCTATCTTTCCTGACACTGGGTTCGTGCGTACTGGAAGGAGGTGAATACTATTCTGTCGGCCTAACTGGCGTTCCTGGCAGAAGGATCACCGTTCTTTCCTGTAGCGTAAACGGCACAGACGCCAAGCGATTACAGGCATAGATTATAAAGGAGTACGAATGGAAGACCTTGTCATCGAAGAAGAAGGCGCATCATCGGCTCTAAAAATCACGTTGGGCGACTTTCTCGTGTTCATCAATTGGATGAACCAAACTGAAAAGGCTCTTGACCGCGCGGACGCGCTGCCTCCCTTACCGGATCTCGACTCCGGGAAGGTGAGGGGGTGGATCCAATTAGTACAGCGGCTTGAAGAGCGCTTTCGCCGCAGCGAGGAAAAAAAACTGGCACTCGAAGCGAACGTCATCGCGCAAGAAGCGCAACTCGGCCAATTGTTGTCCCACCTGCATGCCAACATCGCATCCCTCTACGAGAATCTCGGACAATCCCAAAAAGCTGAAGAGGTGCGTCGCCGAGCTGAAGCCCTGCACTCGAGCTGACCTGTTCCTTGGAAGAGGCGATTGTCCTCCCGTCGCCTCTTCTGCGCAATTTCCCCACTGCTCAGGAGCCTGCCAGTGAATCGGCAATTCTATTGTAGCAACGGGGGGATCGGCTATAATCCATAACTAGGAATGACCAGCGTCAGGGGAAGGACTGCGCACGGATGATCAAGGTGCTTCTGGTCGAAGACAATGACGTCGATGCAGACTTGACCCAAGACATCTTGGCCGAGTGGAGCATTGAACAGTTCGACATCACCCACGTCACTCGGCTCAGTGAGGCCTTGACGCATTTGGGGAAGGAGCGGTTCGACGCGGTTCTCCTGGATCTTTCCCTTCCTGACGGGTATGGCCTGGCCACATTGAGGCAAGTGCAGGCGGCCAGCCCCACCATCCCGATCATCGTCCTCAGCGGAGTGAGCGATCAAACGCTGGCGTTACAGGCCGTCCAGAATGGCGCGCAGGATTATCTCGTCAAGGGACAGGGCCAGCCGGAGCTGTTAACCCGTTCCATCCGCTATGCCATCGAGCGCAAACGCGCCGAAGAACGGTTGACGTATATGGCCCAATACGATCACCTCACGGGGCTCGTCAATCGATCGCTCTTTCGCGATCGGCTGATTCAAGCGATGGCGCGCAGCAAGCGTTTGCAGCAGCCCCTCGGGTTGATGGTGCTGGACCTGGATCGATTTAAGGCCATCAACGATACCATGGGCCATATGATCGGCGACCAGCTGCTCAAGGAGGTGGCCGCCCGTCTCCAAGCGTGCGTGCGCGAGGTGGACACCGTCGCACGTATGGGAGGCGATGAATTCACGATCATTCTGGAGGGATTATCCTCGGAAGAAGACGTGACGCTCGTGGCCCAGAGAATTACGGGGTCGCTCAGCGAACCGTTTCGCCTGGAGGAACATGCCGCCTCCATCGGAGTCAGCATAGGAATCACGCTGTATCCTTCCGACGATCACGAAATCGACGAACTGCTCAAACATGCCGATGCCGCCATGTATCGGGCCAAACAACAGGGTGGAAATAGGTTTCAGTTTCATGTTTGCCATCGCGCAACCACCTCCCCGCTTCTGTCGGAACCTCTCTGACCGCGAGTGCGTAAGGGGTCTGAAAACCCGGAGACCTCAGCCGAACTATCCTGGCTAGCCCCCGGCTACCTCGTCGTACAAATCTGTCGGGTCTTCCCTGACTGGTGGCTGAACTGACGGATAGTCACGCCCCGTGCCAAATCCAACCTTAGGTTTCAAGCGGGCTTGTATCAGTCTGCACATGGCACATGGATTGCGTGTACAGCGTGGTCGATTTTGTTTACAGAGATGGAGGACGCGAGGCCATGGGAAGAAGTGCGAATATTGTAGTCATCGGCGTCATTCTCTCAGTGCTGTCCTCCGCGGCTCCCTCCCTCGCCGCTCCCAAACAACTGCACGAGACCTCGCGTCGTCTGTATGACCGTGTGATGGAAGAGTTCAAGCACCGTGATTATGAAGCGGCATTAGCCGGGTTCAGGCTGTTCATCGAATTGCATGGACAATCCGCGCTGGCCGCCAACGCGCAATACTGGATCGGAGAATGCCAGTACCGGTTGGGACGTTACAAAGACGCACTGGCCGCTTTTTACAACGTCGTTTCCTACTATCCACTCAGTCCCAAACTCGCCGCCTCAACCTTGAAGATCGGACACACCTACTCGAAACTCGGCGACTACGAAAAGGCCCGTATCATGTTCGATCGGGTGGTAGAGCAATATCCTGATAGCACCGAAGCCGACCTCGCGCGCAAAGCACTTGAAACCGCCGCCACGAGAACCGAGTCCGGTCTGCCCCGGGTAGACTAACGCCAACGCGTGACGCTCGCTCATTCGTCCGATGCCATCCCGAGCAAGCTCACCAGTTCCGGCACGGTATAGGCGTGCTGCGGTTGCAGCATCACCAGTCTGATGCCGGCCGCATTCAAGACCAATTGGATCAGACGGCGGCGGTCGTCCTGGTCGGATCCGGACGGCGCAGCTTCGAACTGGATCACCTGTTCCACGTGACGCGAGCCGGGATGCACCAACACAAAGTCTGCCCGCTTGAGCGCCATACGGTTTAACAACCGCAGACGGGCGTCGTCCGTCGCCTCCACCGCAATAAACGACCACAACGGAACCTGGGAAAACACCAGATAGTGGTCTTGGACGGCCAGCCGCAGCAGACTATAGAGCACCACTTCCTCGGTCGTGAGAAGAGCAGCCGGCGTCAAGGTCACACCGGTCGGAAGGGTGAACGCGGGTGATGTGGCGGTATACCGTCGGTAGACGAAGATACCCAACACGGTCAACACGAGAAAGCCGGCCAGCATGAGGCCAATGTCGCTCATCACCGTCTCTGTGCGCTCCGAGACGCCCGAAGCCTGGCCATCCATCCGGGACCACTCGGCACCACACAACCGAGAATGGCCGGATGACGGGCTCCCGTCACGGCTGGCACGTTGCCGCATTGTCCCGTTGCGGTTTGATACGCAAGCAGGGCGAAGGCCACGGCCTCGATGGCCTTGCTGTCCCATCCATGCGCCTCCAGCGGACGGACGGGGATGGAACTGAACACGTCCGCCAGATGACACATGATCGCTCGATTCCTCACGCCGCCGCCTCCGACAATCACCTCGTCGACCCGGCTGGGGATCCATCGCCTTGCAGTTCCCACCGCTTCCGCCGTCCATCGGCTGCAGGTCGCGAGCAGATCTTCAATCGACAGATGCCGGGTCTGCTGGATCGCCAACAGGTCATTGATCAACTTGGCCCCGAAAACTTCCCGCCCGGTGGATTTCGGCGGAGCCAGTGAGAGATACGGATGGGCGAGCAGTTTCGCCAGGAGCCGACCATCCACCTGGCCACGACACGCAAGACGACCATCCCGATCCATGGAGACACGCCCATTGGTGAGGCGAACAATCAGTCCGTCCAGCACCATATTGGCTGGCCCCGTATCGAACGCCACCAGGCCGTCGACGCCACGGCCTGGCGGAAGATAGGTCACATTGCTGATCCCTCCCAAGTTGACCACGAGCCTCGCCTGTCGCGGATGGCGAAACAACAACGCATGAACGCCCGGTGCGAGAGGGGCGCCTTGCCCTCCGGCAGCCAGGTCACGGGGACGAAAATTGGCGACGGTGGTGATGCCCGTTCGCTCCGCAATCACCGCCGGTTCCCCGATTTGAAGCGTGGACCGAATAGCGCCCACGCCGGCGTCTCTGATGCCGTGGGGCAGATGATGCATCGTCTGCCCGTGAGATCCAATGAGGTCGATGTCATGTGGATGCAGGCCGGCGCTCCGGATCACTCCAAGAGCGGCGTTGGCAAACCATTCGCCTAGCAGCGCGTTGAGGTGACAGAGTTCAGCCACCGTGCCGGCCACCGAGGCTTCGAGAACCCGCTGCTGGAGCGAGCGGGTGTAGGCGAGCGCGTGAAACGCCATCATGTTGACACGAAGGTCAGCTCTGCGGCGGGATATCTCCACCAAGGCTGCGTCCACTCCATCCCCCGAGGTCCCGGACATTAACCCGACCACGCGCATGCTCACCTCTCTTTAATGACCGGTTCGCACGCGCATGCTCACCTCTCTTTAATGACCGGTTCGCCATTCTCTCACAGGTATTCTAAAGAAACCGCTGCCGTCGCTACGCTAATGGAAGTTCCGCGCTTGGTCAAGAAGAGTGCGACACGGCTTCGCTGACGCGCGCCCCGGTGCCGTCCGTTGACATCAGCAAATTGCGAATGGTACCGTCCCCGCCCAT
>CAYQDJ010000020.1:0-40803 GCA_964416255.1 uncultured Nitrospira sp. | reverse complement strand
TTTAGTTTCGAGTTATTGTCTTAGTTACAACTCAACACGCTTTCCTGCTCACCACTGTATTGCTCCGACTAGCTCAACACTCACAACTCAAAACTAACAATTCGTATTTTGGTTTACCGTTCCGGGTTGCGGGCCGCGGTGACCGCCGCCGCGAAGGCCAGCAGGCTCGTGCGCTCCTCCTCCTCCAACGCCAGCAGAAGGTGTGCTTCTTCTCCGTGCATGAGGCGCAGGCTCAGGAAGGGCTCCTCCCGCCGCTTCTCTTTGTTGTCCCACATGGCATCGATGACCTGGACCTTGTCCAGTTGCCCGACTGACACCACGTCATACCGGAAATACGAGTCGCCGATCACCACGTCGAAGACGACGTTCCCGGCCGTGAGCAGCAGCAGATTGAAGCGGCCCTGATCCTCGTAGCCTTCGGGCAGGAACTTATTGATGTGACAAAGCGCGACTTTCCGATCGCCCAAGGCCGCGCGGATCTTGTCCTTGAGAGCAGGATAATCGATCTGCAAGGCCTTTTCATCGGGATTGGTCGCGGCCACCGCGGCGGCTTGCATTTTGGAAAAGATCTCATCGGCTGACTGTAACCCTGGCATGACGTGCTCCCCCTTTGTTCCTTGATGGTCTTCTAGCCGGCTGTTAAAAAAGGCCGCCAGTTGTTCTCGCGGGACACGCCGCCTCACCATCTCGGCGGCGTTCCCTAGCGTGCCCGCCTTATACGGCGCGTCGTGAACCTCAGAGGCTCAACGTACGGCAAAAAGTACGATTCGCCTTTTCGCTCGCTGCGGCCGCGCTGGCGGCCTTTTTGACCAGCCTGCTGGTACTCTTAATGCTGCCTGTGACCGATTCGCAATCATCCTTTCTTTGCATGCTCCAAAGCCTTTTCAACTGCTAGGAGACCGGTGATTTCCGTGCGTTGATGGCCCGCGCGACCCCGACACACCCCATCGCGGCCCAGCAAAATTCCAACAGGATGAATCCAATGCGTTGATCGGCGATGGCCACGACACCCAGCATCAGCGAGCCGACAATGTTCAATGCCAGGTAGCCCGCGTCCAATTCACGCCACAGGCCCAGCTGAATCATGACATAGGCCCCGAGCACCATGAGCGCGCCCAGGACGGACAACACCTGCAGAACCATCGATCGACGACTCCACCGCCGCGAAAGGCGTTGGTACCGTAACTGGCGCCCTCGCGAGAATGCAAGTGGATTCTGGCGGGACCGGCGCTAGGATCGGCGCGCGATCGAGGAACACCCTGCTAGCGGACAGACAGCCGGTGGGTAAACCGAGTGCGCCCGTCGACGTCGATGATCTGCACTTCGAAGGAGGAGGCGGTGGCCTCAACCATGCCGAAGTTGTAATAGCCGGCCTCGTGAAACAAGGTCGTCGGCCGCAGCGACCCGCTCGGATCCGTCAGCCGGCCGGTGCCCGCGGAGAGAGGCCCGGCGATGAACTCGTGAAAATCCGGCACGCCGTCGCTGTTGGGATCGTAGGCATTGGCCTGTGCCCAATGCACATCGCCGGCAAGAAACACCACGTTCTTGAGACGGTGGTTGAGAATCGCATCTACGATCACCTGCCGCTCGCGCTCAAAGCCGGTGCCGTCCGCTCCGCCGGCCCACCCGTCATTGCCCGGAACCACAGTCCCGCCGCCTTTTGGAATGGACAGCGGCACGGAGGTGACGATCACCTTCCACGTCGCCGTGGATCGACTGATACCGTCCAGCAACCACTGGAGCTGGGCGGCCCCCAGCATGGTCTTCGACGGCCCGTCCGGATCGGCATTGCGGCTCCGATACTGCCTGGTATCCAGAATGAACAACTCCACGTGTTTCCCGTACCGGACCCGGCGATGCAGCCGATGCGGGTCCTCGGATGGAGAGGCAATGGGCCAGTATTCGCGGAAGGCCTGGCGGCCGATCGGCATGCGCGGCTCGAATGGTCCGGAGAAGTTGTTCCGGACTTCGTGGTCATCCCAGATAACATAGACCGGAACCGTCTCCAGAAGCCGGCGGAGCGACTCCGCCCCGCGCTGGTAACGATGCCGCGCCCGGTATTCTTCCAACGTGGTCGCAACGAAATCGGCGCCCGGCTCGTTCGGCGGCGCGGGGCAGGGAACGTCGCTGTAAATGGTGTCGCCGAGAAGCACGAAAAAGTTCGGACCTTGGCGGCCCATCACATCGAAAATCGGATAGCCGCCGGGCCCTTGCCGGCAATAACGGCCGCCGAGGTCACCGCTCCAGACGAATCGCACCGGCGCGGCGGTGGCCGCATCGGGCAACGTGGTGAATTCGCCGCGCGCCGCAAGCCTGGCTTGCACGTGATGCGGGGCGTCGGCCGCCTGTCCGATCAGCACGTGATAGCGATAGCGAGTGTCGGGAACCAGGCCCGGCAGCGGGATGGTCACCGTGTAATCGGAGTCTTCACTTGTGGCAAAGCGGGGGGTCCGGGCCACCGGCGCCATCGCCGTGGCCATTTTGGAGGCAGTGTTCCATACCGACGGCGGCGCATATTCCACCTGCACCCACGCCGGCCCGTCGATTCGCACCCATAGCAACGCGCCGGTCGCCGTGACGTCGCCCACGGCGATGCCCTGCGGCAGGATCTCTGCGGCCAGGACGGCCGATGGTTGAAATGGGCTGCCGGGCGGCAAGCCCTCGCGGGACGCCGACACACACCCGAGCGGCATCATCGCGGCCAGCCACCAGCAGAACACCCGAATGACCGGCCACGCCGTGTTCTCGCATGGAACCGGATCGGTCACGCGCATGTGCGGAGGCCTTGAAAAATCCATGAGTCGACCGGCATACTCTCGTTCATCACCCGAGGTGGACCATGCACGATACTCGTTGCTTTGTTCAAAACTGCCACGGCAGTCCCTATGCGCCCGCCGGTACCCAATCGATTTGTAAAGACCACTTTCTGAACTTCCTCACCTGGCGTCGCCGCCGAGGCCCGCAGATGTTCATCAAGTACGCCGCCATGACGATGGCAGAACGCGATTACGTCGCCGCCGAATGGGCCAAGACCATCCCCGTTGACGAAGTCCCTTCGAACGCGCCAAAAGCATAGTCATACACCGGCTTCGAGAGACAAGGCAGGCACTCATTCCGTCCATCGGCTTGATTCGGCAATTCTCTTTTTTGCATGCGGCAAGCGGGGGGCACGTTCGGCGCGCCTGGGTTATGGCGCCATACCCTTATCGGCTTTGGCGACCGCTTCGACCTCCACAAGCGTGGCTTTCGATGCGAGAGAAGCGACACCAATACCGGTTACCGCTGGACGTGAACTGCCAAGGAAGCTGGCCAATATTGGCGCCAAAGCTTCCAGATGATCTTCCAACTCTCCACGGATATACACCCGCACATGCAGCAGGTTGTCAACGCTTGAACCCGCAGCCGCAAGAACGGTGCGTAAATTTTCTAGCGCGACTTGAAACTGGCCAGGGACGGAGTTCTGGGAGACTTGATGCCGATGATCCCAATCGACCTGACCGGACACAAACACCAGCGAGCTTTCTGTATCGAGCACTGCCTGCGACATCCCAAAGGGGGCGCCGTCATAGAGTCGTTCGGGGTTGATTAACTTCTTACTCACGTGTTTGCCTTTGTTGTGTGGTCATGGACGCAGTGAGCGAGCCCCATCCGTCATGTAACCACAGGGACGGTGCATGGTGCGCGCCCAGCGAGCAAAGAAGCATGCGGGCGACTCGCGTCTATCCCATCACCGCCGATCCATGGTGATGAATCAAGAGCCACTCGTCGCCGATGCGTTCAAAGATGTTGGTCGCGAGAACTTTGGCCTGCTGCGGCTCTTCGGACTGCTGGCTCGTGATGTTTTCCACGCAAATGACCCAGGCCATGTCGCCCGCGACCTGAATCATGACCTCGGAGAGTTCGAACTTCATCGAGAACGTATTGTTAAAGATCAGGACCCACGAGTCGCGCACCGACGGCCAATCGGAGCGGAGCGCCCATCCCGGATGAATGCAGGTTACATATTCCTGATGCGCCCACACTTGGTCCATTTTGCCGATATCGAGACTTTCAAAGGCTTCGTAGAACCGCAGATTGGCCTTGGTCACCTCTTCGATGCGCTGTTCCAGCATATGTTGATCCTCGCTCCGGCCTTAAAATGAGCCGTATGATACTGCAACGGAGGCCGGAGCGCGAGTGCAGGCCGAGGTTTACGGGCGGTCAAGCGCGGACGTTTGACGGTTGACCACCCACACGCCCGCCAGAATCAGGACGATCCCGATGATTTCCACGGTCCCAACGAGTTCGCGAAGAATCAGCGCCGACAGTCCGACGGCCGCAACCGGTGTCAGGTTCCCCACCACCGAAGCGCGCGACGGGCCGATGCCTTTCACGCCGAACAGCCATGCTTGCTGCGCCACGGCCGTCGCAAACACCACGAGATAGGCCAACGCCAGCCAATCGCCCGGGCTGACGGACTCGGCGCCCGCATCCAGCATCTTGCGGTTCGTCCACAGTAACGGAATCTGCAATACCGTCGCAACGAACAGCGTGGTCCAGTTCACCGTCAGCGCAGAGAGTCGGTCCATCATCGTGCGGCTGCCAATACTATAGAGCGCCCAACTCACGACGCCGAGGAACACGAGCAGGCTGCCGAGCAGCGGCTGTTCGCCGGGGGCCTGGAATCCTGCGACCGAGACCAAGCCGACCCCGGCAAAGGACAAGAGACCGCCCGCCCACACGGCTCGGAGCGGCACATCCTGAATCATCAGGGCCGACAGCAGCGCAGTGACCACGGGAGCGGAACCGATGATCACTCCCGCCACGGCTCCGCTGACATAGTTCAGCCCCATCAAAATCAGCAAATGATTGCCCAAGACGCCCAACCCGAGCAGGGCGAGCACGCGCAGGTCGGCGCCGGTCAAGGCGCCCAGCGTGCCCTCGTGCCACCACCAGGTCGTCATGAGAATGGCAAGCCCGCCGATGTCGCGCAAGACCGACGCTTCGACGGGAGAGAAGGACCCCAAGGCCAGCTTTTGCGCCACGATCGATCCGCCCCACAAGACGGCGGCCAGCACAACCGATCCATAGGCGACGGTGGTGGAGGGTTGCGCCGTGCTCACGGGGCTACCTGGTCATCGGTCAGCGCTTGTCCCGTTGCGCCTGCCGGCGCTTCCCGCTGGCGCGCATGTGACCGGCAATGCCTTTGGCCCGGCTCTGTGCGAGGCGACGCTTCGCGCGCACGTCGGGCGCCGACTCCTTTCGTGCGGCCTTCTTCGACTGCTTGGCAGGGCGCGGAGGTGAGGAAGCGCGACCCGCTTTTTTCTTCGATCCTGTTCGTCTCATGGACTCTTCCTTTCGTGAGGCCGCCGGTTCGTGTGAGGTGTGCTGTGTCTCCGACCATCCATGCCGTGTGCACCGGTCACGAGCCGGGACCACTTCGATCAATCCGGCCGTCGTGAGGTGATCATAAATGAGGAGGCGGATCCGTCAAATCCGTCGTTCTGAATGAAAAAAAGAAGAATACCGTGTACTGGTTGTAATACGTGTTGCCGACGAGCCAGGGAGTGGCACGGACGAATCGTCCCGTGGCGGCTTCGAAGACCTCCAAATGGAAACGCGCATGGGCGTACTGATCGATTTCCTGGTAGAGCGTGAGGGCCGGGAGCGAGAACGGAATCAGCACGCTTTGCACCGGCGGCATGCCGAAAAACGTTTTCCCCTGGTTGGTTCCCATAGCCTGCACGAGGATTCGCACCATATACTTCACGTCTTCATCGCGTTTCCGGATCAAATAGCCCAATTCCCCCAGCCGACCGGCGACCAGGTCCCGGACAAACGCCAAGTCCCATGAGGGACTGTCGATGATCCCGAAATTTACTTCCGCTTCATCCATATGCAGATGCGCGCGATCAGTCTGCAATCCGCTGATCTCGACCCTCATCGATTCCCCCTCGGGCAGGGGCAGCACCATCATCTCCATTGCCCGCTCCACCGCCTGACTCAGCAACAGCTGCTCGATGGCGCTCCGAGGCGTTTTGGTCACCTCTTGGGGCAAAGCGCAGCCATTCAGCCCCCATGCCAGCCAGAAGAGGAGCAGTGGGATGCGAATCGCATCGAACGTTCGGAACGAAAGTCTCCCGGATGAAGGAAGGATTGTCTTGGAGATTGCCGGCGTCTCGTTCATAGGCAACTGGCTCGAGTGGCTCAAGCGGCTCGATTCCGTTCTAACACAGTCCACCCTCTGAGTTGACGAGAATCCGTGAACGGTCGAGCACATCGTCACCGGAGGAGGGACCAGGGGGCGCCGGAGAGAGGAGAGATGGGCTGCGAATGACGGTCAGTTCGGTGCTCGTATCGCCGCGGTGACCGTAGCGCCGTCATCCCCTGTCACGCGAACAGGCCGGCCGCTCGCCCTTTCGAGGGCGGCCGCCGTTGCCGCCCGCAGACTACTGGTTGGACCGCACGATGTCGGTCAGATCTTTGGGATACAGCACGATTTCAATGCGCCGGTTGGCCGCCTTTCCGGCTTCGGTGTCGTTGGTTTCCACCGCACGAGTATCGGCATAGCCGCCGGCCGCCAACATGGTGCGGTCCACGCCTCCCTCTTCAATGAGATACCGCACGACGCTGGTCGCACGGGCCGTGGAGAGTTCCCAATTGGTCGGAAATTTTTCTTTGAGCTTGGCTCCGATCGGCACATTGTCCGTGTGCCCTTCGATGCGAATTTGCTTGTCGTTCACTTTTTTCAGAATATCACTGACCTGCTTTAATACTTTTAACCCGGCGGGCTTGACCTGCGCCTGCCCCGAATCAAACAAGACCCGATCAACCATATTGATCGTCAGGCGGTCGCGGACCTGCTTGATCTGGATATCCCCTTTCGCGATTTCCGCCTGGAGGGATTTGGTCAAATCTTCGTGCGTGCGGGTGAGTCGGGCGATCTCCGCCTCTTTGGCAGCGCGTTCCTGTTCCAACTTCGCCTTTTCGGCCTCTCCCGTCTTCAGCCGGTCCCGTTCCCGCTCCAGGGTCGCCGCGAGCTGCTCGCGGTCCTGTTTAGACCGCGCCGCATCTTCCCCCAGTGCCGCCAACTCGTTCGTCAGCGCGGCAATCCGTTGTTTGTTTTTTTCCAACTCCTCCGTGAGCAGGGCCACTTTGGCGGCGACGACGTTCCGGTCCGCCGCTTCTTGACGCAACGTCCCGATCTGCTGGTCTTGCTCGGACAGCCGTCTCTCCAAGTTCTTCACTCGGACGGCGTCGGTCTCCAATTCGCCGGCGCGCTTCTGGAGCCGGGCGATTTCGTCCCGGGCAGTCGTCGTTCCGCCCAGCAGATTCTGTTTGTCCTGCTGCAGGCCGGCGACTTTGCCTTCTTCGGCCTGCAGTTTGGTCGTGAGGTCCCGAACCGTATTTTCCGTCTCCCTCAACGCCGTCGCAAGCTGCGCCTTGCTTTTCTCCAACTCCGCCAACTGTTGCTGGGCGTCCATCACCGCCTTGGCGGCGGCGGCCTGCTCCTGCTCGGCGGTCTGGAGTTTTCGTTCCAGATCGTCGGTTTTCACTCGCAGGAGATCACGTTCCCGGCGCAACTCACTCGCCGTAACTTGCGCCTGACGGGCCTCCTCCTGGGATTTGCCCGCTTCTTCCTCCCGCTGTCGCTGGGCCGCCAAGGCGCGGCTCAGATTCTCATTGGACCCTACGAGTGCTTGCCTGGTCCGGTTGCCGGACGCTTGTTCAGCCGACAACTCTTGGGCCAGCCGCTCCTTCTCGTCCTCGAGCGATTTGATCCGAGCCTCGGCTTGCTTCTTGGCGCTCTCAAGATCCGCCGCCCCCACTTTCTTGGCGGCTTCCAGTTCTTCCAGGGTCTTGGTATGCGTTTCGGTACTCACGCAGCCGGCGACGAGCAATGGAACGAGCAAAGCCCCTGCGAATCGTTGAAGTCGCATCAAAGACCCCTCTTTGATTGTTGCGCCCGGCTCACACGGCCGGATTATTGCCGACCGTCGTTTCAGGTTGCCGTGGTGCCCCCGTCGATGCGCCAGGCCATCAGGCCGGGGCCCCATCCATCCATGGGTCTCTCACTCGACGAGAGACCACTGCCCAGGCATTTCTCAATTCGTATCAATTCTCACAACGCCCGAAACGACCTTCGTCCCGCCTGGGAGCGCCGAATCCATCCGCACGTTATACTTGACGACTCCGGGCTTCGTGAAACAGGTGCTGGCGGTCTCATTCGCCTTGATGGTCGCGGAGTCTCGGTGCATGCCGAACAGATTGGAGAAGCCCCGCTCGCAGGAAATATCCTCTGAGTTCACGTTGACCAAATCGAGTCGTATCGGAAGGGCCCGCCCGTTGACCCAGCGCACTTCATCGCCGACCCTCACGAGCAGGTCGGCCGGCTCCGGCCCTTCCGTGACTCGAATGTCGTGGACGCCCCCGGTCCTGGTTGTATTTGGCCCGGCGCAGGCGGCGACAAACAGGGCCAGGGCGGCCACAACCGTGATTCGGACCGCTGAACGTGAAGTAGTTGTCCACATGAAACACCTCCGACTTGAGATGAATAAAACTGACATGCCGAATGCTTTCGACGGTACTTACTACACTTTATCGCTTATATAGTCTTCTTATGCAACAGCAAGTCTCAGACCACGCGAAAGTTCTCCGCCGACTGGCGGTGACGGTGGCTTGGCGTTGACGGTCATTTTCATGCGGCATGGCCTGTTCACAGGGACACGAGGATGAGATGTCTTTGCCACAGACCTTGGTGCGCAAAGCACACAGATGAGGAGCCGCCGACACGGTTCGCCGTCGCATCAGCACTGCTGAATTTACGGAGTCGCACTCGGCGCGATAAACTTCTGCGGCAGCGTAATGACATTGGTCAGCACGTCGATGGCCAGGCGCGGATAGCCCGTGAGGCCCTTGGCGAACGACTCAATTGGCAAATAGCGAATGTCCGGATCTTGCCGCGGGCCTGTGACTTCGAACAGCGCCGTCGTCAAGCCCGGCCGGTCACCGGCCAGCAAGGTTCCGAACAAGGGCACCTTTCCGAGCATGTCCGAATAGGCGCCGAGAGGACTGACGGCCAGCGCGAGATCGAGTTGGTCGGTCCGCATGTCGAGTGTGCCGGCGCCGCTGATCTTCATGATGGGACTATCAAAGACCATATCCTGCGATCCCCACAACCCGTCTTGCATGTTGATCGTGGCGGAAATCAGATCGAACGGAATGCCGTCATGATCGAAATCCACTTTCCCTCTCAACAGCACCGGCAGATTCAGAATCTTGAGCACCTTGGGCAAGACCGTGCCATGCAGAATGCGCCCGTGAGATAGGCGCAGCGCGACTGGCTCACGGCTGCGGATGGTTTCGATCACCGGGCTGGCGCCGCCAATGCTCGCGTGGAAGGAACCTGTCAGCGACAACATGCCTTTCAGACGGTCTTGTTCTTCGTGGAAGACCGACAGGAGTTGGTGCACCGGCATGCCATCGATCTGCAGGTCTCCCTCGACATCCATCGGCTTATGGGAAGCCACGCGTGCGACCAGCCGTCCAGAGAGCACCCCATCCGGCGTCTTGCCGATAACATCGCTCAGTTCCATCCGACCTTCCTCCACACGGAGACGGGCGGACAGCGTCCTGAACTGCAGCCGGTGGTAATGGGCTTGTTTGACGATGGCGGTCACATCGGCATGCCCCGACGCGGCCCACTGCTTCAATCGTTCGAGTCCTTCATCCGATGGCTCCGAGCCTCCACCGGCCGGAAGCAACCGCGTCACATCGAGCTTCGACGACTCCACCAGAATCGTGGGCGCAGGATCGGTCATCCACTGCTCGACCACACCGCGCATGGCGATATCGCTGTCGCCCATTTTGAACGCCACCCGTTCAACCATGGCCTTCTGTCCGGCCAGCCGAATGCGTCCCGAGACCTCCCGCAGCCGATCTTGAAGGCCCTCGATGGCAAACGTGCCTCGATCAAGCTCAACCCAGCCGGAGGTCGTCCAGGCCGTCGGGTCGGCGCCGCGCCCGGCGACGGACAGCGACGCCGAGAGCACCCCGTCGACCGTCGGCCCGATGGCGAACCCATCGGCCAAGCGGGTCAGCGAGAGCGGCTCCATGTTCAGATTCACGTCGAACTCCGGCCGCTTCTTGAGCCGGAGTTCGGCCCGGCCTTCCACCCGCCCTGACGGCAATTGAAGCGCCAGCCGATGGGCCGTGATTCGCTTGCCCATGACCAACGATCCATCGAACTCCACGGACGAGATGACCCCACGGCGCTTCTTGACGACCGGCGGGACCATCACGGCCAGTTCCGTGAGGTCGATCCGGCCCGTCCAGCGAGGCGACGACAGGGCACCGGACAGCCGGACCGTGGCATGCGAGGCCCCATCGAACAAAGGCCCGGACCCGGGCGGGCTGTGCATTCCCAGCACGCGGAGCAAATCCGCAGCTTCCGACGTCATCTCGACGGTCACCTGCTCCAATCGTGGCGCTGCGCCCATCTCCAGGGCGCCTTGAATGTCGAACCGAACCGGGCCCACCCTACCCTGCACATGCTTGAACTCCACGAACCGCGGCGTGACCCCGACCGTTCCGTCGATCTGATCCGCCGTCAGGTGATACTCCGGCAGATTCGCGCCGAGACCGCGGCCCGTAATGTCGGCCTTCACCAGCCCGACCTGCACGTCCGGGGCGAGCGGGCCGGCCACATGGATCGACACCTGCACCTCCCCCTTCGGAGCGGTGATCGCATTCAAGACGCGTTCTCCGGCACCGGCCCCGCCGAGGTCCTGCACGAGCGCAAGGATGTCTCGGGTGGTTCCCGTGCCGGTCACTTGCAGGTCCAGAGCCGGCGCCAATTCCAGATGGGACAGCACCATTTTTCCGTTGGTCACATTGAGCGCGCCGAGGGCGCCGGAAAGATCCAAGGCCTCGACCTGCACGGAATTGAAGAACACCGTGCCCGACAGGTCTCGAATGAGCAATCGGTCCGACCCGAACCGGCCTCCGCCCTTGGACAGTTTTGCCACGCCCTTCCACTGTCCATGCGCCGCCTGATCCACCAGCCCGGTGAACGTCGCCGACACCAACTCCAACGTTCCGGCGAGGGCATGCTCCTCGACAGCCGAACCGACGCTGGCCGGGATCCAGGCGGACGGGATCTTACGGAGCAGCGTGTCGAGTTGGACAGGCACAGCGGACACGGTCGCCACATACGCGGCATGCTCGGTCCCCAGACTCCGAATCGCCCCGAACCCTCGCGCCACCAGCCAATCCAAGCGGGCCTCCACCAAGGGGACCTCCGCGTCATACCCCTTCACGCCGGGCATCACGAGCACATGCGCGTCCATATCAGCGCGCCATGAACGCCGCGTCTCTTCGGACGCGAGGGCGGAGGCGGCGATCCAGGGCGCCACATCGACGCGACGAATTTTCACGTCGCCCTCGAAGCGGACCAACGGCCGCGCCGCACCCGGGGCCGTGTGAGACCGCAGACCGGCGGTCATCGAGACCACTCCCGTGCAGGTCACCGTGGAGACGGGGTCCGCGCCTTCAATTTCACCCGACACCGCCAGCTCGGCCTGCGTGCGCAGCAGATGACTGTCCAGCAACCCGTTCACGTTCCGAATATGCAGCCGTCGGGGCGGCGCCCGATCCTCCTCGTCCACGACGAGAATGTCGCCGTCGATCACCTGAAGATCCGGCAGCAGCCAGCGAATCGTGAATCCTCCCTCCTCTTCCTGCGGATCCCGTTCAGGCTCCGTGCCGCCGATCGAGGGGACCTGCCATTGACCGTCCCGGTCCCGGATGATCGTGAGCTGGGGCTTCACCGCCACGAGATTCACGATGGCGACTTGTTTCTTCAACAGCGCAAGATACCGCAAAGTGAGCGTACCCTCGGGAATACGGACCGCCGCCCCCGACTGATGCACGTCGGGAATGCGCAAGTCGGAAAAGGCGATGATGAGCCGCGGCAACAGACGGATGCGAATGTCGCCGACCTCGAGACCGATTTCGCTTTTCAGCCGCTGGGTGATGACGTTTCGTATGATCGAGTGATTCAGAAAAAAACTCAGGGCGGGCACAAACAACACCAAGACGACGGCCAGCAAAAACCACCGGGGAATCAACGGAGCGGCTGGAACGGATCGTGCCATAACCTCCTACCGGCAATGCGCAGAAACCGGGCGGCTGGCTCGGCCGATCTTTTAGCCAACCCCATCCCACAGAAAAAAGAAAGAGGCGCCCGTGCCTACCCGGCCGGAGCGGGCGTGCTCCGACGGCGGTTCCATTGCTGGCGCAGCCACTTTTCGAGCCCGACGATCAGATAGACGACGATCGCCGTCGCCAAAATTTTGGCCCACGCCATGCCATCGATCGGCACCGTATGAAACAGGCGGTTCATGACGGGGGTGTATGTGATGAGAAGTTGCAGCCCGACCATAGCGGCGACGCCCCGCCAGATCCAGGGATTGCTGAAGACTCCGATGTGAAACATGGTGTGGTCGAGCGACCGACAGTTGAACAGGTAGAACAGTTCCACCATCACAAAGACGTTCACCGCGGCGGTGCGCGCGGAGGCCAGCGATTCCGTACGCTCCTGCTCCCAGAGAAACACGACATAGGCCCCGACGAGCATGAGCAGGGACACCAACACAATTCGTTCCACCAACACGCCCGTGAGGATCGGCTGCCCGGGATCGCGCGGAGACCGGCGCATGATCCCAGGCTCTCTCGGTTCGAAGGCCAACATGAGCCCGAGCGCCACCGCCGTCGTCATGTTGATCCAGAGAATCTGCACGGGCAGGATCGGCAGCACCATCCCGAACGCGATGGCGGTCAGCAACACCAACCCTTCCCCCATGTTGGTCGGCAGCGTCCACACGATGAACTTCGTCAGGTTGTCGAAAACGCACCGCCCCTCCTCGACCGCCGCTTCGATGGACGCGAAGTTGTCGTCGGTCAGCACCATATCGGCGGCGTCCTTGGCCACCTCCGTTCCGCCTCGTCCCATGGCGACACCGATGTCGGCCTGTTTCAAGGCGGGGGCGTCGTTGACTCCGTCGCCCGTCATCGCCACGACGTGGTCCTTGGCCTGCAGCGCTTCGACCAAGCGCAGCTTTTGTTCCGGGGAGACCCGCGCGAACACGGCCGTTCGATCGGCGACCGTCACGAGTTGATCCTGCTTGGTGGCGGCCAGTTCCTGGCCGCTCATCGCCGTCAGCTCGCTGCTGCCCGCCTCCCGCCGGCCGTCGAGACCGATCTGCGCGGCGATCGCTCGGGCGGTCACCGGATGATCCCCGGTAATCATCTTGACCGCGATACCGGCCTGCTGGCAGGCGCGCACCGCCGAAATCGCTTCCGGCCTGGGCGGATCCATCATAGCCTGGAGTCCTAGGAACGTCAGTCCGCCTCGTTCCACGTCGCCGTCCGACAACGTGGTCGCCTCGTTGGGCATCAGCTTGCGGGCCAACCCCAATACCCGGAGCCCGCTCGCGGCAAAGGCCTCGGCCTGTTGCACGACGACCTGCTGATCCAGCGCCTGCTCGCGACCGTTGTCCGTCAGCATCCGCTCGCAGAGTCCGACCACTCTTTCGACCGCGCCCTTCATATAGAGCACCGGCGTCTCGTGCGTCTCCACCCGATGCAAGGTCGCCATGAACTGCCGTTCCGATTCGAAAGGAATCTTATCCAGGAGGGGCGCAGCGTTGGCACCGGCCTGATCGAGCTTAAGTCCGGCTTTTTTCGCGGCGACCAGCAAGGCCCCTTCCGTGGGATCGCCGGCAATCGCCCATCGGCCGTCGGTTTCGACCAACTGAGCGTCATTACACAAGACCCCCGCCACCAGACATTCGCGCAGCACGGCATCCGCGGTGATGGTCACCTCCCTACCATGGAGCCGAATCGCGCCGGTGGGCTGATAGCCAGCCCCTTCCACCTCATACACCTGCGTGCCCGCCAGAATCGCCTGGACCGTCATCTCATTCTTTGTGAGCGTGCCGGTCTTGTCCGAACAGATCACCGTGGTGCTGCCCAACGTTTCGACCGCCGGCAGCTTGCGGATGATGGCATGCCGCTGGGCCATGCGGTTGACGCCGATGGCCAGGGTAATGGTGACCGCGGCAGGCAATCCCTCCGGAATCGCCCCCACCGCCAGAGCGACGGCGGCCATGAAGATATCCGCGGCCTCCTGGCCTCGCCACAGACCCAACGCAAACGTCACCGCCGCCAATCCAAGAATGGCGACGGTGAGTATCTTGCTGAACGACGTGAGCTTTTTCGTCAGCGGTGTGGCGATCTCGGTCGTTTCCCCCATCAACTGGTGGATACGGCCCAGTTCCGTCGCCGACCCGGTGCCGACCACCACGCCCGTGCCTTGGCCGTAGGTGACCAGGGTTCCCGAAAAGGCCATGTTCTTTCGATCCGCCACAACGGTTTCAGGCGGCAACACCGTGTCGGTCTTTTCGACGGCGACGGATTCTCCGGTCAACGCCGACTCATCCACCCGCAAGTCTCGTATCGCCACCAGCCGCAGATCGCCCGGCACTTTGTCCCCGGACTCCAAGAGCACCACATCGCCCGGCACGATCTCGGTCGAGGGCACGCGCATCCGGCGCCCGCTGCGCCTGACGGCCGCCTCGGTCTTCATCATGGCGGCCAGCGATTCGAGCGCCGCCTCCGCCCGCGACTCCTGGAGAAATCCGACGATGGCATTCACCAGCACCACCCCGAAAATGACGCCGGCGTCCACCCATTCGCCAAGCAGCGCGGTGATGACCGTCGCCACCAACAACACATAGATGAGGGGATGGTGAAACTGCAGCAGGAAGCGCAGCAGCGGGCCATGCCGCCGCGCCTTGGGCAGCACATTGAGCCCAAACCGTTCAATGCGTCTCGCCGCTTCCTCCGTGTCGAGCCCTTTGGCGACCTCGGTTTCGAGGAGCAGGACGACCTCATGCGCGGGCAAATGATGATGGCTCACGACACGGCCTCGCCACGCTGGTCGACCGAGGAGCCGGCGGCCGGCGGTGCCGTCGGCCGCCGGCTCTCCAAAATCGACCGCAGCCGAAGGAACGAGGCTTGGTCGGTGAAGGCCAGCAACGAATCACCGACTTCTAGGACGGTGCCGCCGTCCGGAACAAAGCAGTGCCCATTCCGCGCCATCAAAATAATGAACGCGCGCTTGGGAAGGCCGAGATCGAGCAGGCGCCGGCCGATCACCATGGAATGTTCCGGGATCCGCACTTCCAGGAGCCCGCTTTTGAGGCTGGTCGGCGCATCCCAGACCGGGGAGGCTTCCATGCGCGGCATCAAAGGCTCGTCCACGTGCAGCCAGCGGGCCACCAGCGGAATCGAGGTGCCCTGCAATAAGACCGACGTCAGGACGATGAAAAACACGAGATTGAAAATCGTGGTGGCCTGCGGGACCCCGGCCAGCAGGGGGAACGTCGCGAGAATAATCGGCACGGCCCCCCGTAATCCGACCCACGCCACCATGGTTTTCTCCCTCAGGGTGAGGCGCGTGACCGCAAGCGTGGCAAACACCGCCGCCGGGCGGGCGCAGAGCATCAGAAACAACGCGAGGAACAGCCCGGGGGCCGCAATCGGCACCAACTGGGTCGGGTAGACCTGTAAGCCGAGCACGAGGAACATGGCGATTTGCATCAACCAGGCGAGCCCGTCATGAAACCGCGTCAGGCTGCGTTTATGGACAAAATCGCTGTTCCCCATCATGAGACCGGCCAGGTAGACGGCGAGAAAGCCGTTTCCGCCCAGCCACGTGCTGCCGCTGTAGGTCAACAGGACCAGGGAGAGGGTCAGCACCGGATAGAGCCCTTCGTATTCGAGACGCAATCGATTGATGAGCAACACCATGAGGTTGCCGATGCCGTATCCGATCGCCGCGCCCAGCACCATCTGCTGGATGAACATCGGAATGAGATCGAGCGGAGACTCGGAGGCTCCGGTGATCAAGCTGATCAGGCCCAGCGTGAGAAAGACCGCCATCGGATCGTTGCTGCCCGACTCGAGCTCGAGCAACGGCTTCAACGGGCCGCGCAGGCTGACATACCGCGAGCGCATGACGGCAAACACCGCGGCAGCGTCGGTCGACGAGACGATGGCGCCGATCAGGAAACCTTCGAACCACGACATGTTCAGCGCGGCCGTGGCGAACCATCCGACCAGCCCGGCGGTGATGGCCACTCCTACGGTGGACAGTGTGACGCCGAGCCCCACTACGCGCCGGACGCTGGCCCACTCCGTGTCCATTCCGCCCGCAAACAAGATGAACGTCAGCGCCACGACGCCGAGGGATTGGGCCATCCATGGATTGTCGAAGTGAATGCCGCCGAGGCCGTCGGAACCGGCCAGCATGCCGATGCCCAGGAAGAGCAGCAAGGCGGGCACGCCCATGCGTCCGAACGCTTTGCTGGCAATCACGCTCAGCAACAACAGCCCGGACGCGCCGAGTAGGAGATATTCGATCGTCAGCGTCATCGTCGATGCGGCCTTCCTCCGCGTCGACGATCCCGTACGTTCCCTACCGTGAGCACAGGGCATCCCGCGCGCTGCAACAGCGCCCGGGCCACACTGCCAAGCAGCACACGGCTCAGGCCCCGTCGTCCCTTCGTGCCGACCGCGATGACCTCGGCCTGCCAGGCAGCGGCTTGCGCCAGGATCGTCTCGACCGGATCTCCCTGGACAATGTGGCCCTCCACCTCCAGATGCCGCGACCGCAGTCGTTCGACCCCTGTGGTGAGCTTCCGTTCCGCATGGGGTTTGTCCTCCGGCGATTGAGCCGCATGGAACAGACAGACGGCGGCGTGGAGTTTGACCGCCAGGTCAGCGACCACCTGCAACGCGATATCGGCGTGAGACGAAAAATCGGTCGCCACGAGCAGCCGATGGAGCCGGACTCTGGCAGGATGTCGTGCCACGTCTCCGGCCACCCCGCCATGGACGCAGAGCACGGGACAGGGCGCCGCCTGCACGACACCTTGCGCCGTGCTGCCCAACCGCAGACGATCCCACCCCGTGCGTCCTTCGGTTCCCATCACGATCATGTCCGCATGAGCCTGCGTCGCGGACTCCACAATACAGAGGGCCGGCACGCCGTAGCGCAGCAGCGGCTGAGCCGGCGAGCCATGCTCTTTCGCCATCCGAGCCAGGCGCCCAAGGTTCAGCAACGCCGAGGTCTTGAGCGATCCCAGATGGCGGCTCTCCGGCGCCGCATGAGGCGAGTCGGCCGCCGTCTTGATGACATGCACGATCTTCAGCCGGGCAGGCAGGGCCGTCGCCAGCTTGACCCCGTACATGAAAGCCCGTCGAGCCGGCTGCTCGAAATCCGTCGGCAGCACGACGCAGGCGGCGCCTTTGCCGATCGTGGATGGCGTCATTCTCTTTTCATCATAATTAGTGGTTTGCGTGTCGCTCGGAAATCGTTTGAGGATAGTGAAGTCGTGGCGGCTTACGCAAGCTTGTCGTTCCACGACCATTACCGTTCTTCGTGCGCCGGTCGGGAAGGGACGTCGCCCGATGGGTGGGACAGGAGTCGAACGCGGTGGACCACGGCGGCCCCAAACAGCAAGAGCGCCGCCGAGTAGTACACCCACAACAGAAAGAGCACCATGACCAGAAACGATCCGTACATCAAGCTATAGACTGTCAGATGCTGCACATACAGCGTAAACCCGTGTTTGGCCACTTCCCAGAGCAGCGCCAACGTCGCCCCCCCGATCGCCGCCTCGGCCCAGGTCGGACGGGCGCGCGGGAGATAGCGATACAATCCCGTCCCCACGATCAGCACCAGTACGAAGGGCACGAGATACGACAGGAGGAAGTGGTTGGCCAGCATTGCGGTGAAATCGATGTTGCCGATCATCGAGGCATGACGGAGCAGCATCTGCAGAATTTGCGTCGCCAGAAACGAGAGGGTAAAGAACAGTCCGACCAGTCCCAGCAGGGCGAAGGCTACAACGGTTGAGCCCAGCGGATGCCGCCGGTCGGCCGTTTCAAAGACGACGTTCACAGCATAGTCCACTTCATAAAACACGAGCACGCCGAACCATACGAACGCGCCGAAGGCGACCCACCGCACGGTCTGCTCTCCGGCCAGCCGCGTGATTTCCGCCGCCACTTCCCCCCCGAGCGTGGGCAGGAACCCGTGCAGGAGGTTCAGCAAGTGCTCGTGTCCGAGCAGCTCCTGGCTCACGGCGCTGGTCAGGGACAACAAGAGGAACACCAACGGGAAAAACGACAGCAAGGAGAAAAACGCGAGCGCCGCGGCTAATGTCAGGCACCCGCGATGCCAAAAATCCGCCATCGCACCGATCGCCACACGGAGCGCGAACCGGCCCGGGCCCGGCGAGGCGGGACGGGAGCGGGTCACCTCCTCGGGGGAAGCTCGGCCGGACGCTCGCTCCAGCCGGCTCACGCCGCCGCCATCATCGGAACACGCGTCCTGTGCCCCACGCGGTGTCCTCCTCTGTTCATCCGTCGGCCGAAATCGAGCCGCACCAGGATCCCCTCACGGGACGGTCCCCCACTTACACCTCAGGAATAATGACTCCGTGCGGGCTCCGTTTGTGGTCCAGCGCTTGCCGCTCGTCCTCGGTCAACACCTGATCGACAGACCGGTCCAGCAAGACTGCGGCCTGACGAACGCAATGCGCCCAGCTGCACTGGTTGACGAACAGCATGCCGGGGGTGCTGAGCGTCCCTCCATGATTGATATACCCGAGCCCGGCCGTCTGCGCGCCCGTGTGCAACGGGCCCAGCACGCCAAGGAGCACCTCCGGCCTGGTGTGCGTCACAAACAGGCGCGGGGCTACCTTCGCCGGGAACAGATCTTTGCAAACCTCCGGTGACGCCGCGTGCGCCTCCTCGGCGGCGGATCGCGCCGTGCGAAAACGCCCCGGCTCCAACAGATAGACGACGCGGTGAGGAACCTTTCGTTCGGCCAGCCGGCGTGACGCCGTGAGCACCTCCATCAGCTGATAGGCGCCGACGGCGGTCAGGATCACGCGCGCCTGCTCGTCTTTGTATCCCGCCCAGGTCAGCCGAATCCCGCCGTCCTGCACCACTCGACGGCTTTCTTCGGCGGTAAACAGGTCGGGAATGACGTCGGCTTTCGGCACGACGAGCGTCCAAATCTGACCATGGGTGCGGTACAGCACTTCCATCACCGCCGCCGCCTGATTGAAATCGGCGGGGAACAACACACGCGAGACGTGCGAGGGTTCCCCCAACATGGCCTCTGCCATGCTGGGATCCTGGTGGGACTGCTCGTTCTTCCCGTTCTCCCAAGTGTGACTGGTCAGAATGAGGGGCATGGACAACCAACCCTGCGGGCGGCCAGCCTCCAAACAATGATTGGAAAATATGATTTCCTGCCGCACCGCTCCATGCATCTTGGTGCCGAAGGCTTCGTAAGTGTGGACCAAGTTGATGCCCCCTTTGTTGGCCAAGGCCGCGGAGACCACCGCTTCTTCGTTCAGGGCGGTGATGACGGCCCCTTCCACCGCTTCAGGCACGGCCGGCTCCGGATCGGTCACACGGAATTTCAACCGGCCCAGGGTCGAGACCAGCCGGTTGGACAACATCTCGTCGGGATTGCCGACCCGGGGCCGTAACTCGGGATTGGCCTCCACGATGGCGACAAACATACGATCCACCGCCGTCATCGGCGACGCCGTCGTCCCTCCGGCCGCGACACGGCGGATGTCCTCGGTTACCGGTCGGAACGGCGGCTCGGGGACAGCGGCGACCTGCACCTTCCGGTGAGCCAGGACATGATCGCGTTCGCGCTCGCGCCCCGACGTCTGGTGCTGTTGGAACAGGGTGACGGCAGCCGCCAACTCCGTGGGAGAGACCCACAGGCGCCGCGCTCCTTCGTTGAACAGATCCGCTGCCCGGGTGTCGATGCGGGGGTTGGCCATCAACGGCAGATTGTGCGCGAGATTCGTCCCCTCTCCGGGGAAGCCGGCCCCTTTCGGCGCCACGGCGATGCCGTACGGAAGCGGGACCGGATACCGCATCCGCCCGGCGGACACCGCCTCGGCCGAAGCCTGGAGACGCCGCTCCGTTTCCAGAATCGCCCACAGAAACGCCGCCGGGTCCCGCCCGTCGAAGACCATCGGATCGAAGCCGTTCAGTTTCAGATGCTCGGTGAACCAGGCCGCTCCCCCCTGCTGGGACATCGTGGTGCGTTGATCGATGCGCCGGCCGTTCTTGATCATGATCGGCGCGACCAGCCCTGAATCCTCCGCCCGCCACCAGCGGGGCGCCCAATCGCTGCCGCGTTGTTCTTCGAAGGCGCCGTCGGACAAGAACACCACCAGACGTTCGCCCGGCAGCGGCATGTGGACATATTGCAGTTCCGCAAATCCCAGATACCCGCCTTCCGCCAAGCCGCCCGCGGTATGGGTGTTGACGTGGCTGCCCAACGGGGAGTCCTGCCGCCCATCTTCCCTCAGCCGATACGAATAAAAGTCGCGCACATAGCGGGTCAGTCCTTCATCGCTGACCCGGTAGCGGGCGGCATGCGCCTCGGTCATGTTGTCGACGAGCAGGTTGAGCGAATCGATCGCCGCGACACAGTGCCCTTGGCCCATCAGCCAGCCTCGCGTGTGTCCGGCCACGACATTCGCCGCCAGATAGCCGGCGTAGGCCGGCACCATGTTCAGCGCTCCGCCGGTGTGTCCTTCGGGACGGACCTTGAAATCCTCGGTGTCGAGGGCGCGCCCGTCGAGGTAGACGTTCTGCGCGTACGTCTGATGGACAACCAGCCACAGGCCGGCACTGGTCAGGCGGTCCAGCGCCATGAGCAGCTCATAGAACGCCACGGCGTCGCCGGCCGGGGTCTGCTGGCGGTAATGCGCCGCCATGTCGTAGATCCGGACTTGCGTCTCTTCCCCATGGCTGATCGCCCCATAGCCTTCGGCCCACTTGGCCAACTGAGGGTCGCGTTGGCGGTATTCCGCCGCCCGTTCCACACATCTGGCATTCTGTTGTCCGTCTTGCATGACTGAAGCTCCTTTTCTTATCGATCGATCTAGCCATGTCGGTGACGCGCGCCGTTCCCATGATTCTTCGAGAATCACCGGCTCTCGCGGGGCGCCCACCGACCTCCCTTAACGGGTCTTTCTTACGACGAATACTCCGTCCCGAACGGTCACCAGCACGGCCGACACGCCGGGATCGGCGGCCACCATGCGATTGAGCTCTTGGATCGCAGCGGCTCGGTCATCCTGCGGCGGATGTCTCAACACCTCGCCGTCCCACAACACGTTGTCGATCAGGATGACGCCCTGCGGGGAAAGGAGGTCCAAGGAGCGCCGGTAGTAATTGAGGTAGTTGGTTTTGTCGGCGTCAATGAAAATGAGATCGAACGGCCCCCTGAGCCGGTCCATCGTCTCCAGCGCCGGCCCCATTCGGATGTCGATTTTGCTGCCGCAGGGAGCTTGTGAAAAATGCCGCCGGGCCACAGCCGCATAGTCGTCGTCCACCTCGCAGGTCACGACCCGCCCCTCGTCAGGCAGCGCTTCGGCGAAGCAAAGAGCGCTGTAGCCTGTGAACATCCCGATCTCGAGCACGCGCGTCGCGCCGACGAGCCGGGTCATCATTTTCAAAAAGGCCCCTTCGAGCGGCCCCACCAGCATCCGGGCATGCTCCATCGTCCGTTCGGTCTCTTCCCGCACGGCGCGGCAGGCGGGCGATTCAGGCATGGAATGGGCCTGCGCATAGGCTTCGATGTCGGCGGATACCAACGGCGTCATCGGACATTCCTCTCATCCGGTTTGAAAAACATCGGCACCGTTCCGTAAACTGACGATACCATGCTGCCGGACCATAGACTACCCATGATCGTGACGACTTTTCAGGCCATGCCCCTGACGCCCTTGCGTGCGCCTCGCAGGAGTCTCGCGTGAAGACTCTCGCCACACTGGATCCCTTAAAGTCGAAACTGCTCGAGATTCACCGCATCAACAGTGCGGCCGCCGTGTTGTCCTGGGACCAGGAAACCTACATGCCACCAGGCGGCGGCGAGGCACGCGCCGAGCAGATCGCTGTCCTGCAAGGACTCGCGCACCAACAACTCGTCTCGCCCGATATGGAACGGCTTCTGTCGCAATGGATCGATCCGGAAACGGGTCAGGCCTACGAACCGCCGGGCAACGGTTGGGATGAGCCGTCGCGCTCGTGCCTGCGGGAAGTCTGGCGGGATTACAGCCGGGCGAAAAAACTGCCGTTGGATTTGGTCGTCACCTTGAGCCGGGAATGCGCGCTCGCGCAGCAAGTGTGGGCGGAAGCCAGGAAGCAAAGCCAATTCGCGATGTTTCTTCCCCATCTGCGCACGATTCTCACGCTGAAGCGCGAGGAAGCGCGGTATCTGGGCTACAGCGCGTCGCCGTACGATGCCCTGCTCGACGTCTATGAACCAGGCTTGACGGTCGCCGCGTTGCAACCGCTCTTCGCGCAGCTGAAAGCCCGCCTCGTCCCCTTACTCAAGAAAGTGACGGCCAGCCGCGTGCGGATCGACGACCAGATTCTGCGCCATGCCTATGACCAGAACCGGCAACTGGAGTTCGGCCGGCTCGTGTTGATTGCGATGGGCTACGATTTCGAGCGAGGGCGATTGGACCTGTCGGCCCATCCCTTCACGACCTCATTTCACCCGACGGATGTGCGGGTGACCACCCGTGTCCACGAACACGAGCTGGCGTCCCGTCTGTTCAGCTGCATCCACGAAGGCGGCCATGGCCTGTACGACCAAGGCCTGGATGTCCGATATTATGGAACCCCCCTGGGAGAATCGGTGTCCCTCGGCATTCATGAGAGCCAATCGCGGTTGTGGGAAAATTGCGTCGGCCGCGGGCGGGCCTTCTGGCGCTTCTTCTATCCGATCATGCAGCAGACCTTTCATCATCAATTGCGCCATGTGGATGTCGATCAATTTTATGCGGCGATCAACTGCGTCAAACCCTCGTTGATCCGTGTGGAGGCCGACGAATTGACTTACAACCTCCATATTATGCTGCGCGTCGAAATCGAACGGGATTTGATCGAGGGTCGGACTCAACCGGAGGAGCTGCCCGGCATCTGGAACGACAAGATGCAGGAGTATCTGAGCATCACCCCCAGCCATGACGCGGAAGGGGTCCTCCAGGACGTCCATTGGTCGCTCGGGTCGTTCGGCTATTTCCCCACCTATACCTTGGGGAACCTGTATGCCGTGCAGTTTTTCGAGCAGGCCAAGTTGGAGATCCCCAATTTGGAGGATGAGATCGCCGCCGGTCAGCTCATGGTCCTGCGCCGCTGGTTGGAACAGAAAATCCACCGGTGGGGCCGCATGTTCACGCCGGACCATCTGGCGCAACGCGTCACCGGCACGGGCCTCAGTCCGGCCCCCTTCCTGAACTATGCGGAGAAGAAGTACGGCGAGCTCTACCAGGTGTGACCGCTCAGTCCCGCCGTCCCGTCGTACCCCATGGCCGCATTGACCCTGGCCAGTAGGGGCGGCGTGAGGGCAAATTCGGCCTGCACGTCGATGCGGTGCGGCACGAGCAATGTCGTGTGAAAGACGATGTCGCGGATTGGGATTTTGAATTCCGGCTGTTGCGGCGTGCTGAGTTCCACGGCTTCCACGGACTTGGTGATGGTCCCGCTGTCCTGCGGACCGTACGTCGCGACCACCGCGTCGATGATCTCTTTTACTTTCTCATTCGTCTCCACCCCTTCAACGGCCTTCAACACCAACGGAATAACCTCCGCTTTTGCCTGGTCCGACAGGGTTAAGTTTTCGAGCCGTTCTTTCCGCCTGAGGGAGGTGAGATCGTTATCCAAGTCTTTACTGAACGCGCCGTAGGCGAACCGGAAAAACTCGAAGTGCAATCCTTTGAAGCCCTTCCCGAACATCTGGAGTTCGCAGAGGAAGCAGAGTTGCTGGAGTTTGACGTCGCTCAACAGCCCGTGCGGTTCGGCCAGGTGGAGCACATAGAGCAGCAGAGCGCGATCGATGGTGATCTGGTTCGGCTTTCTCATCGAGACGGTTCGTTCGGCCCGGCCGGATTACATCGGGGATGGCCGTCCGCCGCCACTATAAACAGGAGGCCGGAACGGCGTCAAACGCGCGCCGGCGCGGATCGGTCGGAGCGCCCTTGACCCTGAGTGCAGGTTTCGTCTTTAATGGGTCTTCTTGAGAGTGAGCCCGTCCCGCATGAAGCACACGAAAGAAATGGAGACGCTCAAAGGGCATCTCGGCAAGCACCAGCTCAAGTTTACCCGCCAGCGAGAGTTGATTCTGGACGCCTTTCTCAAGCAGGAACATATTACCGCCGAAGAGATGTATCACCAGCTGGCCAAGAAGGATCCACACTTGGGATTGGCCACGATCTACCGAACCCTGAACTTATTTTGCGAAGCCGGGCTGGCGCAAGCGAGGCACTTCGGCACGCAGACCCAGTACGACAACGTGTCGCATAAGGGCCATCACGATCATCTCATCTGCACGAACTGCGGCAAAATCGTCGAATTTTCCAATTGCGATATCGAACGTCTCCAAGAGGAAGTGGCCTCACGAAACGGGTTCACCATCCAAACCCACCGGCTCGAGCTGTACGGGCTGTGCTCCCACTGCCGTCATTGACGCCCGCCATCCTCGTTTGTTATTTGGAGAGGGTTGATCACGTGCACTATGCTGACGTTCTTTCGTGACCATCTGCTTGCTCGCCCGCACGCGTTACGCCCGGACCGTCGGGTCCACTGCCTCTGCCTGGTCCTGTTGCTTGGCAGCTGGTTCTTGCGCCCCCTACCGGTTGCGGCAGCGGACCCACTCATCGTGTATTCGGGGCGAGCGGAACGGCTGATCAAGCCGGTGTTGGACGCCTTCACCGCAAACACCGGGATTCGCGTCGATCTGCTGTCGTCAGGGACGACGGAACTCGTGAATCGGTTAACCATAGAAGGTGATCGCACCCCGGCGGATCTGCTGATCACCAACGATGCCGGCAGTTTAGAGGTCGCGCGCACGGCGGGTTTGCTCCGCCCGCTCGACCTGCCGGGGATTGAGCGGGCCATTCCCTCCGAGTTTCGCGCCGCCGACAACAGCTGGATCGGCTTGTCGGGCCGCTTCTGGATCATCGTGTACAACACGACGTTGCTCCGGCCGGAAGAGGTCACGTCGATGCTCGACCTCGCGGATCCTCGCTGGAAGGGCAAAGTCGCCATTCCCAATTCAGGCAGTGAATATCTCCAAGCCGGCGTGTCCGTCATCCGCGCCGCCGTCGGTGATGCGCGAACGAAAACGTTCCTGGAAGGGCTCAAAGCCAATGCCGGCCGGCAGGTCTACCAAAAGAGTTCGCAAATCGTCGAAGCCGTGGCCAAGGGACAAGTGGCCATGGGAGTGGTGAACCACTATTACGTCTACCGACACCTGGCCGTGCAACCGACGGCGCCTCTTGCCGTGCTCATGCCGGACCAGCAGGCCGGGGGAATCGGGGCCGTTATGAACGTGGCCGGCATCGGCGTGATCAAACATACGAAACACCTCGATCAGGCGAAGCGGCTGGTCGGATTTCTGGTCGAGCAGACCGGACAAAAGATGTTCGCCGATCTCGACAAAGAATATCCGCTCCATCCAAACGTCACAGCTGACCCGGCGTTGGTCGAACGACAACGGTTTCGAGCCGCCTCGGTGCCCCT
This sequence comes from uncultured Nitrospira sp., assembly GCA_964416255.1. Lineage (GTDB taxonomy): Bacteria > Nitrospirota > Nitrospiria > Nitrospirales > Nitrospiraceae > Nitrospira_D. Next base: position 15,123 of record CAYQDJ010000020.1, on the reverse strand, counting down.
GGCGAAACTCGCGGACCTGCGGGAGCCGACCCTCACGCTGATCGAGCAAGTGGGCCTTCGATAACCCACGAGCCCCCTCTGTGACCACGATACGCCAACAACTTGCCTCCCCTTTACAATGGGTCGCGCTGACGACCGCCGGGGTCATTCTCCTGCCGCTGGGCTATGTGACGGCACTGGCCCTCTCCGCCGATCCGGCCGTCTGGCAGCGCCTGTGGGCCACCCGCATCCCCGAGCTGTTGAGCAATACCGTGTGGCTGGCCGTCGCGGTGTCCGCCTTGACCCTTGTACTCGGGGTCTCCACGGCGTGGATCGTAACCCGGTACGAGTTTCCTGGCCGCCGCGTATGGGAACTGGCATTGGTCCTTCCGCTGGCCATGCCGACCTATGTCTTGGCCTACATCTACAACTATCTATTGGGATACGGGGGGCCGGTTGAACAGCTCTGGCAATCGGTAACCGGCCCGGAGGCCCGCATCTTCTCTCCCCAAAGTTTCGGCGGCGCGACCCTGGTGATGACCCTCGATACCTTTCCGTTTGTCTATCTGCTGACCCGCAGTGCGCTCCTCTCGCTGAACCTCTCGTTCGAAGAAGTGGCCCGGACCTGCGGCGCCGGCCGTCTGCAAACCATGTGGCGCGTCACGCTGCCGCTCTTGCGCCCATCGATCGTCGCGGGCGTCGCCCTGGTGATTCTCTATGTCGTGTCGGATTTCGGCGCCGTGTCGCTGCTGCGGTTCCAAACCCTGACCTACGCGGTGTACCAGCAAATGACCGGTCGATCCGACAACCAGGCCGCCGCCATCCTGAGCCTCTTGCTGGTGTTCCTCGCACTGATCTTCCTGGTCGTCGAGCGATGGTTCCGTCATCAGAGTCGGTTCTATCAGACGGCGGGACGCTATCGAGCGCCGCAGCGTCAACGCGCCGGCGGACCGGCCCTCATCGGGATGACGGCATACCTCGCGGCGATCGTCGGGGCGTCATTCGCCATCCCGGCCGCGTTGCTCGTGCACTGGAGCCTGTCCCCGGAAGCCCAAGCCATCTTGGACGGACGCTTCGCGGGATTTATCTGGAACAGCACCGTCCTGTCGGCTTCCGCGGCCACGGCCGGGGTGCTCATCGGCTTCCCCTTGGCCTATGTGGCCAACCGGAACCCGACGGTCTTGAATCTGGGTTGTTTGCAAGCGGCCTACGCCGGGTATGTGTTGCCTGGACCGGTGGCGGCTTTGGCGGTGCTCGTGTTGGTGCTCAACGTCCTGCCGTTCTTCTATGGGACGGCGGTGGTCCTCGTGGTGGCCTATGTGATCCATTTTCTCCCGGCCGGGCTCCAGTCCCTCGAACCGTCGCTGCAGCACGTCACGCCCAACTTGGAGGAAGCGGCCCGCACCTTGGGACTCGGCGTGCGGGACATCTGGCGGCGGGTGACCTTGCCGCTCGTACGCAATGGGTTTATCGTGGCGTGGGTGTTGATGTTCCTGCAAACCATGAAAGAACTGCCTGCGACCTTGCTCTTGCGCCCGGTCGGCTTCGACACGTTGGCCATCCGGGTCTGGCTGGAAGCAAGCGAAGAATATTATCAACTGGCGGCCCCCTCGGCGCTGCTGATCGTGTTGGTGGGACTTCCCGCCCTGGCGCTCCTGCTCTCGCGGGACTGGCGTGCCTCGTAAGGGCCTTCATGGAAACCGATTCACGCGCGCCTTCCGTCGATGCGGCACCCCTCACGGGACAGGTCCATTTGTATACTCCCGCCTCGTCGATACTGGAGCTGCGGGCCGTGACCTGTGCCTATGAACCCCGTCGTCCGGCGATTCGCGACATTTCCCTGTCCGCCCGGGAAGGTGAAATCCTCTGCCTCCTCGGCCCGTCCGGCTGCGGCAAAACCACGGTCCTCCGGGCCATCGCCGGATTCGAACCGGTCCAGGCCGGCGAACTATTCTTATCGGGTCGGTTGGTCTCCTCGTCACGCGAGACGGTGCCCACCGAGGAGCGCCGCATCGGCATGGTCTTTCAGGAATATGCCTTGTTCCCGCACCTGCGTGTGGCCGACAACATCGCGTTCGGACTCCGCCTGCTCTCGCGCGCCGAGCGAGCCGCCCGCGTGCGAGAGATGCTCGAACTCACGGGACTCGAAGGGCTCGATCGCCGGTATCCGCATGAGCTGTCGGGAGGCCAGCAACAGCGTGTAGCCCTGGCACGGGCTCTGGTGCACAATCCGGTCGTGCTCCTGCTTGACGAACCGTTCAGCAATCTAGCCCCGGACATGGCGAGCCGCATGCGACGGGATCTGCATGACCTCTTGCGCCGTATGAAGACCACCACCATCTTAGTGACGCATGACCACGAAGAAGCATTTGCCATGGCAGACCGGATCGCGGTGTTGAATGCCGGACGTCTGGAACAGCTGGACACACCGGAAGTGATCTATCATCTGCCGGCCACGCCTTTTGTCGCCGATTTCGTCGGTCAAGCCGACTTTATTCCCGGCCGGGTGCAGGACAATGTCATCCACACCGAGCTGGGACTCTTTCCCAATGCGTCCAGCTTCGAGGAGGGGAGTTCCGTAGTCGTGATGATCCGTCCCGACGATCTCCATGTAGTGCCGTCCGATACCTCCGACGCTGAAATTCTCTCGCGGCAGTTCCGCGGCTCGGAAAATATCTACAGTATTCGCCTGCCGTCCGGGCGCGTGGTCCATAGCAGCGAAGGGTCGACCACTGTCTTTCCTCCCGGCATCTCAGTCGCCTTGACCGTCACCGCTACTCATACCGTCGTCTTCCGCCGACTTCCGGAGCCATAGACAGGTAGTGAACAGGCACTTTGGTGTTGACACCCGATTCCGCAGTTTGTTACTTTCGGGCGATAGATGTTGAGAATTATTTTCAAATTCAAAAAAACAGGGCACGAACATGGATTCACTGACACATGCCATCGATTACGGAATCATCGGGTTGCTCCTGTCGCTCAGTCTTTGGTCCGTGGCGGTCGCCGTCGAACGGTGGCTCTTTTACCGGCGTGTGGACCTGAGACAATTCCCCAATCAACAGGTCTTTGAAATCGCGCTCACGAAGCGCCTGGTCGTTATCGGGACCGTGGCCGCCAACGCGCCCTACATCGGCCTTCTGGGAACCGTCCTGGGCATCATGCTCACCTTCCATACCATGGGCTCCTCGGGACAGATGGCGGTCAATACGATCATGATCGGGCTAAGCCTGGCACTCAAGGCGACGGCCGTGGGGCTGCTGGTCGCGATTCCGTGTGTGGTGATGAACAACGTCCTGCGTCGGCGTGTCATGGAACTGCTGACCCTCTACAAGGTGCAGCATGGAACGTGAGATGGACCAAATCAACGTGATTCCCCTGGTCGACGTCATGCTGGTCTTGCTGGTCATTGTCCTGACCACGGCCACCTTCATCACCACGGGACACATTCCCGTCGATCTCGCGAAGGCCAAGGAGGCCGGAGACCGCAAGGATGTGCCGCTCGTCATTACCCTCTCCGCAGACGGCAAGCTGTTTCTGAACGACGAGGCCGTGTCTCCGGAACGATTGAAGGTTGAGTTGATCACGCACCCGCGGGAATCGTTGGTCCTGGTTCGCGCGGACCGTGTGACCGTGCTGGAGCGCTTCGTGAACGTGGTCGACGATGTGCGGGGCCTAGGCTTTCACCAAGTCAGCTTGGAAGTGGTCCGGTCATGAGCACAGACACACTCAGGTATACAGAGCACTGTGCCCATACGCCGCATGGTTGGCTCGTGTCCATGGTCCTTCATGCGGCGGCTCTGTCCGTGGCACTTCTCCTGTTTTCCGAACTGAACCTCGCCTCTCAGCCGGAACCGTTTCATTGGGAGATCGCTCTGGCTCACGTCACGCCGCCGGCCAAGGTCTCGCCGCCGGCGCCGACCCCTCCTCAACCCAAAACTGCCGCCCAGCCGCCGGCACCGGCGCCACCGAAGCCTGTCGAAGCCAAGCCGGTGGTGAGAGAGGTCCAGACTGTCCAAACGATCCAGCAGCCGGTGCTTCAGGAACACCGGCGTCCGATTGAACAGAAAGTTCAGCCGGTGGTCGAAACCATCACTCGTCATGCGGAGCCTGTGTATCAGGACACGCAATCCGTCGAGCCTGAGACGGTTCAGTCCCAACCCGTGGCGGCCGTGGAAACCCCATCGCCGATCAATCCTGTGGTCGAAGCTCAATCCACGCCGGTTCCTCAGCGTGCCGTGGTGGAATCCACAATGAATCCGATCGTGGAAACCCAATCGACTGCTCTGAATCCCGTGGTCGAAAGTCAGTCTGTCCCTGTCGTTCAGGAAGTCGTCGAGGAACGTCCCGCGCCGACGGTGGCGCACGAACCAGTGGTCTCGCAGGCGGAACCGCAGCCGATCGAATCGTCTCCCGTCGTCGCGCAGCAACCGGCCCCCGAAGCGGCTCCCGTAGAATCGCCGGCGCCCCCTCAACAGGTGGCTCGCGCACCGGTCTCTCAGCCGCAGGCCGTCGGTCGCACCGCGCCGACGACCGCCGCCACCAAAGCCGACTACTCCTGGTTGGCGCAGGAACTGTTGGCGCGCCTCGAACGGTCCAAACGTTATCCCTACGCGGCACGGATGAACCGCTGGGAGGGCAAGGTCATCGTGAGGGCCATCGTCCGCGACGACGGAGCGGTGGTGAGCCTGCAGATTGCCGAGAGTTCGGGGCACGCCGTGTTGGACAACGACGCGATGGAACTCATTCGTCAGGTGTCTCCAATCAAACTGAAACATCCGTTGGGCAAAGAACAGGTGGCGCTGTTGGTGCCTGTCGGCTACTCCCTGCGGTAAAAAGAATCAAGGAGGGCTGGTCCGTGACCGTTCGCGAGTTGGGTTTCACCATGTGCATGACGATGGCAGCCATCGCCTGTTCTCTGGCCCTGTCCACGCCGGCTCTGGCGCAAGCGAAAACCGAGCGGCAATTCCACGCGACGCTGACCGATGCCCAGGGCATGGAGAGCGAGATCAAGAACGTCATTTTCTACTGGGAAGAAAAAGTGAGCGAAACGGCCTTCGTCCCGCATGAACTGCGTCACGTGCCGGTCAAAAAAGGCACCGCGACGGTCAATGTGAAATTCGACAACATCAAGCAGATCGATGTGAAGCCGAACGCCGATTCCGGCTTGCCGACGCTGGCGATCACGCTCGCAAATGGAAAGACGGGGGAATTCGCGTTGGCCATCAAAGGTAGCTTTCGCGGAGAGTCGGACTTCGGCGAGGTTGATTTTCCCGCGGGAGGGCTCAAGAAGATTGCCTTTAAGTGAGCACAAGTTGCTTTTTCCTTTCTCAATGAGTGAGCCAGTGGTTGCCCTAAACAACTCCCTTCTCAACCGTGCCCGTCTCTGCTTCTTCCCCTTCGCATGGCTGCGGGTGGGCCGCGCCATGAGTCGTTTCACCAGTATCATCTAAGTATTAGGAGGGTCCCTTGATGAGATGCCGTGTCTTCCTTGCCACTAAATTGATAACGTTTCTCATAACTATTATCGTATTTTTGCCATGGGTGGTGTTGACTGTGGTGGGCGTCCCTCTCTCGGCAGCCCAAGATTTCAGCGGGACAAGTGACGTGCCGGGCCCGGTTTCCGGGGAATCCACCGGCCCTCCCGCGCCGGCCGAGACCGGTGAACAGCCGCTCAAGATGCCGTTGACGGAAGTCATCGGAACCGGCGCGGACGCTATGGAACACATCCCCGGGTCTGGCCGCCTCATCACCAAGGAACGGTTGGAACAGAACCGCCGTTTTACCATCAACGAAGCGTTGCGCGAAGTGCCCGGCGTGCACGTGCGGGATGAGGACGGTATGGGCATCAGGCCCAACATCGGCATCCGCGGCTTGGATCCGACGAGGAGCCGCAAGGTCCACATCATGGAAGACGGTGTGCCGATCATGTTGATGCCCTATGGCGATCCCTCCGCCTATTATTTTCCCCCGATCTTCCGGTTTGACCGGATCGAAGTGTTGAAAGGCAGCGGGCAGTTGCTCTACGGACCGCAGAACATCGGCGGCGTCATCAACATGATCACGCGCATGCCGCCGACCACGCCGGAAGGGAACATCCAATTTTGGGCCGGCAACAACAATTTCTTAAATACCCATTTCGATTATGGAGGAACGTGGGGCAAGAGCGGCTACCTGGTCGACTACACCCATTTCCAAATGGACACGCCGCGCTTTACGAACATCCGCGCCAAGGTGGACGACTTGACCTTCAAGACGGTCCAAGAGCTCAGCGACCGTACCCAGATCTTGGCGAAGATCAATTACTATCGGGAGGACTCCGGCATCGGCTACCAAGGCTTGAGTCAGTCCGAGTGGGCCGAGCGGGGACGCGACCGCCAGACGCCCTTTACCAACGATCGTTTTGATTTTCGACGGGTGGGTGCCCACGTCGCCGTCAACCACATGTTCTCGGCCAATTTGACCTCGACGACAAACTTCTTCGGTCACTATATGGCCCGTGACTGGTCACGGCAAACCACGAGGGCGGTTTTGGCCGATGGAACCCTGGGGCCGGATATCTTTGGGAACCCTACCCCTGCGACCTCCATTGGCGCAGTCCCCGGAGACGGACGCTTTACGAATGAGCGCGAGTACTGGGTGTATGGGATCGAGCCGCGCTTCCACTATAGCCACTCGATTTTAGGGATTGCCGCCGAAGCGGATTTTGGAGCCCGCTATATGCATGAGGAATCGGACAGAAAGCAGTTGCGCAATACCTTTTCCGGCGTGGGCGTGACCTCGAGTTGCGCCTTGGCCGTTCCCGGCACGACTTGCTTGAACGAGAACAACCTCCGCTCCACGAATGCCTATGCGCTGTTCTTCCAAGAACGGTTCATTCTCGGTCAATTTACCGTCACCCCGGGCATCCGCGTCGAGCACATCAACTACGACCAATACAACCGCCAGCCCTCCGCTGCGGACCCCACGGCTTCCGGCACCTATGGGAAGTCGCACTATACCGAGGTGCTTCCCGGCATCGGGGTAACCTACTCGCCCGTTCGAGATCACACGCTCTTCTTCGGCGCACACCGCGGAATGTCGCCGCCTCAGATCAGCGACGCGATTACGGGGACCGGAGCACTCGTGGACTTGGATCCGGAGTTGAGCTGGACCTATGAAGTGGGTGCCCGAGGCAACCTGACCCACTGGGCCGGGTATGAATTCACCCTGTTCCAAATGGACTTCAGCAATCAAATCATCTCGCAGTCCGCCGCCGGCGGGACGGGCGCCACATTGACCAGCGCGGGAGAAACGATGCACCGGGGCATTGAATTCGGTACCAGGTTGGATCTTCTGGATGCCGTTACGGGCAAAAATCCGAATCAAGACATCATCTTCGATGTGAACTACACGTGGATCGCCCAAGCCGAGTTTCGCGGGACTCGCAACAGCGCGATTACCGGGGCGGCGCTGCTGCCCGGCGAAGCCGCCATCTTCAGCGTCAGCGGCAACCGGCTGCCGTATTCACCGAGACATTTGCTGACGGCCGGCATCTCGTATGCCGACCGTGCGATGGCCCTCGGCGCGTTTAATGCTCGGCTCGAAGCGCAGTGCATCAGCGATCAGTTCGGCGATGACCGGAATTTGCACGATCCGACCCCGAACGGCCAGCGCGGCATCGTGCGCGGCTGGTGCATGCTGAATGCCTCGGTCAATCAGTACGTCAAGAAGATCAACACGACGTTCTTCTTCACGGGCAAGAACATGTTGGACCAGACCGTGATCATGGACCGCTCTCGAGGCATCTACCCGGGCCTGCCGGCCCTGTGGATGGGCGGCGCCAAGTGGACGTTTTAAGCAACACATGGAGGGAGGGGGGCACCTTCGCCGCCCCTCCCGGCCGCACGAACCACAGAAGACACATGGCCACAAGGAACGGACCGAACGTACGCGGCTCTGAAGAATTACGCTGCCACTGCGGACAACTGATGGCGCGTCTCGTCGCGGGCGGCTTAGAACTCAAGTGCAAGCGCTGCCGGCGCCTGTTGGTGATTCCCTTTTCCCGCATCGGAGGGTGGCCGACACAAAGTAAATAGTGGAGACACAGTCCGAGAGGCCAGCGGTTGTTCACCCAGAGCCCAAAATCACAACACTGGTCGTGGGCTCTGGCTTTTTTTAACAACAAGGAGGACAACCATGGCGTTTCGTCAGCTCGATATAGGATTGATCCCCGTACCGGTACGCACCCTGCAGGCATTTCTCAAGAAAATCGATGAGCTCCAACTTCCTCCCGTCTCGCAGCGCGAGATGGAGTTGATGCTCTCCGAACAAGCCGCGGTCTTGATGGAATCCTTCACCCGGCACAATCCGGGACACGGGCGCCGGACGGCCCGCTCTTGTGTCTTGTTGGGCCGCGCATTGGAGCTCACGGCGGAAGAACTGCACGATCTCGCGCTCGCCGGCCTCCTGCACGATGCGGGGCTGCTCACGTTGGAGCCCGCACTACTCACGCGACCGGACACCTGGGATGCCGAGGACTATGCGAGAGTGCAGAGCCATCCCCGCATCGGCGCAGACCTCTTGAGCTCCTTCGCATTCTTGACGTCCGCCGCCCACACCGTCGCGCACCATCATGAGCGCTGGGACGGCAGCGGCTATCCATTCGGGCTCCGAGGGCCGTTTATTCCTCTCGGTGCCAGGGTCCTCGCGATTGCCGACGCCTACGACGCCATTCAACTGCCGCAGGGCACGGATCCTCGACTCAAGCAAGACACCGCGCTTCGCATTCTCAAAGTCGGAGCCGCCTCACAGTTCGACCCAACTCTGGTCGACCTCTTCGTCTCCGCCGTCAAGGAGGCGGGCATTCCAGCGGCCGGCGCCCTTCACGAGCGGCGCAGACCTACCGCTTTTCATGAAACGTAGCCGGGAGGCCGGCTCCGGAAATGGGGGCCCATTTGTTTCGCAGGCGGAGCCGCACACACTACTTTACACACACCAGGAGAGTCACATGGCCACGGCATTCGCGACCACAGCCCTCGCCGATCCATACCAGAGACAGTTGCATTTTCTCACGATGGCCGAACAGGAATTATCGCTCACGCACAGGCTGCACTTATTCTTGGTGGAAAACCTCCATCAGGGGCTTACGCTCAAAGATCTGTCCTGTGTGATCGGGTATTCGGAAAAATACTGCTCGGAATGGTTCGCCGTTCACATGGGCGAGTCGTTTTCGGGCTATATCAAACGCCTCCGTCTGGAGCGAGCCGCTCTGCTCCTCGATTCTCCCCGGCGCCTCGTCGACATTGCGCAACGGCTCGGATTTCAGGACCAATACGCCTTCAGCCACTTTTTCAAGAAGGCGACGGGCGTGTCGCCGCAAATCTTCCGCGAGAGAGGAGACCGGCCCCTTCCTCATGTTCGGCCGTTCCTTCGCCGGCCTGGACTCCGTCGGGTGCCGAGATGAAGGCCCTGCGGCAAGGACCGTTTTCAGACGCCTTTCTCGCAAGATGAGGTCGCCCTTCATTGTTCTGAACCGCCCGGCAAAAAATTCCTGTTTCCCGGTCTTCGTTCGTCTATAGTAGGGGCGGCCGGCAGCCGGTCGGCCTCGACCCTGCAATGGAGACTTCCACTTCTATCAGCACGCTCATTGGACTAGGGATCGCAGCCGGGGTCGTGCCGGTCTATCTAGGAATCGGCGTGGCCCTCGGCGCAAACCGGTTTGTGTCGCGTCAATGGGAGGGGTTTTTCGTCGGCATCGCAATCGGCGTGCTGGCCTATCTCTTTTTCGACCTCACCCACGAAGGGGTCGAACTCAGCGGTGCGCGCGACCCGCTGTCCTGGCTCGTCTTTCTGGGAAGCATGTTCATCGGGCTGGTGGGGCTGGTCGCTCTGGAACAGGTGCAACAGCGGCGGCACCGGCCTTCGTCGTGGCACCTGTCCTTGCCCTATTGGATCGCGTTGGGCATGGGGTTGCACAACCTTGGTGAAGGCCTCTCGTTGGGGGCGAGCTATGCGCAGGGTGCCTGGAACTTGAGCTTCTTGTTACTGGTGGGCTTTGCCTTGCATAACGGAACGGAAGGCTTCGGCATCATCAGCGCGGCTGGTCGCACACCGCTCTCCTGGAAGGATGTCGGACTGCTGGGCCTTTTGGCCGGCGCGCCGACCTGCCTCGGGACACTCGTCAGCGGCCACAATCCTTCTCCCTACGTGACGATCGTCTGTTATTCGTTGGGCGCAGGGTCTCTGCTCTACGTGATCCTCGCCCTCACCGCGATCGCCTATACAGCCACCCGGCGCCTGCAAGTCTCGCTCGGCGTCTTCACCGGCATCGCCGCTATGTTCCTTACCGCGATGGTCTTGACGCTTGTGGGCGGAGTTCCGTCTTGAGTACTCCTGGCTCCGATCCATCCGGCCGGCCGGCCGGCCGGCCGTCGGCCACTGCCATGCCCCTTGACACTCAGGAGACGAGGGATTAGGAGACTATCCATACAAGGAGGACATGTCATGAGCGGGTACATTGTCGACATTGAAGAAGCGACAGCGAAGAATGACGAGTATCGCCGAGTGCTGTTTACAGCCAAGCATTCCCAGTTGGTCCTCATGAGTTTGAAGCCGGGTGAGGAGATCGGTGAAGAAGTGCATGAGTTGGATCAATTCATCCGCTTTGAGGCGGGCGAAGGGACCGTCATTCTCGATGGCAAGACGCATTCCGTGTCCGACGGCTTTGCGGTCGTCATTCCGGCGGGCACGAGACATAATGTGATCAACCGCTCCAAGGACGCGGCACTCAAGCTCTACAGCCTGTACAGTCCTCCGGAACACAAGGACGGCACCGTTCACAGAACCAAGCAGGAAGCCGACACCGACGGGCACCATCACTTCGACGGGAAGACGTCGGTATCCTGAACGATCGGTCGCCGGAGGACGCGACGATCCACAAGCCTGCGTCCTGATTGCACGCAAGGCGCGCCCGGCGGTTTTGCCTCTCGATTCCAGCCCCTTAGCGGTGCGGGTCGATCTCCGCTCCCTCGACCGTGGCCGCGGCCTGATCAGATCCCTTGCGCGAGTCGCGGCCGCATCGAGATCAAGCTTCCCCGCTCGGGTTTCGTTGGCCAAGTTGAGAATCAGATTATAGAGCCTCTCCGTTTCATTGCGGTGCGTGATCTTCAGTGTGCCCCGTTCCACGTGCAGTCTCGCCAATTTCTCGCGCACCTTGGACCAGAAGGCTTGGGTTCGAGTCCAATAGTTCTCAGAGCCGCTCTGCTCGCGTTCTCTTCAGAGCGTCGGTGACATGGCCCCAAGCCACGCCCAGGACGAACCGCCTTTGGTGCTGCTTTACTGCCGGAGGGCCTTGGCCTCTTCCTCACTGAACGCATGTCGCACGGGCATGGGCGTCTCTTCGCCGAAATGCCGGAATGCAGCGTGAATCAAGAGCGGAGCCACGGCGGGAAGATCGTTGACGAGGCCGGTCGTCCGTGCTTCTCCTCTCCACAATTCAACCGAGGAATCGGCTGCCTGAGAGTGAGTGAGGTCAAGGACGACGATGACCACACGCGACACATAGCCCTGGGACCCACCTACTGAAGACCCGCTCATTCCATACCCACTCGTCCCACCCATGCTGGAGGTGCCCATGGCGGACCCTGTAAATGTGGTTGCCTCCCGCTGTGAAGGCCCTGTGACCTTGTAGCTGAGGTAGACTCCGAACTTGGCCACGTTCGGTTCCGTCTGCTTATAGTCCCGCTGGGTCAGTTCGCGGGCCACGAGGCCGGCATACGTGGGAAAGGCGGGATCGTGTTCCACCTCGGTGGTGGGAAGGACCGCAAAGGTGACGTGCGAGGGAATCGGCTGGGGGGTTTTTCGTGATCCGTCGGCTTCGACCATGACCGCGGATGCGCATCCGGAGCCCAGCAACAGGAACACGATACAGACCCAGTACGGTCTCCACGCGTAAATCATCGTCCCCTCCCCATTGATTTGACGAAACTTCCACAGATCCGACTGCCGCCTAGCACGAGAACCGGAGCCGTCTTGACCACTCTGAGCGGCTTCAATACGCGCTTACAGTAGTCGGTTTCATGGCCTGATGCCAATCTTTATTCGGCCATGGTGGCCTAATGACCACCACTTTCCGGAAAATGAACATTCCCCCGAACGAGGTCGTCGCGTATAAATTGATATTGAGATCCGTATCATCACAGACCTGGAGGACTACGCATGACGCTTTGTCTTAAATGCCGAGGATTCATGGTCGCCGAGTGCCCCTTGGATTTTTATGGCCCGGTCACCGAATGGAAGTGCATCAACTGTGGATGGCTTCGGAGTAATCGCTTACGGCCAGGCCTGCGCCAAGAGACGCCTGCCGGTTACCCACGCTCCGGTTCCGCCCGGCAAAGAGGCTAGAATGCGCCATACCGAAACTTTGCCTGCCCAGGTTTCGAATGCCGACCAAGATCGCCGTTCTCCTTGGCCTCTCGCAGGTGTTTTTTTGAGCGAGGATTCCCTGCACTATGAAGCTGTGCTCGTCACTCCCAATAGCAGGCCGCTGCATGTCAGTTAATGGCAAGGAGCTTCTATGAGACACGGAAATCATCAGAATCACAGAACGACACTGACCATCTGAGGGTGCGGCAAGCTGCACCTGACATACGACTCCATCACGTTGCATTTTCAACCGGATGACTTTCTGGTATTTGATGAGCACATGGCAACGTTCGTCGATCAATTTCGGCAAACTGTTGGGGCGCACCATGTACCCACGCTGCCACTCGGAGCACATGGTGATCTATGCCACTAAGACGCCTGATTGACATAGCGGCTCGTCCCTGCCCGCGCTGTGCTGTCTTGGGTTTGAGCTTCACCGGGGCGTTCTGGTCTTGCACCCACTGCCACTACGCCATCACTGGGTATGCATTGGCAGCCGAAGCACGGCGAGGGACCCCACATACGATTGATGCTTCGCCGGCATCCTCACGGTACTAAAGGACTGCGCGCCTTCTCTGAACGGTCCTATCGAGGACACCGAACATGGGTTGGAGTGGGGGCCGTGCCGCCCTCCACTTCGCGCGGCGGGGGCCTCCCCTCCTCCTGAGGCCCCCACCCTCCATTCCGCCGTGCGAAGCATGGGAGCCGCACCGAGGCAGGCCTTACTTTTTGATGTGCTCAGCGAGATACCGCTCGAGCCCAACCTGACCGATGGTCCGGAGCTGGGTCTCGAAGTAATCGACGTGCTCCTCGGAATCTTCAATCATGTGTTCGAGCATATGGCGGGTGGTAAAGTCGCCGACTTTGACACAATGCGTGATGCCCTTCCGCAGCAATTCCACATCTTCCTGCTCGAAAGCCAAGTCGTGGGTGAAGAGGTCGGCCACCCCGTGCCCGCTGCTGACCGCATCCAGATGGGCCACATCGGGGGCACCTTCAAGATACAGAATGTGGTCGATGAGGCCGGCGGAGTGCCCGACTTCCTCTTGGGCAAGGTGGCTGAAGCGCTCATGCAACCGCTCGTATCCCCAATTTTTGCACAGTGCCGCATGCAGCAGATACTGGTGCACGGCCGTCAGTTCGGCCCGCAACACCTGATTGAGTAGACTCACGATGCCTTCTTTCGCCTTCATCCTCGCTAGCCTTCCTTCTTGATTTGTTCGGCCAGGTAGTTTTCAAGCCCAACCTGTTTGATCGTCTCCAGCTGCGTTTCGATCCAATCGATGTGCTGGTCCACATCCTTGACCATGTCCTCGAGCATGTGCCGCGTGGTGAAATCTCCGACTTTTGAGCAGTGCATGACGCCGTCGCTCAACAAAGCCAACATTTCTTGTTCGGCCTTGAGATCGAGCTTGAGCTGCTCGGGCACCGTCTCGCCCACATGCACGGGATTCATGCGCTGCACGTTGGGCACTCCCTCGAGATAGAGAATGTGCTCGATCAGCTCGTCCGCATCTTTCATTTCGTCGATACTGCGCTCCCGCACTTTGTGGTGCAGACGCTCATATCCCCAGTTGGCGCACATCTTGGCGTGGACAAAATATTGATTGATCGCGGTCAGATCGGCCGTCAAAATTTTATTCAGCAGATTGACGACGCCTTCTTTTGCTTTCATGCGACCTCCTTATGATCATGATCCTGTGCTTACACATGGTTCATTATCCAAACCAAAAGAGATGCCGTCAACCTTCAATTTAAGTATTTCTGAGGAGGGTTCTCAATTTCGATGAGAGGGGCTCTCAATTTCAGACACGCGTGACGCCTCAGAGTGATGCCCCTGTTCGATCCGACCCGGAATTGGGCATAGAGGAAGTATGGCGGAGGGGAAATAGAGGGAGCTATCCGGCTTCGCGGTAGCCACACTCCTCATTGCGGCATTGCACACTGCGGCCGGCTTGCTTGCTGACCTTTTCGATCAAAAACGGCGCCTGACAGGTGGGGCAGGCCTTCGGGACGGGGCGGTCCCACAGTGCATACTCGCACTGAGGATACCGGCTGCAGGCGTAGAAGGACCGCCCCTTTTTCGTCCGCTTCTGCACGAGGTCGCCTCCGCATCCCGGCTGCGGGCATTTCACGCCGAGCGCAAGGGGCTTGGTCGTCTTGCACTCAGGATAGGCAGAGCAGGCGATGAATTTTCCGAATCGGCCGGTTTTCACGACCATAGGGCTGCCGCATTTTTCGCACTTTTCATCGGTCGTCAGTTCTTGCTTCGGCACGATCTTGAGCGTGCCGTCAGGAAGCCGTTCGAAGTTTTGCGTATTTTTGCAGGGAGGGTCGCCTTTGTAGCCCGGGCAGGCGAGAAACTTGCCGTTGCGTCCCCATTTGATCTCCATCATCCTTCCGCATTTTTCACAGGGAATATCGGTGGGTGGCTCGACGATGTCCTTGGGACCGGGGATGGTTTTGGCGTGCTCCATCTCTCGCGTAAAGGGCGTATAAAACTCGCGCACGGCATCAACCCACGGCTTACTGCCTTCCTCCACTTCGTCCAGCTGTTCTTCCAAATGCGAGGTGAAGTCGACGTTGATCAGTTCGGGGAACCCCTTGAGCAAGAAGTCGTTGACGGTTTTCCCCGTCTCCGTCGGCACCAGCCGCCCCTCGGTCTTTTCCACGTACTTGCGATCTTGAATGGTCGAAATGATCGCCGCGTAGGTCGACGGGCGGCCGATGCCGTGCTCCTCG
>CAYQDJ010000019.1:22383-45241 GCA_964416255.1 uncultured Nitrospira sp. | reverse complement strand
CACCCGTCGTAACTCTTTGCCACTCATCGTCACAGTGTCCCCTCCCACGCTCCCGTCCTCCTGGTGAAGGCGGGGAGTCTATCAATGAGGAGGACATTGCTGCTGTGGTAGAACCGGACATTATCATTGTGGGATTACAGGCCTTTGCCGTCAAGGAACCTGGCTGAGCGGGACGTTCTTCCCGGCGTGAGGCTTCTTCGCCGCTCTCCCACGGACCCGATGCATTTTCTCTCTCGAATGGTACGGCACCAGGCCCTCCAATACGGAAACCAGCTTGTCGCAGGGCACGTCCTCCATCAGCTTGATCGCCGGCTTCGGATCGATCCCCGATCGTCCGCCGACGTAGATATCCACCGCCTCGACGATGTGCCCGTTCACCTTGACCTTCTTCCCCAGCAGTCCGACATCCGCCACCAAATGGTTCCCGCATCCGGCCGGGCATCCGGACCAATGCATGGTAATGGGCTTCAAGCCGCTCCCCAGGCGAGTCTCTAGAGCCTTGGCCGTCTCGACGGCCCGCGCCTTGGTTTCGATGACCGCCAGGTTACAATAATCACTCCCGACACAACTCACCAATCCCTTGTAGACAGGCGAAGGATTATAGGTGAACCGCTTGAGCACCGGCTCCTCGGCAAGGTCCCCCACTTTGCGATCAGTGACATTGGGGATGAACAACGATTGATTCGCACCGAGACGTAGGTTTCCGTTGCCATACTTTTCCGCCAGATCGGCGATCTGTCGGAGATCATCGGCGGTGATCCGTCCGACCAGGATCTTTAAGCCCGCATAATTCATTCCGCGTTGGCGCTGACGAAAGATCCCAATATGGTCGTCTTCCCCGGGCTTTCTGGCATCACTGCCGGCCGACGCCAGGCCTCTGCCCAGCTTGGCCTCGACCTCCCCGCGAAATCGTGCCTCCCCCCATTCGTCGAGCAGAAACGCCAACCGGGCTTGGGTTCGGTTCTCTCGAGGCCCATGGTCCCGGTACAGCGTCATAATGGCCCGACACACGTCCATGGCCTCCGCCGGGTTGACGAAGACATCCAACGGGGTGGCGATTCGATAGCCGCCGGATCCAAGTTTTCCCCCGACGAGAACATTGAAGCCCAGACAGCGATCATGTCCCAAATTGTGCGTCGCCGGCACCAGAGCAAGATCTTGAGTCTCCATGTGGAGACAGTTATTCGGACAACCGGTGACGGCCACGTTGAACTTCCGCGGCAAGTTGCTGTAAGCCGGGTTCCCCAGGATTTCCTCGGTGATGGCTTGCACCGGCCCCGACGTCTCGACCACCTCGTCCGGACTCAGGCCGGACACCGGACAGGTCATGACATTGCGAACGTTATCCATCCCCGTTTGCAACGACGTCAGCCCGACGGCCTCCAGTTTGTCCAACACCGCCGGGACGTCCTCGATCCGCAGGTGGCGAAGCTGAATTTGTTGACGAGTCGTGACATCGAGGACTCGATTGCCGTGGTCTGTGGCGAGATCAGCCAGCGCCCTCACTTGATACGACGTCGTGGCCCCGCCAGGTATTCGCACGCGCAACATGAAATAGCCCGGCGTGGGATGACGAAGGAACAGGCCGTACCACTTGAGCCGCTGGACATCGGCCTCGGGAATCGATTCCCATCCGGTGCGGGCGTAGCCCGCGAGCAATTCCTTGACGGTCAGCCCGTCGCGTTCGCTTTTGAGCGCTTCAATCTTGTTCATGGTGCCTCTCCGACGCTGACTTCATACTCACACCGCCCACTCGGCTGATCCGCACGCTGCCGCGACGGCTCAACTCATCAACCACCACATAAACGTGCGACCAGGCCATGTGAGCCAATGTCGCCAATTGTCCAAGACTCTGCCGGCCGTGTGTCCGGCGTACTCCCAGCACCGAGGTCATCTGTGGTTGGTTGATCGTGTGATGCCGCATCCCCGTCATCCTTAATCTCCTTCGTGTCTCCTGGTTGTGTCATCCATACAAAACAAAGGCGCCGGCGACTCGTGGAATAGGCCGCACGTGCCTCTTCACACAGTCCCGGCGCCTTTGCCGGCAGGCCCCGACACCTTCGTCAGAGCGCATCAGCGACTCTACCGGAAATCTCCCCTTCGCCGCGCGGTCGTCACCCTCGACGCGCCCGGTCCGTTCGACATCAGGACGGTGTCCGACCGATCATGATCCCGCGCCATCACGTCCCTCGTGGCACATCCCTTCTGACTGCACAACTCAACGTGCCCGGTCTCCATGATCGAGAGTTTGCCGTCCAGCAGCAGACGGCCGACCGCCAGCACTGCTCGTGCATAACAACACGTCCCATCGAGAGCCGCCGCCACATCGTCGAGCGTTTGCGCTCGTCCCTTGGCAAGGACGTCGAGCACCACCTGCGCATCTTTCCAGCAGGCGGTCTGCCCGAATCCATTGTACGGTGCCATCCACACCTCCGTGAGCCGCAGGCGCCCGCTTCGGTTACGCGAGCCCTGGCGGGGTTCCCTCATCCGTCACGGTGCCACGCCTGCCCCTGCGTGACGGATGTCTAGAATGTTTTGTATTCGAGCCATTTTCCGTTCAACGTAATCTTGCAGCGAGCCTCGCCCTGGCTCCCCGTCACCTTCTCCATGTCGATCGAGAAATCGATCGCGCTCATGATTCCGTCGCCGAACATTTCGTTCGCCTGATCACGCAGCGAATCTCCATATACGCCGATAATCTCAAGCAGACGATACCTGAACGGATCCGTCGTATTGGGATAATCGGCCCGAACCGGAAACGCGCTGAGCGCCTGCGTCGTTTCGGCGTCGAGTTCGAGCAGTGATCCCACCTTCTTGGCCTCATCCAGCGTGAAGCGATGATTCCCGTTCAGCGCCGCGGCCACAAAGGTCGGGTTCTTGCCGACCGCCTTGGCAATGTCCGCAATGGTCACATTTTTGTTTAGACGCTTCTCCCTCACGATGGCCCGCACCGTTTCTTTCTCCATGATCATCCCCCTTGGTTTAATGACATCCGTTGACCGACCGTCCCCACCGCACTCGTCCCATCACGTCCGCACCACGTGCGCGGGCACGGCTTGCGGCACCGCGCGTTCCACCGACGCCTTCACAGGAAAGGGACGGGCCATCCAGTACCACCCACCGACAAACAGACCACCCCCCACCGCGTTGCCGAGCACCACAAATAACTGGTTGTACCAAAAGCCGGCCCAATTCACGGCGCTCTCATGCGGCAGAAAGAGCGCCATGCCCAGCAGCGACTGATTGGCCACGCTATGCTCGAATCCGATCCCGATAAAGGCAAAGAGGCACCAAAAAATGAGTAGGATCCTCGCGGCCTCGCTGGAGGTCCGTCCCGCCATCCACACTGCCAGACAGATCAGCCAGTTGCAGAGCAGTCCTCGTACGAATAGTTCCCAGGGACCGAGCGACATTTTCAGACTCGCCATGCGTTGGAGCAGCTCCGCCGTGGGCCCCTTGGAGAACACCCCCGATTGCACCACCAGCCACGCCAGCATCAGCGAGCCCATCAAGTTGCCCAGCCACGACCACCAGTTCAGCTGGAATGCCTGTCCCCAGGAGACGCTCCGTGACAAGCCGCCGATCACGCCGATCATATTGTTGCCGGTAAATAACTCGGATCCGGCGAAGATCACCAAGGTCAACGCGATGCCGAATGACGCGCCCATCACCAGCTTGAGCATTGGGGAACCGTCGGCCGCCAACGGGCCGCCCAGACTGAAGATCAACGCGATCCCGAAGCCGACATACGCACCGGCAAGGACCGAGAGGAGCAGGTACGCTCGTAGACTCTCGGTCAAGACGTCCCGCTTCTTGACCGCCGCCTCAGCCATTCGCTCGAGATCCGCCAGGTGCATAGGGGCCTTTCTTCGCCGGCCTGCCTTGTCGCCACAGGCCGACCCTTCGACTTGAGCCTTAAAACTTCACGAGCACCGGCGCCTCAACCGGTCTCGCACCTGACGCCGATGGAACCCCTCCGGCATGCGACGCATGCCGGACCAGAAAATGAATCACATGGTTCCTGATTTTGTAGTAGTGCGGATGTTCAATTACCGTCTCCCGAGACCGCGGCCGGGGTATCGTGACTTCCACCATCTCGCCGATCCGCGAGGACGGACCGTTGGTCATCAACAGAATCCGATCCGACAACAAGATGGCTTCATCGACGTCATGGGTGACCATGAAGACCGTGTTCTTCGACGCGTTCCACATCTGGATCAGCTCTTCCTGAATCACACCCCGGGTTAACGCGTCGATCTGAGCAAAGGGCTCGTCGAGCAACAGCACCTTCGGTTCGATCGAAAAGGCCCGCGCCAATCCCACCCGCTGCTTCATCCCGCCGGACAACGCCGTCGGCCGCTTGGCCTCCGCCCCCTTCAACCCCACGAGCGCAATATATTTGTTCACGTGGGCCGCCACTTGCGAGGGTCCCCAATCCGGATAGGCCGACCGCACCGCCAGCGCGATATTCTCGAAGACCGTCATCCAGGGCATGAGGGAAAAATTCTGGAACACGACCATTCGGTCCAATCCGGGGCCCGACACTTCACGTCCCCCGAGCAGGACGCCTCCCTCCGAGGCCGTATCCAGCCCCGCAATGATGTTCAGCAGGGAGCTTTTGCCACACCCTGAATGGCCAATGACCGTGACAAATTCGCCTTTCTCGATCTTGATCGTGACATCCTTGAACACACAGACCTGCCCCTCGCCCGTGGAACTTGGAAACCATTTGCTCACGTTGTCGACTTGTAGAAACGCCATGGCATCATTACTCCCTTGGAATCCTTGACGCGTTGGTCGGCACCACCTCTCCGCACTTCCAGGTCCCAGATGTCTCGTCGGCTCAATCTTGATAGGTCACCATGCCCGCCAGCTTGTTGAATCCGGAATCCAGAATCACTCCGACGCATCCCACCACCAGGATGGCGAAGAGCACGCCGGAAATATCGAGATTGTTCCACTCGATCCAGCTCAAGTACCCTACGCCCAGTTCGCCGAGCAGCATTTCCGCCGGGACCACGGCCACCAGGGCGCTGCCGAATGAGATCCGCAGCCCGTTCACAATCGTCGGCGCGGCCCCGGGGAGGATGACCTTAAACAGTCGTTTGAACCAGGACAGTTGCAGAATGGCCGCGACGTGCAGATAGTCTTTGCGCAACCCGCTGACGCCGAACGCCGTGGTGGCCAGCGTGGGCCACAATGCGGCCATGAAGACTACCAAGATGGCCGTCCACTTGGGATCTTTCACCGTATAGAGCAGGAGCGGCATCCACGCCAACGGAGAGATCGGCTTCAGAATTTGGATGAACGGATTCACCGCTTGGAAGAGCACCCGGTTGAGGCCCAGCAGGACGCCCGCGATAATGGCGACGATCGAGGCCGCCAGAAATCCCGCGCCGAACCGCGTCACGGTGTACAAGACCAGGTAGGCGATCCCATGATCGTTCGTGCCCTTCTTGACGAACGCCTCGCTCAGTTCGACTCGCGTCTTCTCCAGCACCGCAAGAGGACCCGGTACCCCTTTCACCTTCTCCTTTTCCGGATTCCAGTGATAGGTGCCGTCCGCCTCACGGACGATGTCCCCGTTGAACTCCATCAGTTGGAGTTGCTCCTCGGTCATCCCAGTGGAGGTAAACGGCGCCCGGAGCGTGGCTAAATGCCAGCCGGCGAGAAACAGCATCAACAGAAATCCCGAGATCAACCACGGATTGCCGCCTGTCTTTCCGACCATGGTGCGCGCCCTCTTCATGCTGGGAGTTGCCCGGCGGACCTCACCCGTGTCGACCGCCACCGAAGCGCTTTCTGACACCGCCGTGTTCACGAGCATCGTCCGTTCTCCTCCTTCTTCCCCTCACGCCATACTGTGGATCTTGAAGCTGCGTACGTAGGCTTCCGCCTGATGCGGATCGAACTCACGGTTCATGATCACATGCTTCGCCATCGTGCTCGAATGAGTGGGATAGCCCAGCTCTTTGGCAATGCGATCGCAATCGGCCGCGCGATAGACCTGTTCGGCGACGGCGGTGTAGTTGACGTCCCCTTTGACATGCCCCCACCGCTTCATTTGCGTGAGGATCCAAACGGCCATCGAATGCCAGGGATACGGGTCGAAATCGATCCGGCTGGGATCCTTCTTAATCGCGCCCAACCCATCCGCATAGGTGCCGGTCAGCACCTGTTCCAGAACCGTCACCGGTTGGTTCAAGTAGTTGGTCGGGGCGATCGCCGCCGCGATCTCTTTTCGATGTGCGGGATTCGAAGCATAGTGCGTCGCGTCGACGATGGCCCGGAAGAGCGCGGCGAACGTGTTCGGATAGCGTGTGGCAAAATCCTTCGAGACCGTGAAGGCACAGCAGGGGTGCCGGTCCCAAATTTCTTTCGAGAGCTTGAAGATAAAGCCCACATTCTCGTAGACCGCTCGTTGATTGAACGGGTCGGGCGCCAGATACCCGTCCACATTGCCGGCCTTGAGATTGGCGACCATTTCCGGGGGCGGCACGACACGAATTTGCGTGTCCTTGTCCGGATGCACCCCCCCTTCCGCGAGGAAATAGCGCAGCAGATAGTTGTGCATGGAATAGTCGAACGGCACGCAGAAGCGGAACCCTTTCATGTCTGCGGCGGTCTTCACCCCTTTGTGCTTGATGTGCAGCGTAATCGCTTGTCCATTGATGTTTTCTACGGCCGGCATGTAGAAGGGCTTGGGCACCGATCCTGCGCCGAGGGTGATGGCCAGCGGCATCGGCGTCAGCATGTGCGCCGCGTCGACGTCTCCGTTGATCGCCCACTCTCGAATCATCGCCCATCCCGCGGCTCGCTTCACCGACGCATTCAATCCGTGTTTTGTATAAAATCCCAGCGGCTCGGCCATGATGATCGGCGTGGCGCAGGTGATCGGAATAAAGCCCACGCTCAGATCCTTCTTCTCCGGCTTTCCCGGCGGATCCGCCGCCAGGGCAAGGGCCTCACCGAACGGGAATAGGTCCTTAATGACGGCGGCGAGCGCCGTCGCTCCCAACGCCGTGAGGAATTGACGCCTCGACGGCCCGGCGCTCTGAACGACGGCCCGAACCACCGACTCCTCAACGGTTCGCTCAAAATAGGCGTCGGCAGACAGCCCCAGCCCTTCCACAGAACGATCCGTATACGTGCGTTCCCGCTCCGCGCGATCCTTCATGGTCCGCTCTCCTTTGCCGTCTCGCGTGTTACGCCTCATGAACCGGTGCCTCTTCTGCCCTCAAATAAAAACGTCCCCATCCCGAAGTCGGAATGAGGACGCCATTGTCCACGTGTGACAGATCACCGGTGATCTATCAGTATGATCAGACTCGCCGGAGCGGGTCCCGCTCCAGCAAATAAAAAGGCGTCCGTCATTCGTTCCAGAATGACGGACGCCTTTGTCCGTGTGCTTCCCTTGAAGACCGATCGGGCGTCGTTGCCACGATCAGCCGATTCGTGTTTGTATCATGCTCCCTCGACAGCCGTCAACATAAATTTCGAGGGACCTTCGATCCTAGACGTCGTAGTAGAGAAAATATTCATAGGGATGCGGCCGCAACCGCATCGTATCCACTTCCTTGGCGCGCTTGTATCCGATCCACGCCTCGATCAAATCTTCGGAGAACACCCCGCCCTTGAGCAGAAATTGATGGTCTTTCTCCAAGTGATTGAGCGCCTCGTCCAAGCTTCCGGGCATCGTCCGGATCTTTGCCATTTCCTTCGCTTCGAGATCGTACAAATCCTTCTCCGCCGGTTCGCCGGGATTGATCTTGTTCTCGATCCCGTCCAAGCCCGCCATCAACATGGCCGAAAATGCCAGGTACGGATTGGCACCGGGATCGGGAAACCGGACCTCGATGCGCTTGGCCTTGGGACTGGGCGAGTACATCGGAATGCGGATGCCGGCCGACCGATTCCGGCTTGAGTAGGCCAACAGCACCGGCGCTTCGAAACCTGGGGTCAACCGTTTGTACGAGTTGGTGGTCGGATTGGTGAAGGCCGCTAAGGCGGGCGCATGTTTGAGGATGCCGCCAATATAATAGAGGCACATCTGCGAGACGCCCGCATATTCTTTGCCCGCGAACAGCGGCTTGCCGTCCTTCCAAATGCTTTGGTGCGTATGCATCCCGGAGCCGTTGTCACCGAAAATCGGTTTGGGCATGAAGGTGGCCGTCTTGCCGTGCCGTCGCGCCACATTCTTGACGATGTACTTATACATCATCATCTTGTCGGCTGTGCGCAGCAGCGAGTCGAAGCGGATGTCGATTTCCGCCTGGCCCGCGGTCGCCACTTCATGGTGGTGTTTCTCGACCGCGATGCCCGCTTTCTCCATCTCCAAAATCATCTCGGTCCGGATGTCTTGCTGCGTATCGGTCGGCGCCACGGGGAAATAGCCTTCCTTATGACGGATCTTCCCGCCTAGGTTGACGCCGTCCTGACCCATGTTCCAGGCACCCTCCTCCGAATCGATGAAATAGTAGCCGCTGTGACTGGTTTGGTCGTACCGGGCCTGATCAAAGATGAAAAACTCCGCTTCCGGCCCCCAATACGACATGTCCCCGAGCTTGGTGCTCTGGAGATACCGTTCCGCCTTCTGGGCGATATGGCGGGGGTCCCGATCGTAGGTCTCGCGCGTAATCGGATCGACCACATTGCCGATCAGGCTCAACGTCGGAACGGCGCAGAACGGATCGAGGCAGGCGGTCGCGGGGTCCGGGACCATGAGCATGTCGCTGTTGTTGATCGCCTTCCACCCTCGAATGGAGGATCCATCGAGCCCCGATCCGTCCTTGAACAGGTTCTCCGTCAGCTCGCTGACGGGAATACTAAAGTGCTGCCATGTCCCGATCAAATCGACGAACTTCAAGTCCACCACCTGGACCTTGTGTTTCTTCGCAAACTCAATGACCTCACGAACGTTCATCCGCTCCTCCTTTCAAGCTCACCCACGTGTTGCTCCTGGTCAATGGTTACGCCGCCACAGCGCCCAAAAATGAATCGATCTCCTGTCGTAATCCCTTTCGAATCTGTTCGACCTGCACAGGGTCTTCCACCTTCTGTCCATGCGCATCCGTCACATAAAAGACGTCCGCCGCCTGATCAAGCCTGGTCGAAATCCTGGCTGCGTGCACGGACAAGCCGTGCATAAACATGGCATTGGTGATGACATACAACAATCCCTGCCGGTCGTCCGCAAACACATCCACGATGGTGTACCGCTCGGATGTTTCATTGTCGATTCGCACCTCCGTGGGCTGCCGAACCGGCAATCGGGCCGTGGACAGCCTGGTCCCTCGACGGATGACGTCGTCGATCGGGGCCTGCCCGGTGAGCACGGCACGAATCACCTCCGCAAGCGACTCGCGGCGACTGCAAGGCGGCGCCCCGGCATAGTCCGGATCGGTCACTTGGAACGTATCGACGATGACCCCGTCCTGCCGGGTGACGATCTGCGCGTCGAGGATCTGGAGTCCGTTCGCGGCCATCACGCCGGCAATCTTCGAAAAAATTCCGGGGATGATGTCGTTGACCGTCACGACGGTGTATTCGCAGGTGCCGAGCGCGCCGTTGAACTCGGAGTTCACGAGCACCTCGCGAGGGCTCAGCCGGTGGATCGCGTCCAGATGAAGGGCGAGGCGACGGGGCGAGGTCCCGAAGACGTGGCGCAGGGGAAACTGCCGCAACTGCGCCTCAATCCAAGCGTGGGACACCTCCGTCTGGCCGACCAAGGGAGGCTGCGCCAACACTTCGGCTGCCAAGCGTTGAAACCGCTCGGGCGTGACCGCCGCCTCGCGCTCGCCCGACACTTCCGGCATGGTCCGCCAATATAACTCGATCAACAAGGACTCTTTCCACTTGGTCAAGACCCCCGGTCCCACAGCCGCGATGTCGGCTGCGGTCAACACCAGCAGTTTGCGCAGCACTTCCGGGGTGCCGACCTCTCGCGCGAACGGCAGAACCACCTTGTCGTCCTGAGGATCACGCCGGAAGGCAGTATGCGCCATGAGCAAATGCCGATGAACGAGAAAGGCTACCGTGCTGCGATCGGTCTCGTCCAGGCCCAACCGCAACGCCGTGTCCTCCGCGATTCCTCGGCCGACCTCGCTGTGATCGTGCTCTTGGCCCTTGCCCAAATCATGCAGCAGAATGGCGAGATGCAAGAGGTCCTTCCGCTTGATTTCCCGGTACACCTGCCCCAGCACGCCATGATCTTGGGCGAACGCCTCCGCTCTGGCCACAGCCAGCAGACTATGCTCGTCCACGGTGTACTTATGATATTGGTTGAACTGCATCAGGCCGCGCACCGAGGCAAACACCGGAATCAGTTTCTCCAGGAGATGCGCGCGATGCATCGCTTCCAAGGTCTGCGCCGTGCCTGGACCGGCCAAGATGTTGACGAACGTCGCATTGGCGGCGGCCGCACAGAACCGCTCAGCCGATACATGCTCTGTGTGGCGGTGCATGTCCTCCAGTAAGGTCGTGTCAATCGACGCCCCGCGGCGGCGGGCGAGATCGAACAACCGCAGCAGGAGCGCAGGTTCTTCAAGCACCCGGGCGCGAGCATGCGCGGGCACCGTGAGAGAATCACCGGTCTGCACAAAATACCCGTCGAGTTTCGGCGAGGGGAACCAATTCTTCACCCGAGTCCACCACGATTGTGAGCGGCATCGCCGTACGAAGCGGACGGACACTTCGTGCAACCCGACCGTGTGCCGATAGTACTGCTGCATGAACTGCTCCACCGCCAGCAAATGTGGGCGGTCGTGAAAGCCAAATCGGGCGGCCAGCCAGACCTGCTCGTCGAAGGACAGAATTTCTTGTGCCATGCCGGCATGCACATGGAGCAGGGTCCGCACCCGCAATAAAAACTCCCGTGCCTCGCTTACCGTCGCATGGTCCTGCCTGGACAACAGACCGCGATCGGCCAATTCCCGTATGGAGGAGGCCCCGTAGCGGGCCAGTCCGGCCCATTGGAGGACGTGCAGATCCCGAAGCCCGCCTTTGCTTTTCTTGACGTTCGGCTCCAGCAGATAGACGGTTTCCCCGAATTTCTCATACTCCCGGCGGCGTTCCTCGAGCTTCAGATCAACATAGCCATCGACGCCGGCCGTCGTAACTTTCCTCACAAAGCGGGAGCGAAACTGCTGGAAGAGTTGGGGATTGCCGGCCAGAAACCGCGCTTCCATCACCGAGGTGCGGACGGTGACATCGCTGAGCCCCAGGCTGAGACAGTCCTGAATCGTGCGGACGCTGTGTCCCACCTGGAAGCCGACATCCCACAACGGATGTAAAACCTGCCGGACCAACTCAGGCACGACCTTGACGACGTCCGGTCTGTACAACACCATCAAGTCCACATCGGAATACGGAGCCATTTCCCGACGACCGTATCCGCCCAACGCCACCAGGCAGCAATCTTGAAACGCCGCCGTCCTGAGAACCTCCTGGCCGTGTTGAGCGGCATGCCGGTACCGGCCGATGATCAATCCATCCACGAGATCCGTCTGGGCGGCCACCAGGTCAGTCCCCGTCGCGCCGTCCATCGCAGACCGCGCCAGGACCTGCCGTTGCTCGGCCAACCAGAGACCGATGGGCTTCTGGCCATCCGCCTCGGCCAATGTCCCGAGTCGAATATCCGGAACCGCACTCACAGCGCCGTGTCTCCTGTTTCGCCCGTCCGAATGCGAACGGCCGCTTCGAGATCTCGAACGAAAATTTTACCGTCGCCGATACTTCCCGTTTTGGCCGTCCGGATGATCGTGTCCAGCACCCGTTGGACTTGGCTGTCCTGCACCGCGACTTCAATTTTTACTTTGGGCACAAACTCAATCGTGTATTCCTGCCCCCGATACGTTTCTTTATGCCCCTTCTGACGACCAAATCCTTTCACTTCGCTGACGGTCATTCCTTGGATGCCGATTTCAAGCAAGGCATCCTTCACCTCGTCAAGTTTGAACGGTTTGATGATCGCTTCGACGAATTTCATCTCTTCCTCCCTCCGGGGTCACCTCGGACATGCGGGACGTTCAACACGGCTCCCTAACGACACGGCAGGGATCCCCGATGAGATCCGGGAGGACTTGGGCTTGACGGGCAGAACGCGGTGAGCAGCGTCACGAATAAGCCCGTTCGTTGTGTTGACTGAGATCAAGCCCGGTGGATTCCTCATCCGGATGAATGCGCAAACCGGTCACCCCGTCCACCAGTTTCAGAATCACATAACTGCCTACTGCGGAAAACAGTGCGGCTACAAGCGCCGTAAGGACTTGCACGCCGAGTTGACCGGGGTTGCCATAGAACCACCCGTCGGCTCCGCTTGGATTGATGGCTTTGCTGGCAAACAACCCGGTCGCGAGGATTCCGATGAGACCGCCAACCCCATGAATTCCGAAGACATCAAGCGAGTCATCATAGCCGAATCGGCTTTTCCACACAATTGCGAAGTAGCAGGCCAGACCGGCCGACAGCCCTATGAGCAGCGCGGGAAACAGCCCGACAAACCCCGACGCAGGCGTGACTGTGGCCAGCCCGGCCACCGCTCCGCTCGCCACTCCCAATACGGTCGGCTTTCCGCGATGGAGCCATTCGACCAAGCACCAGACCACCGCCGCCATCGACGCCGCCGTATGCGTGGCAATAATGGCCGACACGGCCACGCCGTTGGCGGCAAGCGCGCTCCCCCCGTTGAATCCGAACCAGCCGAACCAGAGAAGCCCCGTACCCAGCAGCGTCATCGGCAGATTATGAGGCGCCATGTAATCGGTCCCGTAGCCGCGACGCTGTCCCAAGACGAGCGCACAGACGAGCGCCGCCGCTCCCGAACTGATATGCACGACTGCTCCGCCGGCGAAATCCAGAGCGCCCATTTTAGCCAGCCACCCCCCGCCCCACACCCAATGGGCCAGCGGCACATAAACCAGAAGCGACCACATGGCCGAAAAAAGGATCATCGCCCCGAATCGTTTCCGCTCGGCAAACGCGCCCGTAATCAAGGCCGGGGTGATGGCGGCAAACATCAGCTGAAACAACATGAACGCCTGATGAGGGATCGTCGGCCCATACGTGGGATGTGGCTCGGCGCCCACCTGGTTCAACCCCACCCAATCCAACCCTCCGATAAGCCCTCCTTGGTCAGGTCCAAACGCCAAGCTGTAGCCGACGGTCACCCACATCAGACTGACCACCGCAAGAATCATCACGCTCTGCATCATTGTCCCCAACACGTTTTTGCTGCGGACCAATCCCCCGTAGAACAGCGCCAGCCCCGGCATCACCATCGCCAATACGAGCGCGGAGGAGATCAACATCCAGGCGGTGTCGCCGGTGTCGATCGGGTACCCGGCGCCCTGTGCGCCGGCCTGTGACACGCCGACCACAAGGCTCCCGACCGCTCCGCCTCCCACCGCCACTACGCGAGCCATCCATGTCTGTATACCCACAATCTGCCTCCTTCGCCGCGGATCGCATCCCTTAAGCCGGGGAGCGGGGCTCCTCCCGCTCCCCGAACGAACTTTCCGACGTGACCGCGGCTCCTAGAACGTCTTCGTAAAGCTCAACTTGTAGAAGTCTGCGTTTCGATGCAAATCCGGCCCGCCGGTAAACCGAAACGCAATCGAGCCGGGCAGTTTAACTTCGATGTACGGCCCGAGCCACTGATACAATACCCCTGAAGTCCCTCCATCGATCCGTGTGGCCCGGAGTTCCTCCCAGTGGGCTCCGATGGACACATTCCGGTGAACTCGGACGCCTCCGGACGCCCAGTAATGAAGAAAATCCCACGTGCCGACCCCCACAGTCGGGGCCTCATTGCGAAGGGCCTTGTAATAGCCGGCGTAGATCTGCCCTTCCAACCGTCCGTTGTCAAAGTCCATGGTGAGGTTCGGCACGATGCCTTCGAAGGCTGTGGGTCGGCCGGCATTATTAAACGTGGCTCCCGCCCCCCCCGGTCCTCTGGAGAGAAGTTGCCCGTGCAACGTGCCGAGCATAGGCGTGATCTTCAGCGTCTTGTCCAAATACGACAATTCCAAACCGGCCCCCACTTCGGTCCACGGATTCCCGCCAACCCCGGTATCAATCCCGCGCACATCCGTCCAGTGAATGCCATAGAAGGCAAGCGCCACATGATCGGTCAGCGCGTACGTGCCGGTGGCCTGAACTTGGAACCCAAAAAACGTGTCTTGTCTCAACGCCAGCGAGAAGGACATCGGCGAGTCCTGGCCGCTTTCCACCTCTTCCGCCCTGACGGCCTGCACCGACGCACTGTTGAACATCACGATTCCGATAAGACAGCCCGTCATCCATCCGCGCACACAATGTCGTCGATCCATTGACATGGCTCCTCCCAAGAATGATGAACGCCCGGTCATCAACCTCCTCCTGTAGGGCTGATGTGTTTCATTCTCTGGCGCCATTGCCAGTGGAACCCGACCGACCCCGTTGTCGGCCCGTGCTTCGTGCGGCTCAGCGATACCCGTTCGTGATCGGCATGCGGCGGTCTTTCCCGAACGCGCGCAGAGTGATTTTGATGCCGATCGGCGCTTGCCGGCGTTTGTATTCGCTCCGGTCGACCATCGCCATCACCGAGGCCACGACCGCTCGGTCGAAACCCATGGCGACAATCTCTTCAAGTGACCGGTCCTCTTCCACATAGGCCTTGAGAATCGGATCCAGGATTGCATACGGCGGCAAACTGTCCTCGTCTTTTTGATCGGGGCGCAACTCGGCTGTCGGCGCACGATCGAGAGTGCGTTTGGGGATCACCGGAGATCGACCGATGTGATTGCGCAGCCGAGCCAGCGCGTAGACCATCGTCTTCGGGACATCCTTGATCACCGCGAAACCGCCCGCCATGTCGCCGTACAAGGTCGCGTAGCCGACGCTCATTTCGCTCTTGTTACCCGTCGTGAGCACTAAGTGGCCGAACTTGTTCGAAAATGCCATGAGGATGTTCCCACGGATCCGCGCCTGGAGGTTCTCTTCGGTGGTATCGACCGGGTGTTCCCGGAACGATGGGGCCAACGCTTCAGCATACGCTTCAAAGGTCGGCGTGATGGCGACGGTGCGATAGTCGACGCCCAATCGACGGGCCAGTTCGGCCACGTCTTCCTGGCTGTCCAGGGAGGTGTAGGGGGAGGGCATAAAGATGCCCAACACGTTCTCCGGCCCGAGCGCATCCACCGCGATCGCAGCCGTCAGCGCGGAATCAATGCCCCCGCTCAATCCAATGACCACCTTCTTGAATCGGTTCTTCCGGACGTAATCCTTCACACCCACCACGAGCGCTCGGTATACCTCGTCGAGCTCGCTGAGCGGCGTTTCGCACACCGTCACCAGTCGCGTGCGTGTCGACGGCGCCGTCGATGCGGCGACGGCCACCCGCTCAACCGCCGATGCCATCGACGCCGTGAACCGCCTTGTTCGACCGGGTCCCATCCGATGCCGTGTCACTCCCTCGACGTTGAGATCGGCGACAATCAAGTCCTCGGAAAAGGCTTTCCCGCGGGCGAGGATCTCACCTGCCTGATCGACAATGACGCTGTTCCCATCAAACACCAGTTCGTCCTGTCCGCCGACGGTGTTCGTATAGCTGACGAGGACCCCGTTCTCCCGAGCCCGCGTGGCCAGCATTTCTTCGCGTGCGCGGCTTTTCCCGATGTGGAACGGTGACGCATTGATGTTGACGATCAGGTCCGCGCCGGCCGCGGCTTGAAGGCGGGTCGGCCCATCGGGGTCCCAAATATCCTCGCAAATGTTCACGGCAACAGTGACGCCTCGAATGGTCACCAAAGTCACTGTCCGTCCCGGCTCAAAATAGCGGCGTTCATCGAATACCCCGTAGTTCGGGAGGAGCCACTTGCTGTGTGTGCCCAAGATTCGCCGCTCGGTGACAATACCGGCGGCATTGGAGAGCGCGTGGTGACCGGCGGCCCTGAGGGGCGACCGCTGAAGCGTCGAGCCGTTTGCCGCCCCTTGCCCCACATATCCGATGACGGCGACCACCCCCTTGCAGGCTGCGGCGATCTCCTCGAGCGCCCGCCGGTTGTCCGCCACGAAACGAGGTTTGAGCAGCAGATCCTCCGGCGGATAGCCGGTGACAGCCAGTTCCGGAAAGGCCACCATATCGGCCTTGGCTTTGCGGGCCGCCTGGATCCATGCTTTGATCAGACGCGTATTGCCGGCGATGTCACCGACAGTCGGATTAATTTGCGCCATCGCGATTCGAAGCGTCTGCATCAGCCTTCCCATGGGAAAGAAATCTGTGTGGCAATACGATCGATCAGAACCATCACTTACGCCCGTCCATGCATCATTCAGACGATTGGCATAAAAAAACGCCCTCTGGCAACTTCCCGCTCGGGAACCGCCGGAGGACGTCATTGTCCTTCCAGATCGTCAACTATACCCGGAGACTCCATTGTCCCCCGGAAAAGGTAGGCTGTTATAGCAATCGCCCTTCACCGCTGTCAATGGCGGTCCTCCCCCGTCACCGTGATATCGCTCGACGGGGAACGCACGCACGCGGATGCCTTTATCCATGGAAGCCGTACCGAGAGCCTTGAGGACGACGGCCCGCACAGTAGAGCCGCTAGATCCACGACACGAGCGTCTACGCCTTGGCGTGGCGATGTCCTGCCCGTTCTTCAATCTCGCCGGCCAGCAAGATGGCTTCCGCGATCTCACGCATCGATTTACGGAGATCCATGCTCTGCCGTTGAATCAGCTTGAACGCTTCCTCCTCAGACAATTTCTTGGACCGCATGAGATATCCTTTCGCCCGGTCGAGCAATTTGCGCACGGCCAGAGCTTCCTGCATCTCGAAGGACTTTTCCATCAAGGTGGTGTGCTCGATGGCGATCGCCGCTTGGTTCGCTATGGCCTGCATCAGCCGGACGTCTTCCTGGGTGAAATGATGAGGCACCGACGTGTAGCTATTGATCACCCCGATCGCCTTGTCCCGCATCAGCATGGGCACGCTCAACAATGAGCACAATCCTTCTTTTGCGGCCAGATCCGGATACATGTAGTCGCGATCGTGTGTTACGTCGGGCACAATAATAGGACGCCGCTCTTGCACGGCTTTGCCACTGATGCTTTGCCCGAGTTTTAAATGGGGCTTTTGCCGATACGCCTCGCTGAGACTTTGCGTCGCGGCAATCCGCAGATCGCCGGCTTGTTCGTCCAACAACATGACGGAGCAGATCTTCGATCCCAGCATCTGCGCCGTCATGGTGACAATGAGTTGCAGCATATCCTCGATGAGGCGCCCCGAGGCGACTGTCTCCGACACCTGGGACAAGGTTTCCAGCTGGAGCGCCTTGCGTTTCATCTCGTCATAGAGCCTCGCGTTCTCGATTGCCCCGCCGACCTGGTTGGCAATCGTCGACAGCAGCGCCAATTCATCCTCGCGATACCGCCGGGGACGCTTGTGCTGCACGTTGATGACGCCGATCACTTCCTTCTTGATCAGAATGGGCACGGAGACAAACGCATGGTACCGATCCTCCGGAAGAGTGTTGAACAATTTGAAGCGGGAATCTTCGCTGGCGTTACTCGGGATCACCACCCGAGTGCGCTCTCGTGCCACCCATCCGGTGATACCTTCTCCCAACCCGATGGTAATGCGGCCGATCAATCTCGGATGCGGATTTTTGGACGCCCGCAGGATGAGTTCATCTCGGCGATCCGACAACAGATAAAGCAGACACGCATCGGCTTTCGTCACTTCCACCACCACCTCGACGATGTGCTTGAGCACCGCTTCGAGGTCCAAGGTATGGCTGATCGACTCGCTGATACGGTGCAAGACATTGACCTCACGCGTTTTCTCACGCAACGCCTGCTCCATGTGGGAGAAAGACTGTTTTTTCTGTTCTGTCATGGTTTCAACGCCGTTACGGCTTCGGAAAGATCCGTTGATCCCCTTCCTTATTCACGGACAGTTGCCGGGGAGAGAGCCGCATGCCATCGGTGAAACACGGCTTCTTCCAGAGGAGCCATGCGGACCTGCCCAATCGCTATTGGCCACACGCCCACGACGCGCCCCCCGGATACTTTCTTGTCGTGCAACATCGCCTGCCAAAGTCGGCGCGAGGACCATTTCGGGATCCGGTCGTCCAACCCGGCGGCTCGGACCACCTGTCTGATCTGCTGCACGACCGTTGCCGCGCAGTGCCCCTGGTAATGGGCGAGCGCCGCCTCCTGCACCAACCCGACGCCCACTGCCTCTCCGTGGATCAGTGACTGGTAGCCGCCCAGCGCTTCCAGCGCATGTCCGATCGTATGCCCATAGTTAAGAATACGGCGGCGATCGGCCTCTCGTTCATCCGCCACCACCACCTGCGCCTTGATCTCGCAGGATCGCGCGATCATCTCTGCGATCACGCGAGCCTCTCGCCGCCTCAGCGCCGGCATATGCTCTCGGAGAAACACAAAGAACTTGTCGTCGGCAATGATCCCGTATTTGATGACTTCGGCAAGCCCGGCAACCCATTCTCGGTCCGGCAGCGTGCCCAACGTCCGGGGGTCGACCCACACGGCTTGAGGCTGGTGGAAGGCGCCGATCAGGTTTTTGCCGAGCGGATGATCCACGCCCGTCTTCCCCCCGACACTGGAATCCACTTGGGCCACTAAACTCGTGGGTATCTGGATGAATGGAATTCCCCGCTGATACACGGCTGCCGCAAATCCCGTCAGATCGCCGACGACTCCGCCTCCCAGCGCCAATACCATCGACTGCCGCTCAAATCGATGCCGGGCCAACACATTGAGAATGCGTTCAACTGATCGAAGGGTCTTTGACTGCTCGCCCGGCGGGAGCACGATTGGTACCACATCGATGTTCTGCTTCCGACACGACCGCGTCACCGTCTCGGCATACCGCCGCGCCACATGCCTGTCGGTCACCAGGCCCACTTTGGCCCGGACTCCAGCCCGCTTCAATCGGATTCCGACCTGCTGCAGAAGGCCGGGAAGAATCACAATGTCATAGCTTCTCTGACCGAGACAAACCGGAACGGTGGTGGCCATGGGCATCGTCAGTTCAACCGGGAGAGACATCGGCTCAGTCGCGGAGACATCGTTGGCTCGGAGAAAAGTGGGCGAATCGTAACACAGCGTGGGGCAAACTAAAAGCAGAGGAGACGGGAGCATGACGCGCGTGAGGCCGACCCGGGCCTCACGCGCATGATCGTGGCAGGCCGATGCTCCGATTACGCCTTGACGATACTTGGCGTTAGGAAAATCAGCAACTCCTGCTTTGACACGGCTTCGGACTTGTTTTTGAACAACCAGCCGAGAACGGGGATGCGCGAGAGATAGGGGACACCCTGCACATTGTTGTTCTGCGTATCGACGAAGACCCCCCCGATGACCATGGTCTCCCCGTCACGGACGATGACCTGGGTGGTGGCTTCTCGACGATCGATGCTCGGCCCGGCCGGATTGCTTCGAGCCCCCACGGCGTTGCGGGTGGCCCGCACTCGCAATAGAATCGTTTTCCCCACTTCCTTCGGATCACGGGAGGTGATCTGCGGGGTCACGTTCAACTCCAGGTTGGCATCGACAAACGTCGTTTGGGTGCCCTGCAGCGAGGTGGTTTGAAAGGGAATCGATTCGCCCTGTGAGATCTTCGCTTCTCGTTTATCCAGCGTGGTGATCTTCGGAGCGGCAATGACCTTCGTCAACCCGAGGAGTTCACCCGCCGATAGCCGCATGTCCAGGCCAAACCCATCCGCCAGTTTCCCAAAGGTCCATCCGATAGCCGGGACTGCCGGCAACCCGCCGACTTGCGCCGGCAGATTGACGAGAAAATCCCGAGTGATCGTCGAATTGCCGGTCCCTGCCGCATTGGCGAAAGCCCCGGTCACATTGCCCACCAAGCTGAAATTGTTGGTGCCGAAATTGGAATCCTTGACTCCCCACTGGATGCCCAGCCCTCGGGCATACACCGTGTCCGCCTGAACGATCCGGGCCTCAATTTGAACCTGAGGCACTTCCAAATCGAGTCCCTCAACCAGCTGTTTCATAATAGCCAGTTTGGACTCGGTTTCTCGGATAATGAGCGCATTGCTCCCTGGGCTGATCTGCATGACACCCCGCGGGCTCAAGTATTGCCGTAGCGATGTTTGTAATTCCTGCGCTTGAAGGTTCTTGATATAAAAGACGCGATCCACCAGCGCTTCCGCTTTGGTCTTCGAGTCTTTGGCCTTGGCTTCTTCGTCCTGCTGCTTGGCGATGTTGGACAACGTGTCGACCCATACGATGGTGCCTTGCCGAATCATGCCGAGCCCGTTCATCTTCAGCAGCATGTCCAACGCCTGATCCCACGGCACGCTGACCAGTTTCATGGTCACCTTCGACTTGACCCCTTCTCCCACGACGATGTTGAACCCGCTGACATCGGCAATCAATCTGAGGATGTTGGTAATATCCGCTTGCTGGAAGTCCAAGGAAATGCGCCGACCGACAAAGCGGGTTTGGCCGGCAACGATATCGTCAGATCGATGATCAATTTCGACGCTCGCGCCGGCCTGCGCCATCTGCACCGTTTGAGCGCGGAAAGCCGGTCGTGCGGACGCCATTCTGGCAACCCGTTGGATCGGGCGGGAGGCTCGATCGCGGTTGACGGACGCGTCACTCTCTTGCAAGGCCGGAGCGAACTTGTCACCCCGTTCCTCAGACACAGCGAGTGCAGTGGATTCTCGGTCAGCCGGTCGGAACGTCACCAGCACTTCCTGGCCATTCGCGCTGATCGAATACTGCGGGCGCTCCACAAGGTCAAAAACGACACGCACTTTGTCCGCATGGTCTCCGATTCTGATTTTCTTGAGCAACGGATGTTTCCCTCGGATGACGGGGTGCTTGATCGCCGATGCCACCGCAGGAAGATCCAACACTAACCGCGTCTCGTCCACCATCTGAACTTCCGGGAACAAGCGCCCGTCTCCGACGACGACGGCGGTAACCTGATCACCATTAGGACGGACGGCGATGTGGGTGACCAACTGGGCGGCCATCGCTGTCCCGTGGGGGTCCGACTGAGCAACCTCTCCGGCCGCTGGACCGAGTTCCTGAGAAGACGACCCGGTTTCGGCGTAGACGCTCACCGAGGGCAACGCCAACATTTGGATGACATAGGTGGCACAGACGAGTGACGAGGCTGCCGACAATAGTGGTTTCATTCTGAACCCTCTTTCGGGTGAAGGAGCTTCACATGTTCGCGCTCCTGCTTCTTGCCATACACGTCGGTAAACCGTTCTTGCACGATGATGCCGCGCTCTGTGATGGCGCTCACGACGCCGTTGTTTTGTCCCACTCGCGTCCCCCTGCGAATGGTGTACCCATGTCCTTCAGGCGTTTGGACCATGGCCGTATACCCATAGGCTCCCCACATGATTGCCACCAGGTTCAATTCAGACAACGTCACCCGTTGCAGCGGAGGAAGACTCGCGTCAATCTTGCCTGGCTGAAGCTCTTGAATCACCGGCGCAAAGGGATCTCGACGGCCAGACGGGTCATACCCCGTTGAGAGCCCGGCATCCGGCATCGGCAGTTCAGTCGGCATTTCCGCAAGCGCTTCTTGCGGCAGAGTCGGTTTTGGTGACATCGCATCGCTTGAGGTGTCTCCCATAGGGGTGACCTTAATGGTCTCTTGGCGCATGGGACTCATCTGCTTCATGGTGAGAACCGGAGCGGCTTCGAGATGCCCGCTATAGATCAGCGTCAGGAGCAACAACCGCGTCACCGCTCGATGCTGAGGATCGGAGCAACCCTGAATGCCCCGCGGGAAACATCCAAACCTAGCCATACCGTATCCTTTTATTTAGTCGCAGTCTGAACAGGCTTCCCGGCCGGTACGGGACCGGCGGCCACGGGTTTTTCCTCAGGCGCCGCATAGGCGACGAGGTCGAACGCCGTCTGGGAGACGATCCGCCCCTGCTCGACCTTGGGAGACCCCATTTTAAGCCCGGAAACCGTGATGATACGGGGGAGTCGATTGATGCGGTCAAAGAACAACGCCGCGGTGTGATACACCCCCGTCACCTCGACATTCACCGGCATTTTCACAAACAACTTGGACGCATCCTCGGTTGGGACTCCCGGCTTCCACAGTTTGATATCAAGCCCCAACCGCACGCCCAAATCCGATACCTGCTTGAGCAGCATGATCGCTTCTTCTTCGGGAGGAAGTCGCTCTTTTTTCTTGGCCAACTCGATCTCCAACTGTTTGTTGGCGGCGATCAACTGGTCCAGGTGTTTCACCTTGATCGTGAGCGTCTGGATTTCCGTTCCCAACCGGGTGTTATCCGCGACCAATGCCTCGATGGCCGCCGTTTTAGGCTCCACGATGTAGAAATAAAACCCCGCCACGAGGACGCCCACGACGAGGAACAGCAACACCACTTTTTGGGCGGTGGGAATGTTGCGCAACCCTTCGAGATTGAGCGCAGGGAGTGCCATGCTCACCCTTTCAGCCGAAAGACCAATCGAAACTGGTAGACATTGATTTTATTCTCAACCGCTGCCTTGCTTTCCTGCAGATTGATAGCGGTAAAATAATCCGTTCGCCGTAGGTTGTTCACGAACTCGACGACATCGTCGTTGGTGAGCGCTTTCCCCTCCAACTCGACGGTATCGGAGGACAACCCTAACTTCGTCAGCCAGACTTTCAAGGGGTCGAGACTTTGGCTGACG
This sequence comes from uncultured Nitrospira sp., assembly GCA_964416255.1. Classification (GTDB taxonomy): domain Bacteria; phylum Nitrospirota; class Nitrospiria; order Nitrospirales; family Nitrospiraceae; genus Nitrospira_D. The sequence continues at coordinate 22,549 of CAYQDJ010000019.1, read as the reverse complement.
TGATCCAATACCTTCACCGGGCCGACGCGCGATGCCTCCAATTGATCAATGATTCGATTCTTGTCCTCTAACAGTTTTTTTCGCTGCTCAAAATCTTGAACCTGTTTCACCTGCTCCTTTAGTTGAGCCACTTGCTTTTCTTTACCGAGTTTTTCCTCCTGCGCAA
>CAYQDJ010000019.1:0-22373 GCA_964416255.1 uncultured Nitrospira sp. | reverse complement strand
CCTCCTGCTGCGCCTCAAGGTTGCTATCGAGGGACGCCGAGTACCACCAGCACCCCGCGACCGTGATAAGAATGACCCCGACGCCGAGCAGAGCCTGTGCGCGCGCGTCGTATTGCGGCTTGGCTTGCTTGCCTTTCGGACCTGGCAAAAGATTGATACGGATCATCGATCCCCCACCGCCCGCAATGCCAAGCCGACCCCAACCGAGGCTACGGGGGCCAACTCCGCCAACTCAGAGGCATCAAATTCACTGCCAGAGACATCGATTTCACTGAACGGGTCGGCCATTTCCACGGGCACTTGCAGCCGATCGCCCAACTGGTGAATCAGACCTGTGATTCGGGCCACTCCTCCACAGACGAGGACGCGGTCCAGCTCTCCATTGGACGCCGAGGTTCTAAAATAATCCACCGTCCGTGCAAGCTCCGACGCGACTTCGCCATTGATGCTTTGAACCACACTCATCAGTGACTGCGCACTTGCCTCGTTGGCCCGTTCCCCCTTTTTGCACTCTTCCGCCTGCTCATAGGACAACCCCAAGTCTCGCTGAATGGCTTCGGTATACCGATTGCCGCCGAGTGGAATGTCCCGGGTGAACAACGAGGCCCCGCTTCGGATAATATTGACATTCATCACGCTCGCTCCCACGTTCACGAGGGCTGTGGTCTCGTCTTGAGCCATCGGATAGTTCACGGCATGCATGTTTTCAATCGCGAAGGCGTCCACATCCATCACCATGGGGATGAGACCAGCGGCTTTCACCAACTCGGTCAGTTCGTTGATCTTGTCCTTCTTCGCCGCGACCAAAATGACGGACAGATCGGCCTGAGGGTCTGCTTCCTGGTCAGGCGGGAGCACATGAAAATCGATGTTGACCTCGTTGATATCGAAAGGGATGTACTGCTCGGCCGCCAGCTTGACCTGCCCTTCCAATTCATCATCGGGCATGGGCGGCAGACCGATCTTTTTGACGATGACCGCATGCCCGGAGATCGAGGTGGCGACATGCTTGTTCTTGATGTTCGTTTCTTTGAAGAGGTCCTTGATGACGGACACGACGCGAGCTTCGTCCATGACCGTGCCATCCACGATCACTTCGGGCTCAAGCGGCTTCACGCCGAACTTTTGAAGCGAGTATCGGCCTTTGCTTTCCTTGAGTTGGACCACCTTGATCGAACTGGACCCGATGTCCAAGCCGACCAACTGGCGCCTTGGGGTGAGCAAGGAGACGATGTCCGTTTCGAATACGTTTTTAAAGGCGCTCAACATGTGTGTAACCCTTCGCCACTCTACACCACGAGATGACGGACGCGAATCCTTTTTCGTTTTCCATCATCGCTTCCCCTGCCTGCTCTCGCGGCCGATGGACGGTTGTCCGGAGTCGCTTGATACCGTTCTCGGCACGTTGAAAGCACTCTGGAGCACAGTGGAATCTCTCACCTAAGCTGTAGATTCGTTTCGTCCAAGGGCAAGTATAGTTGATGCGGTCATGCTGTCAAGGAAAGCTGCATAAGCAGAGTTCCCGAGCATGCCGGGACTGAGGACTCAGCCCTTCTGAAGATCTCGATGTTTCACGCTTACTTCATACCCGAGAGCCGAGAGGCTTTCCTGCAGACGCTCGGCGATGGCCACGGAGCGGTGACGGCCGCCGGTACACCCGATCGCAATCGTGAGGTAGCTGCGCTGCTCTCGTTCGAACAGCGGAATGAGGAATTTGAACAAGCCTTCGAGTTGTCCGACCAAGGCGATGGCATCCGGGTCGCTGAGGACAAACGTACGCACGCGTGGATCGTGACCGGGAAGTGATTTGAGGTCCGGCACAAAATACGGATTTTTGAGGAATCGGACGTCGAATAATAAGTCGATGTCGTACGGCACGCCGTACTTGAAGCCGAATGTCAGCAGTGAGATGGTGAGTTTTCTGGCCGTCGCGGGTTCTCGTGTGAACTGTCGCGTCAACAGATCGCGTAACTCGTGTACCGTCAGATCGGACGTGTCGATGATGCGATCGGCTTGACGGCGCAGTTCCGCCACGCGTTCTTTCTCGAATCGTACCCCCTCCAATACGGGAAGATGGGGCAGAAGCGGATGCGGACGCCGGGATTCGGAGAAGCGCCGGACCAGCACTTCCTCGCGTGCTTCAAGAAAGAGCAGTTGCACCGCATGTCCGAGGTTCTTCACGCGCTCGAGGATGCCGACCAAATCAGAAAAGAACACACGTTCGCGGACATCGACCCCCAGCGCGACATGGGTGATTTCCCCATTTTGCTGATTGCAGAGTTCGGCAAAAGTCGGCAACAATGCCGGAGGAAGGTTGTCGATGCAGAAGTATCCCACATCTTCGAAGGCTTTCAACGCATGTGATTTGCCCGATCCAGAGAGGCCGGTGATAATGACGAGATTCAGCCGAGACATGGACGTCGCAAATCGATCTGGCGGCAGCACGGCCGCCAATAGTTGGCGTTCAGGCGCTCGCGCGGCACCTTCATCAGGTCAGCGCACGGAGGATCGAAACTCCTCGGCATACGGCTCGATGACGGCGAGTCGCCCTCCGGCGATACGCTGAACGATGTGGACGCGTCTATTATCCGCGTTCACAAACAACAGATAGGGAGACGTTCCGGCCATCAACTGTCTCTGCGCCTGGTCAACCGACAACACCGGCACCGCCTGCCGTTCAACTTCCGACGGCTCTTTTCGATCCCACTTTCCCGACGTGGCCGCCGAAGGCCGACTCCTCTTCGCCTTGCTCGGCTTGTGATCGACCAGCCGCTCCTTCCATTTCCGAAACTGGGCATCGACACGATCGACGAGCGCATCAATGGTGGCGTACATTTCTCTGGTGGAGGTCTTTGCCTGTACCCGTTTCCCGCTCACGACCCCGACCACCTCGGCCTTATGCTGAAGCTTCTCGACGTCCAACACCACTTGCAGCGATCCCACCTTGAGCCCGTATCGATCCAGACGTTCAAACCGCGTCTCGACGTATTGGCGAAGCGCCGGAGTAATGCCCATGTGTCGACCTGTAATTCTCAGCCTCATACCATCTCCCGAATGTGCATGATGACGATGGACCCTAGAAAAACTTTTTTCGCTGGCTCGCGGAGGGAATGTTCTCTTCTGCCCGATATTTCGCGACGGTCCGCCGGGCAATCAGCACTTGCTGCTTTCTGAGGCGGGCCGCAATCTCCTCGTCCTTTAACGGCCGCCTTGGATCCTCTTCGGCGACCATTTTTCGAATCATTTCTCTCACCGTCACGGATGACAGCATATCGGACGGTTGATCGGCCCGCTGAAGGCCGGCATTGAAGAAGAACTTCAATTCCAACATCCCCTGCGGGCAATACATGTATTTATTCGCCGTCACTCGGCTAATGGTGGATTCGTGCATACCGATATCGTCCGCCACTTGCTTTAAGACCAACGGCTTCAAGTATTGAACCCCCTGTTCGAAGAATTGTTCCTGGAACTTCACGATACTAGAGACCACCTTCACAATTGTCTTATTGCGTTGTTCGATGCTACGGATCACCCACTGGGCCGCCCGCAACTTTTCGTCCATATACGCCTTGGTCTCTGCGGTCCCTCCCTGACCCGAGACCATCAGCTGCTTATAGTAAGGGCTGATCCGCATACGGGGCAGTCCATCGTCGTTTAAGAGCACCACCCATTCGCCTTCGTTCTTGACCACGAACACATCGGGCACGATGACATAGTTCTGCGTACTCGTAAACGGCCGCCCCGGTTTTGGCTCGAGATCTTCGATGATCTTCGTCGCCTGGAACACCTCTTCGACCGTGACATTCAGGGCCTTGGCGACTTTGGCGTACTGTTTTTTCTCCAGGTCCTTCAGATGATGCTGAACGACACCTTCGACGACCGAAGCTTTTAGCGCTCCCGGCCTCGAACCCAGCGACCCCATGGGGTTTCGACCGAGATGTCCGAGTTGGAGCATGAGACACTCGGGAAGATCCCGGGCGCCGACCCCGGTCGGGTCGAAGGTCTGGATGTCCTTAAGAACCGATTCCGCCTCGGCTTCGGTGAAGTCGGTGCCCGTGACCACTTCCGCCAATGAAATTCTGAGATAGCCATCGTCGTCGAGGTTGCCGATGATCAAGGAACCGATCCCTTTCTCCCGATCAGAGAGACCCGACAACGACAATTGCCACAGGAGATGTTCTTCGAGCGAAGTGGCTTTCGCCACCGTTTGTTCATAGGAAGGAAATTCATCCTGGGAGGATGCGGGATACTCCGAATCTCCCGCTCGCCGATCACTGCCGAAATACTCCTCCCATCCGGACGCGGAGAACTCCTCGGGCGACTCCCGCTCATCGGGTGTCCCGCTTTCGTCGGCCGGTTCCTGCGTGGTCGCCGGCGCCGGCTCCTCTGACTTCTCGTCGGCTGTTGCGGCTTCCGCCTCCTCAAGTTCCGCTTGCACCTCATCGAGCAAGGGATTATCCAGCAAATGCTGAGCCAAGCTCTGCTGAAGTTCGAGCCGCGAGAGCTGCAACAACTTGATCGCTTGCTGCAGCTGCGGCGTCATGATCAGCTTCTGGCTCAGTTTAAGATCGAGTCGCAGCTTCATCTCATCGCACCTGCCGGGTTACAGCTTGAACCGTTCTCCAAGATATACCGCGCGGGCCGTCTCACTCTTCACGATCGCGTCAGGCGATCCCGCCTCGAGAATCAGACCCTCATTGATGATGTACGCGCGATCGGTGATCGAGAGCGTTTCCTGAACATTATGATCCGTAATCAGAATTCCAATGCCCTTTTTTTTCAACCGCGTAATGATCTGTTGGATGTCCGCCACGGCGATCGGGTCGATGCCGGCAAAGGGTTCGTCTAACAACATGAACGATGGATCCGTGGCCAGCGCGCGTGTGATTTCCAACCGGCGGCGTTCTCCTCCGGATAGCGCATACGCCATGCTGGTGCGAATGTGAAGCAAATCCAACTCTTTCAGCAACTCATCGGTTCGCCGCATCCGATCTTCCCGAGCATACCCTAGCATTTCCAGGATGGCCAAAACATTCTGCTCGACCGTGAGCCGTCGGAACACGGAAGACTCTTGCGGGAGATAGCCAAGCCCTCGGCGCGCCCGCTTGTACATCGGCAAATGAGTGACCGTTTCGCCATTGAACGTGATCTCGCCTTCGTCGGGGGGACAGAGGCCCACCATCATATCGAAGATGGTGGTTTTCCCAGCGCCGTTCGGGCCCAATAGACCTACCACCTCGCCGGCCCGCACCTCGATGGCGACCCCTTTGACCACCTTGCGACCGCGAAAACTCTTGACCAGCCCGCTGGCCTGCAAGCAGTGGATTCCGCCGTGCCCCACCATGTCGCCGACTACTGCCGGCTCAGTGTGCACGCTCTGCGTCATGGCTACTGTGCCTCCTCACCTTCAAACCGCACATGGGATCCTCCTTCAACCACGCTTCGATCTTCGGCAAGATACATGGTAATCTGCTTGCCGCTCACGCGTGTCCCCTTTTCCCATGCCACAGGGTCTCCCGTGAGGATAATTTTTTCGTCATCGCTGAAATACACGGCCTTCTGACAGGTGGCGTTCCCATTCTCCTTTTCGATTTTTACATGTCCGATCGCCTCGATCCGACTCACCGATCGATTGGACACCGAGGGCACCGCGTCTGGCCCCTTTCCGGAGGCAGTCGTCTTCGCACCCTCGCGCCCGCCCCGTTCTCCTGAGGCCGTCTTGCCCGGTTCGTTATCGGGGTGAAATAGGATGATCATCTTGTCCGAATACACGATGAGCGACCCTTTAGTGAGAACGACAGAGCCCTCGAACACGGCTTGTCCGTCCTGATTACGCACCGTCATCTTCTTGGCCGTAATCGTCGTGGACGCGGAAGACGCGTCGCCCCCTTTTCCCAGTCCCGCTTCCGCCGAGGCGCTGTCTGACCCAATGACCGCCACGCAATTAAGAAGCAGGAGCCACATCCACATGCACATCCTCCAAGACTTCAAATTCTTCCGAATCCAACCGCCCCAGTAAGCCTCGTCCGGTAACCGCCAGCCCGTTGCCGATGATCTTCACCGGATCGTCTGTTCGAATTTCTCTCGCGGCGTCCGTCCATACTAAATGATTAGTATATATGGTGTATCCTCCAGCTGTTTCGACCACGAGCGGATCGGCCCGGTTCATCAACATGAAATTCTTGGTCGCCGTATCGAGCGTCCCTTCCTCTCCGGACACGGTCAGCTCCTTGCCCTTTTCGCCATACAGAGTGACGTCCACGACATCCAAGAGCGCCCGCTTTTCTTGCTCGAACAACCGGGCGTGCTTGGCCTGCACCTGCCATTGCACGACGTCGCCCTTCGTCTGGGTAAATGAGAATTCAGAGATCCTGGCATCGGCTTGATCGATCGATCCGGGAGGCGCGGACTGATTGGTCTGAACAGAGTCCGCGTTAATGAACAGGAGATAGCCCAGGAAAACCGCCAAGATCACGCTGAGTCCGAGAAGCGCGCGCCTCGCAAATAGCTCCCACATGCCAGAAGACTTCCCCTCTCTCGCCTGGCATGATCGTAGCATGCACGCGGAGGCATGTAAACGCCCGGCTGGACTTCACGCGACCTCCCGCGTCGCGAGCACGCGGGAGGCGCGGGCAGGAAAAGCGAGATGGACAGGAGAGAACGAGTTATACGGGCTTGTGGGCCTCGCCTGAAGCTGACGACCCGGATGACGCGGCGGCCTTCTTTCCGCCGGTCGCGTTCGCGCGCGAGACCAGCTCGATCGCCACCATTTCTGCGGCATCACCGACACGCCGACGAGTCTTCACAATACGGGTGTACCCCCCAGGACGATCCTGAAAACGCCCGGCGACATCGTCGAAGAGCTTTGACACCACGTCTTTGCTGCGCAGGAATGCCAGCGCCCGACGGCGAGCCGGCAACGTCCCTTCCTTGCCCAGCGTAATCATTCGATCCGTGAACCCACGCACCTCCTTAGCCTTCGCTTCGGTGGTTTCGATGCGCTCATGATCGAGCAATGACGTCACGAGATTGCGAAAGAGGGCCCACCGATGTTTGGTTTGCCGTCCGAGTTGTCGCCCTTTTTTTCTGTGTCGCACAGCGTTCCTCTTGGCTCGAAAAAATTATTCCGGCTTCGGACTGCCATTATGCGGCGACGCCGCTTCGACTTTTGTGCCGAGTGACAGGCCCATTTCTGACAAAATTTCCTTGATCTCGTTCAGGGATTTTTTTCCGAAATTTTTCGTTTTCAACATTTCGCCTTCCGACTTTTGAACCAGATCGGCAATTGTTTTGATGTTCGCATTTTTCAAGCAATTGGCCGCGCGCACCGACAATTCGAGCTCATTGACGCTCCGGAAGAGATTCTTGTTGATTTCCCGCTGCGACTCTTCGTACCCGGCTTCCGTCTTCCCTTCCGTGCGCTCTTCAGGATTAATAAAGATGTCCAGGTGCTCGCGCAAGATCCCGGCAGCGGTGGAGAGAGCGTCTCGCGGACTAATGGTCGCGTCCGTCCAAATTTCCATCGTGAGCTTGTCGTAATCCGTCATACGGCCGACTCGGGCATTCTCCACCTGAAAATTCACGCGTTTGATCGGCGAAAAGATGGAATCGACGGCAATCACGCCGATCGGCAGCCCTTCTTCTTTATTCCGCTCGGCCGGCACATAGCCGCGCCCGTGCTTGACCATCATCTCGATGTCAAGGGACGCATCCTTGTCGAGAGTTGCGATGTGCAAATCCGGCGTGAGAATCGTCACCTCCGCGTCATGGAGAATGTCCGACCCCTTGGCCTCTCCGGGCCCTTTCTTCCTCAGCCGAATCGTCTTGGGCTTGTCCGTGTGCAACGCCAGGCGCAGGCTCTTGACGTTGAGAATGATCGCCGTCACGTCCTCGGTCACGCCGGGGATGGTTGAAAATTCGTGCAGCACCCCTTCGATTTTGACCGTAGTCACGGCGGCTCCGGTGAGGGATGACAACAGCACCCGCCGGAGCGCATTGCCAATAGTGGTGCCGAATCCCCGCTCAAACGCCTCGGTGGTGAATCTGCCGAATGTCGGGGAATGCGTATCCTTGTCGACTTCCACCCGCATCGGGACTTGAAAGTCTTTCATCGCTTTAATCATGACTCCCCCTTCATGGCCATCGAATAGCCTTCCTGCCTGACACAAGACGCCATCGCTTCGTCGATCAGGCCGATGCCTATCGTGAATAGAGTTCTACAACCATCTGCTCGTTGACCGGCAGACTGATTTGATCCTTGGTCGGGAGGGCGCGCACCGTTCCCCGAAGCGCACCTTTGTCAAGTTCCAGCCACTCCGGGATTCCACGGCTGTCCACTGATTCCAGCGCCGATTGGATCGCCGCAAGATTCCGACTGCGTTCCCGGACTTCAATGACGTCACCGGCCTTAACCAGCGCACCTGCCACGGTAATCTTCTTCCCGTTCATCGTGAGATGCCCATGACTGACCACCTGCCTGGCCTGCTTTCGAGAAGCACCAAATCCAAGTCGATACGCGACGTTATCAAGCCGGCATTCAAGTAAGCGCAGCAATGCATCGCCTGTCACCCCGGATTGGCGTTCGGCTCGCTCAAACATGCCCCGGAACTGCCGCTCTTGAAGTCCATAGATGCGGCGGAGTTTTTGCTTTTCACGCAACTGTAGGCTGTAGTCTGACGTTCGTGGCCGCCCTTGCCCATGTTGCCCCGGCGGATAACTCCGGCGCTCGATGGCGCATTTATCCGTCATGCACCGGGACCCCTTCAAAAAGAGTTTTTCCCCTTCGCGCCGGCACAACCGGCATACTGGACCGCGATACTTCGCCACGTGCTCTACCTCCGGTTACTGGACGCCGAGGACCCTGACGTCCGTTGATCTACTGTCAATCACCCGTTACACCCGCCGCCGCTTGGGAGGCCGGCACCCATTATGAGGAATCGGCGTGACGTCACGAATCAGATTGATTCTCAAGCCCGCGGCCTGCAATGACCGAATGGCGGACTCGCGGCCAGATCCAGGGCCATTGACATACACGTCGATTTGCCGCATCCCGCTTTCCATGGCTTTGCGAGCGGCGGCTTCCCCCGCCCGTTGCGCGGCAAATGGCGTACTCTTGCGGGACCCCTTGAATCCCTGGTTGCCGGCACTGGCCCACACCACCGTGTTACCACCCATGTCGGTAATCGTCACGATCGTGTTGTTGAACGAGGCCTGGACATGCGCCACTCCACTTTGAACGATCCGCCGCTCCTTCTTCTTGCCCTTCTTGACGCTCATAACACTCCTTACCTGCCGCCACGATTAGGCGCCTGCTCTCGTCGGCCTTGGCTTGCTGCCTACTCCCGACCGGCGTCCTTTGCGTGTCCTGGCGTTGGTTTTGGTCCTCTGGCCTCGGACGGGCAATCCCTTCCGATGGCGCAAACCTCGATAGGTCCCCGTATCGATCAGCCGCTTGATGTTGAGCGATACTTCCTTGCGGAGATCCCCTTCCACCCGGTAGTCCCGCTCGATGATTTCGCGCAGCTTGACAATCTTATCCTCACTGAGGTCCTTGACTCGGATCGCGCCGTCGACTCCGGCCTCCTTCAAAATTTCCAAGGATGCGGTCCGCCCAATGCCATAGACATAGGTTAAGCCGATGTCCGCCCGCTTGTCTCGTGGCAAATCCACGCCCGCGATACGTGCCATGCTCCCTCCTCAATCCTTTCTGTCGACGTCCAAACTGTGCAGCGAGGCGTTCATGCTCAACCCTGGCGTTGTTTGTGTCGGGGATTGTCGCACAAGATCCGGACAACCCCCCGCCGGCGAACGACCTTACATTTGGCGCAGATTGGCTTGACGGATGATTTCACTTTCATAGGTCTTCCACGCTCCCGCTACTTGAAACGATAGGTAATCCGTCCTCTGGATAAATCGTACGGTGACATTTCGACCGTCACCTTGTCTCCCGGGAGGATACGAATGAAGTGCATCCGCATTTTCCCGGAGATATGGGCCAGGATAATGTGACCATTATCGAGCTTGACTCGGAACATCGCGTTCGGCAACGTCTCGGAAACCGTCCCTTGGATCTCGATAATGTCTTCTTTCGCCACGTCTTTGCGATCCTCGTTCCGCCCGAATTACCCCGCCGCTCCGACACCTTGGCTCAGCACACGGGCCGGCCCCCTCGGCTGGATGACAATCGTATGTTCAAAGTGGGCGGAGAGACTGCCATCCGCCGTCACCGCCGTCCACCGGTCACTCAACACCCGGACGGCACTCCCGCCCATGTTGACCATCGGTTCAATCGCCAGCACCATGCCAGCCTGCAACCGTGGGCCTTGGCCCGGCTTCCCGTAATTTGGGACCTGCGGCTCCTCATGCAACTGCCGGCCAATTCCGTGGCCGACAAACTCCGTCACGACGGAATACCCAGCCGCTTCCACATGACGCTGCACGGCATGGGAGATATCGGTCAGACGGTTTCCCACCACGGCTTGCTCGATGCCCAAATCGAGCGCCTGTTGGGTGATGCGGACCAAACTCGCGATCTTCTCATCGATGTCACCCACCGGCACCGTCACCGCCGAATCACCGTAGAACCCGCCGACGATCGCTCCCAGATCCAACCCGATGATGTCGCCGTTCTTCAGCTTCCGTTTGGAAGGGATCCCGTGAACGACTTGTTCATTCACCGACGCGCAGAGCGTCTTGGGATAATTGCGGTACCCCTTGAACGCCGGAATGGCCCCTCTTGCTCGGATCGCTTGCTCGGCAAGACGATCGAGGTCATCGGTGGTCACACCGGCTCGCACTTCCTTTTTGACAATCTCCAGCGCCTCCGCCACAACCCGCGATGCCTGGGCCATGACTTCGATTTCCTCAGGCGTCTTGAGAATGATCATGCCATCTTGTGCGCGGCGATCCTGTTGATCAGACTTTGGGACACCGTGTCGACCGATCCAGCGCCATCAAGATGCACCAATAGATGTTGCCTCTCGTAGAAGCTGATTACCGGAGCCGTTTGCTCCTCGTACACGTTCAGTCTGGTTTCGATGGCCGCCGGAGCATCGTCCTTTCGCTGCACTAACGCTTCGCCGCAACGATCGCAGGCCGCCCCCTTCTGCGACGGCGCAAAGTCCGTATGGAACGTGGCTTGGCATGTCGGGCAACTCCGCCGCCCGCTCAACCGCCTCACGACATCCTCGCGGGGAACCTGAAAATTGATCACACGGTCCAGTGTAAGACCCCGCTCCTCGAGCACCCTGGTCAGTTCCTCCGCTTGAGGCACGGTGCGGGGAAATCCGTCCAAGATAAAGCCCTTCGCATAGTCCTCATCGGCGAGCTTTTCCCGAACAAGCCCGATGACGACTGAATCCGGGACAAGCCGGCCCTGATCCATAGCATCCTTGGCTTCACGACCCAACGTCGTCTGGTTTCGAACCGCCTCCCGAAGCAAGTCACCGGTCGAGATTTTTCTCAACCCGTACCGGGCAGCCATGCGATCGGCCTGCGTGCCCTTGCCCACCCCTGGCGCTCCGAGAAACACAAGCCGCATAATCTCTTACCCGCTTCTCCCGCGCAGCGGAGCCATCCCCTTGCCAAGAAAACCTTCATAATTGCGCATCAGCATGTGAGACTCAATCTGCTGAGCCGTATCGAGCCCAACGCCGATCACAATGAGGAGGGACGTCCCGCCAAAATAAAACGGCACGTTCAGTTTGTAAATCAGCAACTCCGGAATGACGCACACGATGGCCAAGTAAATAGCTCCGGCAAAGGTGATCTTCGTCAAGACGTTATAAATATAGTCCGATGTGCGCTGGCCTGGCCGAATCCCGGGGATGAACCCGCCGTACTTTTTCATGTTGTCGGCCATATCGACCGGATTCAGCACCACCGCCGTATAAAAGAAACAAAAGAAGATGATCAGTCCCACATACATCAGGGTATACAACACCGAGCCGGGAGCCAGTTGAGTCCCGATCGCCTTGACCCACGGCGTCTCGAAAAATCCGGCGATCGTCGCCGGGAACGCAATGATGGACGACGCAAAAATTGGCGGAATGACTCCTGCGGTATTGATCTTTAACGGAATATGGGTGCTTTGACCTCCATACACACGCCGCCCGATGACCCGCTTGGCGTACTGAACAGGAATCTTTCGACGTCCGCTTTCAAGAAAAACGATCGCGGCCACGACGACGACCATCAGCGCCGCCAAGGCCGCCAGCAGGACAATGTTGAGCTGACCCACCTTATACAGATCAAACGTCTGCGCCACCGCTGACGGCAATCGTGCGACGATGCCGGCAAAAATGATCAACGAAATCCCGTTTCCTATTCCCCGCTCCGTAATCTGCTCGCCGAGCCACATGAGGAAACCTGTGCCGGCCGTGAGGGTAATGACGGTCATGAGACGAAATCCCCACCCTGCGTGGAGGACAAACGCCCCCTGATTCATTTGTTCCAGCCCGATCGCGATGCCGAATCCTTGAATCAAGGCGATCCCGATTGTGCCGAACCTGGTGTACTGAATGATCTTTTTCCGTCCCCGCTCCCCCTCTTTTGCCAACTTCGACAGATGCGGAATGACGACGGTCAATAATTGGAGAATGATCGATGCGCTGATGTAAGGCATAATGCCCAACGCAAAGATCGTCAGCCGGGACAAGGACCCACCTGAGAAAATATCCAGGAATCCCAGGAGCGCGCCGCCCTGCTTCTGCAGAAACTCCGACAACGCCTCGCCGTTGATTCCGGGCGTCGGGATATGGGCTCCGACCCGGTACACGACGAGCATCCCAAGCGTGAACAGGACGCGGGTCCGCAGTTCGGGAATCTTGAAAATGTTCTGAAAACTGGTCAGGAGCCGCTCAAACACCGCCGATAACCTCGACTCTCCCTCCAGCTGCCTGAATCTTCGCCTCTGCCGACTTGCTGAACTTGTGCGCTTGGATCACGAGGGCTTTATTGAGCTCGCCGTTGCCCAAAATTTTGATAGGAAGGTGCTTGCGTTTCACCAAGCCGGCATCGACCAAGGCTTGAGGAGTGATCGTCCCTTCTCCCGTCCATTCGCCGAAGCTCTTGAGATTGACGATGGCATATTCGGTTCGAAACGGATTCGAGAACCCGAACTTGGGCAGGCGGCGAATCAACGGCATCTGTCCACCCTCAAACCCGGGACGCTTGCCTCCGCCCGAGCGTGCCAGCAAACCCTTATGACCCTTGGTCGCCGTCTTGCCGTGACCGGAGCCCGGCCCGCGCCCGATGCGCTTGCGTCGCTTCTTGGCGCCCTTCGCGGGCCTCAACTCATGGAGATTCATGGTGTTCCAACCTCAAGCAAATAGCCCACTTTTTGAATCATGCCTCGGACTTGAGGCGTGTCAGGATGGACAGCCGTCTGGCGGATATGCCGAAGCCCCAGCCCGCGCAGCACCAATCGGTGTTTCTGCGGGGTCCCGATGGGACTCCTCCGCAGCGTAACCCGAATGCCTGGAACCCCAGGCTTGTCCGTTCGATTCGATTTTTCATTCCTCATGAGGCCGCCGCCCTTTCTTGCCGATCTCCCACCGTCTGACGACGAAGACGCAAGACCTCATCCGGATTTCTCAGCTGTGTGAGACCGTCAAGAGTGGCGCGAACGGTGTTGAACGGATTCCCCCGTCCGAGCGTCTTGGCGATCACGTTATGGGCCCCGACCAGTTCCACGACCGCCCTGACCGCTCCTCCGGCGATAATCCCCGTGCCGTCCACCGCCGGCTTTAACAAGACATGTTCGCCTCCGAAAAGTCCGTGGACTTCGTGCGGAATCGAGCTTCCCTTGAGGGGCACATGCACCAGATGCTTTTTGGCCTGCTCCACGGCCTTTGAAATGGCCACGGGGACCTCGGCCGCCTTGCCTTTACCGATACCGACCCAACCATGCCCATCACCCACGACGACCAACGCACAGAAATTAAAGCGCTTTCCGCCTTTCACCACTTTAGCGACGCGGTTGATGAAAACGACCTTGTCTTTGAGGCTCAGTTCATCAGGATTAACTCGCACGCGTTTCCCCTTTTTCCTTCTCCCACCAACCACCGGTGGGACTCACCACCACACTACTCGGCGTCAGAACTGAAGGCCCCCTTCGCGGGAGGCGTCCGCAAGAGCCTTGATCCGACCATGATAGAGACGCCCCCCTCGATCAAACACCACAGCGGTCACGTTGGCAGCCCTGGCGCGGTCGGCCAGCAACTTGCCCACCGCCTTGGCCGCTTCAATGCTGCTCGTGGACTTCAGCGATGTCCGGAGGGACTTGTCCAGCGACGATGCCGCCGCCAGGGTCGTCCCCCTGATATCATCGATGATCTGGGCATAGATATGGGCGCTGCTTCGAAACACGTTCAACCTCGGACGCTCGCCCGTGCCCAGGATATTCTGACGCACGCGACGGCGCCGTTGTTCAAGCTGTCGAACTTTTTCAGCAGTATTCATGGTCGGTCCCTACTTCCCTGTCTTCCCTTCCTTCTTTCTCAAGACTTCTCCCGCGTACCGTATGCCCTTCTGTTTGTAGACATCGGGAGGCTTGATCGCTCGAAGATTGGCGGCCACCTGCCCCACCAGTCTCTTGTCGATACCTTTGATGTTGATGAGCGTCTGCTTATCGACTTTCACCTCGATGCCATCCGGAAGCTGATAATTGACCGGATTGATATAGCCCACGTTGAAACTCATCGTGCGGCCTTGAACCTGGGTTTTGTACCCGACGCCGGTAATCTCAAGCGACCGCTCGTAGCCTTTCGTCACTCCAAGAACCATATTATGGAGCTCTGACCTGACCAGCCCGTGCAACGCGCGAGTGTTCCGGTCTTCACTCGCCCGGCTGACCAGGAGATGGCCGTTGTCTTTGGATACGGTCACGCCCGGAACAAGAGACCATTCGAGCTTGCCCAATGGACCTTTGATGGACACCGTGGACCCGGCGATATTCACCTCGACTCCACCGGGTATCGTGATCGGTTTGTTTCCAATCCGTGACATGATCGCTCGCGCCTCTACTTTCCTCTTGTAAGCGTCCTTACCAAACCGAACAGAGCACTTCTCCGCCCAGCTTATTGCGGCGTGACTCCTGGTCGGTCATGATCCCCTTGGATGTGGAGAGGATCGACATTCCGATGCCGTTCCGGACTTTGCCGATCTCTTTGCTGCCCACATACACGCGGCGGCCGGGCTTGCTGATCCGCTGCAAACCCGTAATCATCGGCTGCCCCTCACCCACGTATCGGAGATGCACCGTAATCACCGGATGACCATCTTGCGTGCCGTCTTCTACTTGTTCGACGTAGCCCTCGTTCTTCAATATGTGGAGAATGGCCCGTTTCAACTTCGACGCGGGCACCATAACGGTTTCGTGGCGACGCTGCGAACCGTTCTTGAGACGAATCAAAAGATCGCTGATTGGATCGGTCACCATTGCTTGTCCTTCTACCCTTCCTACGATGGTCCTGCGAACGCGAGGACTCTTCCGTTACCAACTCGATTTGCGGACGCCGGGAATTTCGCCTCGGAGACTCAAAAATCGGAAGCAGATCCTGCACATCTGAAATCGGCGAAGATACCCCCGCACCCGACCGCACACCTGACATCGGTGATAGCTCCGGGAGGGAAACTTGGGCTGCGTCGCCGCTTTGTTCCTCAACGCTAGTCTCGACACGGGCACTCCTTCCGTTTGTCAACCTCGGCGATTATCGTCCAGCGCTCAGGCACGAAACGGCATTCCCAAGTGCTTCAAGAGCGCCTTGCCTTCATCATTCGTCCTGGCGGTCGTCACAATCGTAATGTCCATCCCGTGAATCGACGCCACTTCGTCATACTTAATCTCCGGGAAGATCAATTGCTCTTTCAGGCCCAAGGTATAATTCCCTCGTCCGTCAAACGCCTTGGGTGACACGCCGCGAAAGTCACGGATCCTGGGAAGGGACAATGTCACGAGCCGGTCAAAAAACTCATACATGCGGCGGCTGCGGAGCGTGACCTTCGCCCCGATCGGCAGGCCCTGCCGCAATTTGAAGCCGGCAATCGCTTTCTTCGCTCTGGTGACGACGGGCTTTTGACCGGTGATGGTTCCCAATTCCGCGACCGCCCCTTCCAGGAGCTTGACGTTTTGAATGGCCTCGCCCATCCCGACATTCAGCACAACGCGCTCCAGCTTGGGCACCTGCATCACGTTCTTGTAGCCAAATTCCTTCATCAGGGCCGGCACGACTTGTTGCTGATACACGTCGCGTAGCCTCGGCTGAAACTTCGATTCTTCGCTGCCTTGGTCGAGTGGTTGTGCGGAACTGTCCTTCTTGGCTGATTTCCGCTCGGTTGGCTTGCCGCCACGGCCTTTCTCTGCCTTCGCCATGCCTATGTCCTCACTTACTCCACAGTCTCATTCGACTTTTTACTGAAACGGACGCGGCGACCGTCTTCGACCATCCGCACGCCAACTCTCGTGGGCTTCTGGGTGACCGGGCACAGGAACATCACGTTGGACATGGCCAACGGAGCCTCGCGTTCAAGGATCCCCCCTTGCTTGGCCTTTTGGTTCGGCTTGGTATGCCGCTTGATGATGTTCAACTTCTCCACGACCAGTTTCCCGGCACGAAGATCCACCGAAAGCACCTTGCCGGACTTCCCGCGTTCGCGACCGGCAATCACGACGACCGTATCGCCTTTTCGAATCCTGCTTTTCCGAAGTGCTTGCACAACGTCCCCCACGAATCGCCCTACAACACCTCAGGTGCCAGGGAGATGATCTTCATGAATTTCTTCCAGCGCAGTTCTCGCGCCACCGGACCGAATATACGCGTTCCGATCGGTTCGCCATCCTTGTTGATCAGGACACAGGCATTCCGGTCGAACTTGATGTACGACCCGTCTTCCCTCCGCACTTCTTTGGTCGTTCGCACGATGACTGCTCGGCTGACGTCTCCCTTTTTCACGCTGGCTTGAGGGATGGCCTCCTTGACGGCCACCACCACAATGTCCCCTAAGGAGGCGTAGCGGCGCCGGGTGCCTCCAAACACATGGAAGCACATGGCCTGCTTTGCCCCGGAGTTGTCCGCCACATCCATGTACGTATAGTTCTGAATCATATGATCAATCTTTCGTTGCGTGCCGTCACAACCCTGAATTAGTCCGCCCGCCCCTTTTGCATGACCTCAACGACACGCCAATGCTTGTCCTTGCTGATCGGATGCGTCTCCACCATGCGCACTTGATCGCCGATGTTGCAGACGTTTTGCTCATCGTGCGCTTTCAACTTGGTAATCCGACGTAACACCTTGCGATACATGGGATGGATCACGGACCGCTCCACCGCCACGACGACCGTCTTGTTCATCTTGTTGCTGAGGACCCGGCCGACCCACTCCCGCTTTTTGACCGCCCGCTCTGTCATAGTCACGATCCTTTGCTCTTCCCTTCCTGCCTAGCCATTTCAGCCATGATGGTTTTCAGCCTCGCAATATCCCGTTTGGCCTTGCGAATGTGCATGGGATTCTCGAGCCGGCCGGTGCCGAATTGGAACCGGAGATTAAACAATTCCTGCCTGAGCTGCTTTTCCTTGTCGGCCAATTCAGGGCCGGTGAGCTGGCGTAATTCTTTCAGGTCCAGTGGCATGTCATCCCTCACTCACCCTGATATCGAGACAAGAACTCCCCGCGCACCACAAGCCTGGTCGCCACCGGAAGTTTGTGCGACGCCAGACGAAACGCTTCCCGGGCAATCTCGGCGGTCACGCCGTCCATCTCGTACAAAATCCGGCCCGGCTTCACCACGGCGACCCAGTATTCAGGATTGCCCTTGCCTTTTCCCATACGGGTTTCCGCCGGCTTCTTGGTGATCGGTTTGTCCGGAAAAATGCGAGTCCATACCTGGCCTCCTCGCTTCACGTACCGCGTGATGGCGATACGTGCCGCCTCAATCTGCCGACTCGTCACCCACCCGGGCTCCAACGCCTTCAACCCGAACTGGCCCAGCGTGACTTGGCCGCCCCGATACGCCTTGCCTCGCATCCGGCCTTTCTGCATCTTTCGAAATTTAACTTTCTTTGGCGCTAACACGGCTGAATCTCCTTAGCCCAACCGACGATCGAGAGCCGATTCGGACTTCATCGGCTGAGCCGGAAGCAGCTCTCCTTTATAAATCCACGTCTTGACCCCGATTTGCCCCATGGTGGTGTGCGCTTCGGCAAACCCGTAATCCACCTCGGCCCGCAGCGTATGCAACGGCACACGGCCCTCTCGGTACCATTCGGTTCTGGCAATTTCGGCTCCACCCAACCGTCCGGCAACCATAATCTTGATCCCTTGAGCGCCAAGCCGTAACGCAGACTGCACACTGCGCTTCATCGCGCGGCGAAACGCCACGCGCTTTTCCAGCTGGGTGGCCACATTCTCACTCACCAACTGGGCATCCAGTTCGGGCTTCTTGATTTCCTTGACGGTGATGTAGGCTTGGCCGCCGTACTGCTTTTCCAAGTCAGCTTTGAGTTTGTCGACCTCCGCTCCCTTACGGCCGATGATGATCCCCGGGCGAGCCGTGTGGATGATCACGCGGGTCTGATCACCGGACCGCTCGATCTCCACTTTCGCCACGCCGGCATGGTACAGCTTGGCCTTGACCATCTTTCGGATTTTGATGTCCTGGTGAAGGAGCTTGGCGTAGTCCCTCCCCGCATACCATCGCGAATTCCACGTGTAGTTGTACCCCAGCCGATAGCCAATTGGATGTGTTTTCTGACCCATACGACGTGTGCCTCAATGAACGACCACGAATGAATTGCTACTTCTTCTTGCCCTCTCGAACCGGCGCAGTCACCGCGACGGTGATGTGGCTAGTGCGTTTCTGAATCGCATTGGCCCGTCCCATAGAACGCGCGCGAAAACGTTTGTACGTGGGACCGCAATCCACAAAGGCCTTGGAGATCACCATCGACTCGCTGTCGCCCATCTCCTTTTGTTCGGCATTAGCCACGGCCGAGCGCAGCAGCTTCTCCACCACGCGGGCGGCATGACGAGGCGTATGCTTGAGCATTGCGAGTGCCAACGGCACTTGCTGACCGCGAATCATATCGATGACCGGCTTGGCCTTGCGCGGTGCCACGCGAACAAATCTGAGAACCGCCTGTGCTTCTGTCATGTCCTTATCCCATCTTCCCGCTTTTTGGGGTCCTACTTGAGCGCGACCGCCTTCTCACTCTTAGCCTGTCCGTGGCCTTTAAAGAACCGGGTCGGAGCAAATTCCCCAAGCTTGTGGCCCACCATGTTTTCCGTCACAAAGACGGGGATGAACTTCTTCCCGTTGTGGACGGCAAAGGTATGTCCAATCATGTCGGGCACCACGGTGGATCGCCGCGACCACGTTTTGATCAGCTTGCGGTCCTTGGTCTGATTCATGTGCTCCACCTTTTTCAGGAGGTGGTCATCGACAAATGCACCTTTACTAACCGATCTAGGCATTACGCACTCCTGCCTTCCGGCGGGCGATGATGTACTTGTCCGTCGCCTTGTTCTGCCGTGTCTTATAGCCCTTGGTCGGCAACCCCCACGGAGAGACCGGATGCGGGTTGCCCTGCCCCGATTTGCCTTCCCCACCTCCATGCGGATGGTCGACGGGATTCATCACAACGCCGCGGACATGCGGACGCTTGCCTTTCCAGCGTGACCGGCCGGCTTTGCCCACGCTCACATTCTCATGATCGAGATTGCCGACCTGTCCAACGGTCGCCATACAGGCGCCAAGAATGCGGCGCATCTCTCCGGATTTGAGTCGCACTTGCACATACTGGCCGTCGCGGCCCATGACCTGCGCAGAGCCGCCGGCGCTCCGGATCAGTTGCCCGCCCTTGCCGGGCTTGAGCTCGATATTATGAATCGTCGTTCCCAGAGGCATGCTGGCCAGAGCCAACGCGTTCCCCGGACGGATTTCAGATTCCGGTCCGGATTGAATCTCGTCGTTCACCCGGAGCCCCACCGGAGCCAGGATGTACCGCTTTTCACCGTCACGGTATTTCAACAACGCGATGCGAGCGGACCGGTTCGGATCATACTCAATGGCCTCAACGCGAGCCGAAATCCCAACCTTGTCTCGCCGGAAATCGATGGTCCGATACAATCGCTTGTGCCCTCCGCCACGGAAGCGAATGGTCATTCGGCCCTCGCTGTTCCGCCCTCCGCTCCTGATGTGGAAGGAGGTCAGCGACTTCTCCGGCCTCTTCGTGGTCAGCTCTTCAGTCGTAACCGCCGTCATTCCACGACGGCCCGGCGACGTCGGGCGATACGATTTCAAACTCATGTCACCAGTCCTACCTTTCTCGGCCAGTTACGCACTTTCGTACATCTCGAGTTTCTCGCCCTCTTTGAGGGTGACGAAGGCTTTCTTCCAGTCCGAGCGCTTACCGGAGAAGCGGCCGAGGCGCTTGACTTTCCCCCGAACGTTCATGACGTTCACCTTCTCGACCTTCACCTTCAACAGCGCTTCCACCGCCTGCTTGATTTGGACCCGATTGGCGGCCGGGTGGACGATAAATCCCACTGTATTGGTCTTCTCACGAAGTCCGGTCAGCTTCTCCGTCAGCAACGGCTGCACCAACACGGCGTGCATACTCACGCTCATGACCACACCTCTTTCACACGGCTCAGTTCGCCTTGGGGAATCACCAGAACCTTGGCACGCACGACATCGTAGACGTTGAGTCGATCGGGACTCACGACTTTCACGCCGGCGAGATTCCGCGCCGCCTGCAGCACGCCGCCGTGCGCCTCCCCGGCCACAACCAGAGCCGCCCCACCGTCGCAGAAGTGCGCCAGGGCCCGAGCCAGCAATTTCGTCTTCGGTTGGTCCAACGAAAGATCCGACACCACGATCAGCTTGTTGTCGGCAAGCTTGCCGGACAAGGCGCTTTGAAGCGCCGCCCGATACTTCTTCTTCGGCATGGCATAGGCGTAACTCCGCGGCTTGGGGCCGAAGACGCTTCCCCCGTGTCGCCAGACCGGGGAGCGAAGAGACCCGGCGCGGGCCCGGCCGGTGTGCTTTTGTTTCCACGGCTTCTTGCCTGATCCGCTGACCTCCCCTCGCCGCAGGGTGGACGCCGTCCCTTGGCGCTCGCAGGCCCGCTGCATGATCACCGCCTCATGAACCAGCGCGCTCCGCGGCTCGCACCCGAACACCTCCTGAGGCAGCTCGACGGTTCCGACCTTCACCTTCTGTAAATTCACGAGATCGACGGTGGGCATGCGCTAACCCTTCTTCGACTTTCTCACGACGATAATCCCATTGGCGGCCCCGGGAATGGAGCCACGGACAAACAGCAGATTTTCATCCGGCCGTGACTCGATCACTTTTAATCGCTGTGTCGTCACGCGCTCTGAGCCCATATGGCCTGGCAACGTTTTCCCCTTCCACACGCGGGAGGGGAACGAACTGGCCCCGATGGAACCGGGTGCGCGATGGAACATGGAACCATGCGACTCCGGACCGCCGGCATAATGATGCCGCTTCACGACCCCCTGAAACCCCTTGCCCTTGGAGACCCCGATGACATCCACCCAGTCGCCCTTCTTGAACATCCCGACCGTGACCGCCTGCCCGACGGTGACGTCGCCGTCCTTTTTGAATTCCCGCAGCACGCGACTGGCGGGAGCTTGCTGCTTCTTCAAATGCCCCAGCTCAGCCTTGGAGAGTTTCCGCTCCTTGACCTCCCCGAAGGAGAGCTGCACGGCTTCATAGCCGTCCCGCTCTTTCGTTTTGACGGTGACCACGCGACACGGACCCGCTTCGATGACCGTGACCGGAGTCAAGCGGCTCTCGTCATACACTTGAGTCATTCCCAGCTTTTTCCCGAGCAACCCGTTCGTCATCCTACAACCCAGTCTTGAGTTTGGAGTGTTGAGTTTGGGAGTTGAGATGGGTGCATTCCGACCCAAACCAAGCACTCACCACTCACAATTTAATTTCGACGTCCACTCCTGCGGCCAGATTTAACTTCATGAGGGAATCCATCGTCTCAGGCGTCGGCTCCATGATGTCCAGGAGACGTTTATGGGTCCGCATTTCGAACTGCTCCCGGGATTTCTTATCGGCATGCGTGGAACGCTGCACGGTGAACTTCTCGATTTTGGTGGGCAACGGGATCGGTCCCACCACCTTGGCTCCGCTTCGCCGAACAGTTTCCACAATCTCAGTCACCGATTGATCGAGTACCCGATAGTCAAACCCACGCAACCTGATTCTGATCCGCTGATCAACTTTCACGCTGAACACTCCTAGCTGTCGACAGACAGCGATTGTCTATGCCAGAATTTCGGTGACGACGCCGGAGCCGACGGTCTTACCGCCCTCGCGCACCGCGAACCGCAGGC